>JBGQJV010000013.1:0-36069 GCA_041499215.1 Gemmatimonadota bacterium | reverse complement strand
GAGACGCTGATCATGAGGGTATCGGACATGGCTTGGAAGCTAGCGGGAGCCGGAGGGGTGCAGAAGGCGGAAAAGGCGGGAGGGTGGAACGGCGGTCAGGCGGTCCGGCCGAGGAGCATGTCATTCCGAGCGGAGCGAGGAATCCCGTCAAGTTCGCGCCGAGCGATGTTGCCGCCTTGTCCGCCTTGTCCGCCTTGTCCGCCTTGTCCGCCCTGCCCGCCCCGCCCGCCCCGCCCGCCTCTCTGCCGACTACCTCCCAAGCAGGAGACTGGCGGGATCCGGGAACTCCGCCTTGAAGGCCTCCACCACGTCCCGGTCGAAGTGGGTTCCGGCGCAGCTCTTCAATTCCTCCAGCGCGGTGGTCGGAGCCAGCGAGGAGCGGTAGGACCGGTCGGTGGTCATCGCGTCGAAGGCATCAGCGACGGCCACGATCCGTGCGGCCCAGGGAATCCGGTTGCCCTCGAGCCCGTCGGGGAACCCCGCGCCGTCCACCCGCTCGTGATGCGACCTGACGATGGACAGTACCGTGGGGTTGGCCCGGGACAGCGGGGCGAGGATCCGCTCGCCCAGGACCGTGTGCTCAGTGATGTGGGTAAACTCATCGGCGGTGAGCGGACCGGGTTTCCGGAGCACCGATTCGCGGGTGCCGATCTTCCCGATATCGTGCAGCTCGGCGCCCAGCCGCACATCCTCCAGAGCCTGGCCGCTGAACCCCATCCGCTCGGCGATCCTGAGCGCGTAGTGACTCACCCGGCTCGAGTGCCCGCGGGTATAGGGGTCCTTGGCGTCGAGCGCCTGGACCAGGGTCTGGACCCCTTCGAGAAACAGCTCCTTGAGCCGCTCCGCCTGCTTGTCCACCAGGCGTTCGAGGTTCTGATGATAGAACCGGTTCTGCAGCAGCAGGTCGCGCTTCTCCAGCGCCCGCTGGACCCGCGAGCGGATCTCGCCGAGCAGGGCCGGTTTGGTGATGTAGTCGAGCGCGCCTGCCAACAGGCACTCGACGGCCGTTTCCGCCTCCCGCACTCCGCTCAGCATGACCACCGCCATATCGGGGAAGCGGCGCCGGACCTCACGCAAGAGCTGGAGCCCGTCGATGCCCGGCATGGAGACGTCGGAGATCAGCAGCGGGACTTCCCCCACCTGCTCCAGGATACCGATCGCCTCGGCGCCCGACGAGGCCTGGATGCAGGACAGTCCCATCGTCTCGAGCACGTGGGCCATCGCCTGGCGCACGTCCGGGTCGTCGTCCACCAGCAGGCATACCGTCGGCTGGTTCAACGAAGAGGGTGGAAGCTCGGTCTGATATGCCGCGGCGGTCGCGGCGGAGGGGTCGCGCCGACGGGAAGGTGGTAAGCTGGTCACAACTGAGTGTTGTTGCAGCCCGGAAAGCCCGGCGGTGATTTGGGTCACCACCGGTCGGTGTCTTCGTTCCTACACCTGCAAAGGCAATACACCCGGGTCGGGGAACGCGGTCTGGAACGCAGTCACTACCTCGGGATCGAAATGACTCCCGGCGCAGCGGACCAGCTCTTCGTACGCCGCTTCCGGCGTGCGGGAGGCGCGGTAGGCGCGGTTGGTGGTCATCGCGTCGAAGGCATCGACCACGCAGACGATGCGCGCCTCGATCGGGATCGCGCCGCCCTTGAGCTTGTCAGGGAAGCCGCGCCCGTCCATGCGCTCGTGGTGGTTCCGCACGATCCGAAGCACCGTCGGGTTCTCTTTCGCAAGCGGCGCCAGGATCCGCTCGCCGAGGGTAGTGTGCTCGGTGATGTGGGCGAACTCTTCGTCGGTCAGCGGGCCGGGCTTGTTGAGCACCGCCTCGCGGGTCCCGATCTTGCCGATGTCGTGCAGTTCCGCACCCAGCCGCACTTCCTCCAGCCGCTCCCCGGTGTAACCCAGCCGGACCGCGGTCGCCGCGGCGTAGCGGCTTACCCGCATGGAATGGCCGCTGGTGTACGCATCCTTGGCTTCCAGGGCGTGCGCCAGGGTCTGCACCCCCTGCAGGAACAGCTCCTTGATCCGGCTGGCCTGCACCCGCACCCGGAGTTCCAGATTCTTCTGATAGAAGCGCTTCTGCAGGATGAGCTCGCGCTTCTCCAGCGCCTTGGCCAGCCGGGCGCGGACCTCCTCGAGCAGCGCCGGCTTGGCGATGTAATCCAGTGCGCCCTTGTCGAGGCAGGCCACCGCGGTCTTCACGTCGGCCACGCCGGAGAGCATCAGCACCGCGGTGTCGGGATAGCGCCGCTGGACCTCTTCCAGCAGGCCCAGCCCCGACAACCCGGGCATGTTCACGTCGCTGATGATCAGCGGGACCTCGCCCTCCACCGCGAGGATCGCCAACGCCTCGTTGCCGTTCTCCGCCATCAGCGGGACCAGGCCCAGCGCCTCGGTCACCTTGGCGATGCTTTTTCGGACCGCGACATCGTCGTCCACCACCAGGCACCGCGGCGCCAGCACCCGTGTCTCCGTCTTCTCGGGCAGAATCTCGACTTGCATCATGCCTCCCCGCTCCGCCGGGAACGACCCCGGTTGCCTTGCTGCCAGCCAGACGCCCGCCTAACCTTCCCGCGACTCTCACCCCGTCCTGGATGACCCGGATTCTCGACGATCAACCCGCGCTCGGCTTCGCGACCAGGGCCGTCCACGCCGGCCCTGTTGCCGACCCGCTCTCCGGCGCGGTCATGCCTCCGATCTACCAGACCTCGACCTATGCCCAGGAGGGCCTGGGGCGACACAAGGGCTACGAGTACGGCCGGACCCAGAACCCCACCCGCGAGGCCCTGGAGCGCGCGGTCGCCAGCCTGGAAGAGGCCACCCACGGATTCGCCTTCGGCTCGGGGCTCGCCGCGCTCGATGCGGTCCTCAAGCTGTTCTCCGCCGGCGATCACGTGATCTCGGGAGAGAACATCTACGGCGGCTCGCACCGGCTCATGCAGCAGGTGTACGCCCGTTTCGGGCTCAGCTTCAGCTTCGTGGACATGCGCGACCCCGCGAAGGTCGCCGCAGCCATCACGCCGTCCACCCGGATGGTGTACTGCGAGACGCCCACCAACCCGATGATGTTCCTGGCCGACCTCGAAGCCATCGGCCACCTCACCCAGGCGCGTGGCCTGCTGCTGGTGGTGGACAACACCTTTGCCACGCCCTATTTCCAGCAGCCGCTCGGGCTGGGCGCGGACGTGGTGCTGCATTCGACGACCAAGTACCTCAACGGCCACTCGGACATGGTCGGCGGCATGTTGGTGACCCGCCGCGACGATCTGGCCGAGCGACTGGGGTTCCTGCAGAACGCCTCCGGCGGCGTGCCGGGACCCATGGACTGCTGGCTCTGCCTGCGCGGCCTCAAGACTCTCCCGCTCCGGATGCAGCGGCACGACGCCACCGGCCGGGAGATTGCCGGATGGCTCAAGAGCCATCCCAAGGTCAGAAAGCTGTACTACCCCGGGCTTCCCGAGCATCCGCAGCATGACCTGGCCCGCCGGCAGATGCGCGGCTTCGGTGGCATGATCTCGGTGGAACTGGGCGACCCCGCCCTCGCCCGCCGGGTAGTGGAACGCACCCGCGTCTTCACCCTGGCGGAATCGCTTGGTGGAGTGGAGAGCCTCATCGGCCACCCGGCGAGCATGACACACGCCTCGGTTCCCATCGCGCTGCGCCAGGCGATGGGCCTGACCGACAGCCTCATCCGGCTGTCTTGCGGCATCGAAGATCCGGAAGATCTGATGGCGGACCTGGAGCAGGCGCTGCGGTAGGCGGGAGGGCGGGGAGGCGGGAAGGTGGAC
Organism: Gemmatimonadota bacterium; assembly: GCA_041499215.1. GTDB lineage: Bacteria > Gemmatimonadota > Gemmatimonadetes > Gemmatimonadales > GWC2-71-9 > JADJOM01. The sequence goes on along the minus strand of JBGQJV010000013.1, from coordinate 32,287 downwards.
AGACTCCTGACCGCCTGACCGCCTGAACGCCTGACCCAACCGCCCATCACGATTCAACATGAAACCACCCTTGGTACCCGGCGTACGGACCTAGTCTTCATCGCGAGTCTTCCATGACCATGCCCGCCCCGCGCCCCCGGCGCACGTTCCCCGAAATCGCAGCCGTCTCCTGGGAGCACCCGGCCGACCGGGCTGCCCTGCAGACCCTCAGGTCGGTCCCAGGGTTCGAGGAGGTGACCCGGAAGATCCTGGCCTTCCTCGGCGGTGAGCGAGGGATTCGGCTTCTCTTCCAGGCCAATGCGGTACGGGTCGGCCCCAGCCAGTTCCCCAAGCTCTGGACCACCCACGTCGAGGTGTGTACGACATTCGACTGGCCTGAGGTCCCTGAGCTCTATGTCTCCCAAACGCCCGTCTTTAACGCGGGTGCCTACGGCGTTGACCACCCATTTATCGTCCTCCACTCCGCCGCACTTGAATTGCTGGACGACGACGAGGTCCGGGTACTGCTGGCCCACGAGGTGGGGCACGTCATCAGCGGACACGCGTTCTATCGAACCATCGCCGCGATCCTCTTCCTGGTGGGCGCCGCGGCCCTGCCGGGGCTGGCCGGAATAGCCCTGCTGCCGGTGCGGCTGGCCTTCCTCGAGTGGTCCCGCAAGGCGGAGCTTTCCAGCGACCGGGCCGGCCTGCTCGGCAGCCAGGATCCGATCGCGGCCCAGAGCCTGTACATGAAAATGGCCGGCGGGGTGCGCCCACCCGGCATGGAAGGCCAGCTCGACCTCGACAGCTTCATCGTGCAGGCCAACGAGTACGCCGGCAGCAACGAGGGGCTGGATCTGTTCTACAAGGTGGTGAGCACACTCATGTTGACGCACCCGATGCACACCGTGCGCGCGGCCGAGCTGCAGCGCTGGATCGCAGGGGGGGACTACGACCGGATCATGCGCGGCGAGTACACCCGCCGCGGGCCCGAAACCACCCAGCGTCCGCTCAAGGACGACCTCAGCGCCGCCGGGGAGTACTACGCCCATGAGGCGAAGGAAACCTTCGGGCAGGTGGTGGACGCGGCCAAGAAGGCCGCCAACCGGGTGGGTGACGCGTTCAAGAAGGCCCAGCAGTCGTGAGACTGCTGGTGGTGGGGGGCGGCGGCCGGGAGCACGCCCTCCTGTGGGCCCTGCGCCGCGAGGACTCCGCCGCCGAGCTGTACTGTGCCCCCGGCAATCCCGGAACCGCCCAGCTGGGCACCAATCTCTCCATCGCCGCCACCGACATCGACCGCATCACCGATGCGGCCGATGCCTATGGCATTGATCTCACCATTGTAGGGCCGGAGGCGCCGCTGGCGCTGGGCCTGGCCGACCGGCTCCGCGCTGAAGGCCGTGCCGTGTTCGGACCCGACCGCGCCGCTGCCGAAATCGAGGCCTCGAAGGCCTTTGCCAAGGAGATCATGGCGAGCGCCGGCGTGCCAACGGCTCACAGCCGGGCGTTTGCCGACCTGGCCCAGGCGGAGAAATACGTGGAATCTCACGCGGAGCCGCTGGTAGTGAAGGCCTCGGGCCTTGCGGCGGGCAAGGGCGCCGTGGTCTGCGCCACGCGCAAAGAGGCCCACGCAGTGCTGCGTGAGATGCTGGGCGAGAAGAAGTTCGGCGAGGCCGGCAGCGTGGTCGTAATAGAAGAGTTCATGCCCGGCGAGGAGCTCTCGGTCCTGGCGATCACCAACGGGGAGGAGATCGTGCTGCTCCCCGCCGCGCAGGACCACAAGCGGCTGGGTGAAGGCGATACCGGTCCCAATACCGGCGGTATGGGGGCGTACAGCCCGGTGGCCATCGGCACGCCCAGATTGCTCGAGCGGGTCACCCGCGAGGTGCTGGCTCCGACCCTGGCCGAGCTCAAGCGCAGGGGGGTGCGGTACAACGGGGTGCTCTATGCCGGAATCATGATCGGCCCCGACGGCGCGCCTCGAGTGGTGGAGTTCAACTGCAGGTTGGGTGACCCCGAAACCCAGGCGATCCTGCCGCTGGTCGAGGGCGGTCTCACCGAGTGCTTTTACCGGGTAGCTCGGGGTGAGACACCTTCCCCGCTCAAGATCTCGCGGGCCCATGCGGTGACGACCGTCCTCGCCGCGAAAGGCTACCCCGACAATCCCGAGAAGGGCGCGGCGATCACCCTGCCTAACCATCTGCCCGAGGGTGTGACGCTGTTCCACGCGGGGACCACGCGTGATGCCTCCGGCATCCTGCGAGTGAGCGGCGGGCGGGTGCTCAATGTCACCGCGGTGTCACCCAGGTTCGTGGAAGCCCAGGCAAGCAGCCGGGACGGTGCTGAGTCGGTCCAGTATGCGGGGAAGGTCTATCGAGGGGACATTGGATGGAGGGAGGTGGCCCGCCAGACTGCGGCCGTGTGACGTAGATCCTTTCGGAAAGCTCCGGCATGGCCTGATCATGGGGCACGGCGGTACGCTCCGCCCTGGAGTCTAACCGAGGACGTTTTCCATGATTCGCACTATAGCCCGCCTGGCACTGACGACCCCCCTGGTCGTGGCCGCGGCGCTTGCAGCTTGCAGCGACAACAACGATGCAAGCGGCGGACTGAACCCCCCGCCTGCCGACGTGGTCATCGTGCCCGGAGCAGAGTTGAAGGGATTCCAGGCATACTCCCCCGACACCCTCACCGTGAGCCTCGCCGGTGCCCCTTCCGTTACGGTGGTGTGGCGCAACGACGAGGCGACCAGCAGCGGAATCCAGCATACCGTCACCGACACGACGGCCGCGAAGGCGTTCGACACCGGGGCAATCGACCCTGGCAAGACCGGTTCCGTCACCTTCACCAGCGCCGGGAGCTTCCGCTACAAGTGCAGCATCCACTCGGGTATGCGCGGACTCGTAGTGGTTCAGCCGTAGCGTATCGCAGCACACGCGCCATCGTGAAACAGCCGGGACGCGGTTGCCGCGCTCCCGCCTTGTGCTTTCAGATTGCGGTCACGAGGTTGGAGACCCTGCTTCGCCGTCTCCCTGTCAGACAGGAGTCGTCATATGCTCCGCAGCAAACTCATCATCTTGGCCGCGATGATCCTCGCCGGATCAGCCTGCGGCTCGAGTACTGACTACGGCTCTGGCGGCAATCCGCCACCGCCCCCCAACGCGGACGTCCTGATTGTGGTCGGCGCGAGCACCAAGACGACCACAGCGTTCAACCCCAACCCCTTCAGCGTGCCCATCGGCGCCGGTTCCGTCGGCGTCAAATGGGGCAATGCCGACGCGACAACCCACCACGTGGTCGCGGACGGCGCCAGCCCCCTGTTCGATAGCGGTCTGTTGGCGGGGGGCTCGACCTACACCTTTACGTTCACCTCCACCGGGACCTTCACCTACCACTGCTCAATCCATCTGGGCATGGTGGGGACGATTCAGGTGACGCCGTAGGGGATGGAGAACGGGCAGTGAGAAGTGAGAAGTGAAAAGTGAGAAGTGAGAGGGAAGGCGGTCTACTTCTCACTTCTCACTTCTCACTTTTCACATCTCACTCCGCAGTTCCGTCCCCGCTCCCAACTCTCACGACGTTCACTCCCAACCCGTTGGGAATCCTCCCACGAAATTGGGAGCGTCGTGGATTTCGGGAATCGCGACTTGGCTGCAAAGCTCGCCCCATCACCAGTCAGGACAATGCCTTACGGTGCCAGGTCAGGCTCACGACCGGTCTGGCACCCGACCTGCCTTACCAGGTAGCCGAGGGCAATGAGCGCCCCCTGTGACTCGCGGCTGGATGGCCCCTTGGCAAGGATGACGGCAAATGTCGGACACAACGACGGCAAGGCGGACGGACGGGCGGGCGGGGAGTGTGGCATGTCATTCCGAGCGCAGCGAGGAATCCCTTCGGGTTCGCGTCCGACTCTACCCCCCGGCGCTCCCGCCTCTCCCGCCCCCCTTCCGCTTACTCCCGCCCCGGCGCGTGATGCTCCCTGCGCTGATAGGCCAGGAATTCGTGGATCGCCGCGAGCGCCTCGGAATCCTGGGTGACGAGCCTCAGTGCCGCCCCGCGCGGCAGGTCGGACCGCTGGTATGAGATCCGGTCCTTGCGCTCCCGCATGACAACCGTTCCCGGCACGGTCCCGGCATGGACCCGGAACGGCGTCTCGAAATCCCCCTTGGCGAACTGGTCAGCGATCATCTGGAAGTGCTGCCTGATGGCCGTCACGTCGGCGGAGTCGCCGGTTGTGCTCTGCAGCTCGATCCGGCCGCCGTCCGGCAGTGCATCGAACCGGTGGGCGGCCTTCGACTGATCCACTCCCATAAACACGGCGCCCCGCTGCTGCAGGGCGGCGAACCCGGAATCAGCCGCGGGCGACGGGTGATGGGCCGAGTGGTCCATGCGGGCGTGACCGGCCTGCGAGCTGTCCTGCGCGAGCAGTCTGGCGCCCGGGAGCGCCAGCCCGAGGCACAGGAGCGAACGACGGATCATGCGAACCTCGGCGAAGAGTGTGGACGGAAGTTGCGGCCGGCCGGCCGGTGCCGCAGGCACAAAAGTCACATCACCCTGCTTCGGAGTCCCGCCGGATCGCTCACCCGGTACCAGCCGCGCCGCTCGCGGGCGATGAGCCCGGCCGCGCGGAACTCCGCCAGGGTACGCACCACTACTTCCCGAACCGTTCCGAGCTCTTCCGCCAGGGCAGCCTGTCCCGCGCCCAGGGTGAACGCGCCCGTGCCCGCGGCAGCCTGACGGGCCAGCAGGACTTCGGCCAGGCGGCTCTGCACCGACCAGGCGGTGTTGCGCTCCAGCCGCGACACCAGATGGCGCACCCGGTTCGCCAGCCGGCCGAGCAGGAGCCAGGCAAGGCCGGCGTCACGCCGCATGACGCCGCCCAGCGCCTCGGGCGGGAACACCGCGTAGAGGCAATCGGTTCGGGCCATCGCCGTGGCGGGGTAGCCCCCGCCCGCGAACAGCGGCACCTCGCCCAGGGTTTCCCCCGGCCCGCTCTCGTGCACCAAGTGCTGCCGACCCTGCCGCTCGCCCACCACGCGCACGGTGCCTTCGAGAATGAGCACCAGCCCGCGCGCCGGCGCCCCGGCCCGGAACAGCGCGCTGCCGGCCGGCGCGCGGCGAATCACCGCCGCGCGGCCGAGGGCACGGCGGGTTTCCCGGTCCAGCTCGGCGAACAGCGGGCTGTTCTCCACCTTGCGGCCGTCAACCATGGTTTTCTCTCCCGCCTTGATAGCGCTGCTACCTTACTGACCGGAGCGGGACGAGTTTCCCCGGAGCATCACCCTGCGCCGCCTGCCGGCGTCAGCTCTCCCGAACAGCATGCCGGAACTGCCTGAAGTCGAAACCATGGTGCGGGAGGTCCGGTCTGCGCTGGTGGGCCGCCGGATCAGGTCCGCGTCGCTCTCCCACACCGACGTGCTGCGCGGGGTCACCCGACCCCGGCTGCTCAAGGCGCTGACCGGCGCCAAGATTCGGGACGTGACCCGGCGCGCCAAGCATGGGGTCATTCACCTCGACGACTACCGTTTTGTGCTGCAGCCGGGGATGACCGGCAACTTGCTGATCTACGACCGTCCACTCACCCCGGAAGAGGCGAAGTATGCCGTGCTCCGGGCCCGGCTCGACAGCGGGGCCGAGTTCGTCTTCCGGGATATTCGCCGGATCGGCACCCTGCTGCTGCTCAACCAGAAGGGCTGGGCGGCCTACGACCGGGCGCTGGGTCCCGAGCCACTCGACCCGGCGCTGACGCCGGAGGCGTTCGAGCGGGGTCTCAGCCACTCGAACCAGGCGATCAAGAAGGTGCTGATGGATCAGCGCAAGGTGGTCGGGGTGGGGAACATTTACGCCAACGAAGCGCTGTTCGCGGCGGGGATCGATCCCTCCAAGCCCGCCTCACACCTGACGCTTGAGGCCTGGCGCCTGCTGTACCGGGAGACTCGCCGTATCCTCCAGGCCGCCATCGACGCCGAGGGCACCACCTTCCGGGACTACCGCACCGCCAGCGGTCAGCCGGGCAACTTCCAGCTCGAGCTGCTGGTCTACGAGCGTCAGGGGGAGCCCTGCCGCACCTGCGGAACCCGGCTCTCGGGGACGCACGACATCGATGCGAGGATTACGGTGTTTTGTCATCGGTGTCAGAGGTGAGAAGTGAAAAGTAAGGGAGTGGGGAGTAAGGAGTGGCTGAGGACCGAGGTAGCGATGGACTCTGAAACCGGGACATATTGCATTGAAATGGGATGGAGGACGTCGCCGCGCCCTCCTTACTCCTCACTTCTCACTGCTCACTCTTGTTCATGGCCCCGGCCCTCCGCCTCTCCCTGCCGACCGCCGACCTGGCCGCCCTGCGCGACCGGGTGCGCGGCACGGCGGAGCAGCGCCCCGGGGTCTACCGCATGATGGACCCGCTCGGCCGGGTGCTCTACGTGGGGAAGGCCAAACGGGTGAAGGCGCGGCTCCTGTCGTACTTCCGGGCCAGCTATCCGGAGGACAAGGCAGCCCGGATCCTTCACGCCAGCGCCACCATCACCTGGGACTACGTCCCCAGCGAGTTTGCCGCCCACCTGGGTGAGCTGCGGCAGATCACCCGGTGGCGGCCGCCGTTCAACTACCACATGAATCGCTCCCGGCGCACCCTGTTCATCAAGGTGGCCGGTGGACCGGCGCCCCGGATCGGAACCGGGGGAGCGACGGGGCGCGAGGACCAGCGCTGGTACGGACCCTTCGTGGGCGCTGCGCGGCTGCAGGACTCCATCCGCACGCTGAACGACCTGCTGGGTCTGCGCGACTGCGCTCCCACCATGCCGATGGTCTTCGCCGGCCAGATCGATCTGTTCTCGCCCGCGCTGCGGGCGGCGTGCATGCGGCACGAATTCGGATTCTGCGCCGGGCCGTGCGCCGGCTTCGTCACCGAGCCAGACTACCGCCGTCGGGCCGAAACCGGCATCGCATTCCTGGAAGGCCGCACCATCCAGCCGATCGACCGGGTGGTGGACGAGATGCAGCGAGCGGCCGACGCCGCGGAGTTCGAGCGGGCCGCCAAGTGGCGCGAAAAGTTCGAACAGCTCGAGTGGCTGCTGGCCGCCACCAGCCGGGCCCGGGCCGCCGTCGCCGGGCTGACCTTCGTCTACCGCGACCCCGGCGCGTTCGGCGACGACCGCGCCTATCTGGTTCGTAATGGAATCGTAAGAGCGGGCTACGCCTGGCCGTCTACCCCCATCGAGGAGGAGGCGTTCCGCGGGGTCGTGGCGGAAGAGCTCGGCCGGCCGTCTCCCATGCCGGGACCCCTTCCGTCCCAACACCTGGACGAGATCCTGCTGGTCATGGCGTGGTTCCGGCGCCATCCCGAGGCCTTCCGCCGGACCACACCGCTGGAGGCCTGGCTGGCCTGACCCTTGGAATCGGAGGCCTTGTGCCCTTTGCCCGCCCGGGAGCCGGCGTTGTTCTGGCCGGCGCTGTGCTGTTTACCTCATCCCAGCTCCTCGCGCAGGGGAAGGCCGCGAAGATTGACGCACTGGTCAAGAGCTATGTCGACCAGGGGCGGTTCAACGGCTCCGTGCTGGTCGCAGACCACGGCAAGGTGGTCTACCGGAAGGGCTTCGGCTGGGCCAACGCGGAATGGCGGGCACCCAATACCCCTGACACCAGGTTCCGCATCGGCTCGATCACCAAGCAATTCACCGCAATGCTGATCCTGCAGCTGGTGGAGGAAGGCAAGCTCCGGCTGGACGGGACCATCGGCGAATACCTGCCGGACTACCCCGAGGGCCCGGGCCGGAGCATCACCATCCACCAGCTGCTCACCCATACCTCCGGCCTGCACAACTACACGGCCATCCCCAGGTTCTTCCCCGACTTGAGCCGGGACCCCTACCGACCGGCCGATTTCATGGCGGTGTTCGATTCGCTACCGCTGGATTTCGAGCCGGGCAGCCAGTGGCGCTACAGCAACTCCGGATACTTCGTGCTCGGAGTGATCATCGAGCGGATCGGCGGCAAGCCGTACGACGTGGCGCTGCGTGAGCGGATCCTCGATCCCCTCGGACTCAAGGATACCGGCTACGACTGGAACGCCCCGGTAGTCGAGCGGCGCGCCGATGGCTACACCCGCGGCTTCGACGGCGACGCGCACGCCGGGTACATCGACATGTCGACCCCGTTCTCCGCCGGTGCCCTATACTCCACGGTGGAGGATCTGTATCGCTGGGACCAGGCGCTCACTGCGCGCAAGCTGCTGTCGCCGGCGTCGTACGCCCGCTACATGACCCCTCAGGCGAAAGCCGGCCCCGGGCTGCAGTACGGGTACGGCTGGCTCATCGCCCGCACCGACCGCGGGGCGGGGCGCGACAGCGTCATGACGATCGGGCACAACGGCGGCATCAACGGCTTTTCTTCCTGCAATTTCATGATCCCTGACGACGGGATCGCGATCATCTGGCTCGACAACACCGCCCAGAACAATGAGCTTCAGGAGGGGATCGCCCGCCTGCTCTACGGGCTTCCGGTCGCGCCCCCGCCAGCTTCGATTGCCCGCACGATTTATCCGCTGCTGCTGCACCAGGGTGCGGAGTCCGCGATCCGGCGCTATCATGAATTGCGGAGCCAGTCGCCCGGCCGGTATGACTTCTCCGAGCCGGAGCTCAATCTGCTCGGGTACCACCTGCTCAGGCTCGGACGGGCCGCCGATGCCGTGCAGGTTCTCCGCGCGAACGTCGAAGCGTACCCCGAGAGCAGCAACGTCTACGACAGCCTGGGCGAGGCCTGGCTCGCCGCGGGTGACACGGGCCAGGCGGTAGCCAACTACCGCCGCTCCCTCGAGCTCGATGCCAGCAATCAGAACGCGGCACAGCTGCTCAAGCGCCTCGGCAGTCGCTGAAGTTCCGCGGGTCGGGGCGACGAGCCCACGGCCGCACGAGCAGCGTTGGAATCGTGCCTTCCGCGTGCGTCGGGTTACCGCCGCTCGCTGCCAAGACGCGAACTTCGTCACAGGGGGGGGGCCCCCATCCTTGGCCCCATCCCGCGCGAGCGCGGCCGGATCCCGCGGATTCGGGCCGCTGGGTCAGGACCCGGGACCCACGCGGTCTCCAGCGATGCGCTGCCCTGCCTGGCTCGCCGCGATTCTGCTCCTCCTCTCGGGTCCCGCGCGACTCTCCTCCCAGGCCCCGGATGCCTGGTCAGATCTGGAGCGGTACCGCGGGGAGCTCGCCCAGGTCTCCGACACGTTGCAGTTGCGCAAGTCCGAGTACGCACTCGGCGGCAATGGCGGCACGCCTGAATCCGAGGCCCGCCGCCTGCTGCGACGCGGCCTGATCCGGCTCCGACTGGGGGAGATGGGAGATGGGTGGAGCTTCGGCCGCGCCGCGAACGATTTCTCCGACGCGACCGAGGCGGAGCCCGAGTGGGCCTTCTCGTGGTACGCACGGGGGATGGCGCTCCGGGGCGAGGCCGACTGGCACGCCGCCAACCGCATGAACCTCGGCAAGCGAGTCGGGTTCGGGCCCCTGGAAGACGCCGTGAGCGCCTTCGCCGAGGCACTCCGGCGGGATCCGACCTACTTGCCGGCCATCCAGGCGCTGTACGACGCGGCGGTCGCCCTGCGCGACACTGCCCGCATGGCGACCGTCGTCCTCCCCGCCCTTCGCACCGCCAGCGCCGCCGGCGCCGCCGATCCCTCCGTCTATCTGGCGCTGGGCCGGACCGAACGGCTCATGGGAGACCCCGCCAGGGCGGTGGCCGCGGACCGGGCCTACCTGGCCGCGGGCGGCAATTCCGGACTCGGACTGCGTGACCTGGCATGGAGTGCCTTCCTGACCGGCGACCCGGTGGGCGACTCGGCCTACTTCGCCGGCGCCGGGCTCGACGATTCGCTGGGTGTGGCGGCCTATCGCGAGGACCTGGCGCTCATCGCCGACGATTCGACGCTCGCCCGGTTCGACCGGAGCACGGGCTCGGATCGGGCGGGCTTCCTGCGGCGGTACTGGGGTGACAAGGACCGCGAGTCGCTGCGCGCGGAGGGGGAGCGGGTCCGGGAACACTACCGCCGGATCAACCGTGCCGAGCGGTACTACGGCCTGGAGGTGAACCGGCGGTACTACTCCGCTCCCAACGGCGAGCGCGCGGCGGATATGTTCCGGTCCGGCTCCACCCGTTTCGACGACCGCGGGTTCGTGTACGTCCGGTACGGCGAGCCCAGCGACCGGGTGCGAACCGTCACGTTCGGCATCAGCCCGAATGAGAGCTGGACGTACCGGCGCGCCGACGGTGACCTCCTGCTCCACTTCGCCGGGAACGAAGGTGGCGACATTCACGACCTGCGTCTGGTGCGGAGCGTGACGGACATCGATGGCGTGGATCCGCGGAACGCCGACAATCCCGCCACGCTGTTCGCCTTCCTGGACCGCTGCCGCATCTACGCGCCGTACTGCAAGTACCTCAACTGGGGCAATTTCGGCCGCCAGCACATCCTGCGCGATGAGCGCGAGGTCGTCCTGGCGAGCGTGCACTGGGTGGTGTCCACCGACGGCAACGAGCTGCGCTTTGCCCGGCCGATCGCCACCCTCGCAAAGGCACTCGCCGTCGGACAGGCCGGAGACCGGCAACTGGTCCACGTAACCTACCAGGTGGCGCTCGACCGGCCGGACTCGCTGCCCGAAAGCGTCGTCTTCCGCGTGCCGCTCCGGATTCGGGTGAACCTGGCGGACAGCCTCGGTCACAGCGCCGGGTGGGCCGACACCAGCACCACGATTCTCCTCCCCGGTGGCGGCGGCACCGCACAGGCGGTCGAAGCCGTCGGTCGAGTGACCCTTACGGCGCCGGCCGGACGCTGGCGGTACCAGGTCGCGATCTCCTATGACGACAGCACCGGCCGGATACTCCCGACCGACACGGTGGTGGTGGGCCGGTTCGATGGCAGCCGTCTTGCCGTCAGCGATCTGGTGCTCTCCAAGGGCGGGAAGGGCGCCCTGTGGGTGCCGGTTCCCGGCGACAGTGCGTGGTTCAACCCGCGGACCACCTGGAAGCGGACCGACACCCTCACGGTGTACCACGAGATCTACGGTCTCGCGCCCGGGGAGAGCTATCGCGAAGAGCTGGTGCTCCGGCGGGGGAAGAAGGCCGAGCTGACCCTGGGCTGGTCCGGCGCGGCCGCGGGCGAGGTCGCCCGCATCGCGCGGACGCTTTCGCTGGAGCGGGTGAGACCAGGGAAGTACGTGATGGAATTCGTGGTGCGGCAATCCGACGGCCGGACCGCAATCACGCGGCAGGCGATCAAGGTCGAGTAGCGGGGTCCGTCAGCCGCATTTCACGGCCCAAGGACGACGGACCACAACTCCGGCCTCCGCTCCACCTCGGTTGGCTGCCTGATTCCGGCAGGGCTCGGCCAGGCGTGCCACCCGTGCGGATCGTCGTTGTACACCCGGAGCGCCAGCCCCGGATGCCCGGCCGCGGCCTCGCGGAAGTATGCCGCGTCCAGCCGGATCTCGAGCGACCAGCCGTCAGACCGGTCCGCCGAACGGACCTCCCAGCCTCCCCCTTCCCGCTCCCGGCCCAGACGCCAGTCGGGGTCATCTTTCGGTGCGCGCCATTTCCCCGCGTCGCCCCGGAACACCACCGAGCTGTCCATCGCGCGCCGGAAGTACCACTGGAAGTCATCGTGCTCGGGACCAGGGGCTCGATCGCCCTTCGTATCGAGGCTGATGACGAGATCATCGCCCCAATACCAGGTGGAGTCCGGGAGGCGGGCGGCCAGATACACCTGCCCACCATGGCTCCTGAGCCAAACGAGCACCGCCCCACCCGGCCGGTCGATGATCAGCGACGGCCGGCCATACTCGGCCGTGTCCGCCCAGCCGTCGAACACCGGTGCGAGCTCCATCGGAACGATGCGGACTGTGTCGGTGGCGAGGAGGGCGAGGAGAAGGCTGAGCATGGCGGGACGGTGAAGGGTGAAGGGTGAAGGGTGAACGGATGGTGATTTGTCATCCCGAGCAGAGCGAGAGATCTCCGAGGTGGCGACCTCAGAGATCCCTCGGTCGCGTCGCGCCCTCGGGATGACAACAGATCCTGACCCGTTCACAGTTCACCGTTGACCGTTCACCGTTCACCGTCCACATCCGTCAACGGCACCAGCCGCGCCCGCGGTGGCAACCCCGCCTCGAGCTCCATGATGCCTACCGAGGCCGGAAGATCGAATCTGCGAGGGCCCGCGCCGCCGGGATTCATCACCGTCACCACCACGTCGACCGTGGTCAAGAGCGGCCGGTGGGTGTGGCCATAGATGATGACTTCGGCCTCGGGATAGGCGGCGTGGAGGTTCTGAGGAGTGGGACTGCCGACCTGGTCGCCGTGGAGGATGACGAAGTCGAGACCCTCGATCCGGGCCTCAACCACCGCCGGCAGCCGGGCGCGCAGGTCAACGCCATCGGTATTGCCGTAAACCGCCGTTACCGGCGCGATCGCCTCGAGCTCGGTGAGCAGGTCCGGGGAGCCGATGTCGCCCGCGTGGATGATCAGGTCCACCTCGCGGAACACGTCGAACACCTCCGGCCGGAGCAGGCCGTGGGTATCCGCAATTACCCCGAGTCGCATGAGGATCCTGCGGTGGAGAGGTTCCGCAATGTCAGCCCTGCCATCGCGGCGCGATGTCGATCTCCAGCCCGAGATGATCGAGCACCCTCTGGACGATGAAGTCCACCAGTTGTGACACCTGGGTCGGCCGGTGGTAGAAGCCGGGCGCGGCGGGAATCACCACCGCTCCGGCCTCGGTCACCGACGTGAGGTTCCGCAGATGTACCAGCGACAGCGGGGTCTCCCGTGGCACCAGGATCAGCTTGCGCCGCTCCTTGAGGGTCACGTCCGCCGCGCGCTCCACCAGCGAACGGCTGGTTCCCGCTGCGATCGCCGACACCGTCCCCATCGAGCAGGGACAGATCACCATTCCCGCGGTCCTCGCCGAGCCCGAGGCGGGTGGCGCGCCCCGGTCCTCATCGGGATAGAGCGTGATCCCGGACCAGTCGCCCCCGGTGGCAGCGCAGAGCCCGGCCGCATCCGCAATTCCGGTCTCCGACGAGAGCAACCGCCAACCGTGACCCGAGACGATGAGCCAGGTCGGCACCCGGTTCCGCGCCAGCAGGTCCACCAGCCGAACCGCGTAGGGCGCGCCCGACGCTCCGGTGATTGCGACCACCACCGGATGCATTCAGCGGCCGCGCTGATTCCCGCTCGGCGTCCTGGGCGGGCGGGGGTTCGGGCGAGGCGGCGGCACCCGTGGCTGTGACGCACCCTTCTCCGGGCGCGGCTTGCCCCGGCCCCGTCGCGGGATCAGATCCTCCTTCGGTCGCTTGCTCATCGATACCTCCAGTGCGCCAGTGAGCCTGCCATCCACCACTCGAGCAACCCGCTCTGCCAATTGCGGCGAGATCAGAACTCGGAACCCGGAACTCGTATCCTTCTTTCCCCCTCACCCAACCAACCGGTCGACCAGCGCAAACCCGAATACCGTCACGCTCATCACCCCGTTCATGGTGAAGAACGCCGCGTCGAGACGGGACAGGTCTCCCGGTCGCACCAGCTGATGCTCGTAGGCGAGGATCACTGCGGCAACCAGGATGCCCGCGAAGTACCAGAGCCCGAAGCCGGCCCCGTAGCCGTACAGGGCGAGGGCGGGGATGGTGATGCCATGCAGCAGCTTGGCCAGCAGGATGCTGTTCCGCTCGCCCAGCCGCACCACGGCGCTCCGGAGACCGACGCTCCTGTCGAATGCGGCGTCGGGCAGGGCGTAGAAAATGTCGAACCCGGCGACCCACGTGGCCACCGCGACAGTGATGGCGATGAGCACCCACCAGGGGTCACTCCAGGCACCGGTGATCGCGAGGTATCCGCCCACCGGGGCGATGGCCAGGGAGAGGCCGAGCCACAGGTGCGGCCACCAGGTGAACCGCTTGCTCAGGCTGTAGAGCATGATCCAACCGAGCGCCACCGGGCTGAGGTAAAGACACAGTGGATTGAGCTGCCAGGCTACCGCTACGAACAGAATGCCCGCCAGGATCACCGACAGCCACGCCTGTCGCATGGACAGGGTACCGCGGGGGAGCTCCCGATTCTGGGTCCGGGGGTTCCGGGCGTCGAACTCCCGGTCGACAATCCGGTTGAACCCCATCGCCACCCACCGTGCCGCGCTGAACGCGATGACGACCAGCCCCACCAGGCGCCACGTGACCCGGCCTCCGACCGACGCCTCGAGCACACCGAGCAGGGCAAACGGCAGCGCGAACAGGGTATGGGGCAGCTTGACGAAGTTGACGTAGCGGATCAGCAGCGACTGGCCCGTGATCGTCTGCCCTTCTCTCGACAGGGTCGTCAAGGGACACCTCGGCAATTCACCACGGAAACACGGAGGACACGGAGGGGGTGGTTACCAGCCCCAGCCAGGGTGGGTCGGAGGTCTCCCACTGCGCTCGGGATAGCGCGTCCGGACTCAAGCCTCATAGCCCATCGCTCACCGTTTCGTTCCCACATGAATCGCGCAGATCCCGCCCAAGAGCAAGCTATACTCCACCTGCTCGAATCCCTGGGCCCGCATTTTCTCCGCGAGAACCGCTGGCTCGGGAAACGCCAGTACCGACTCCGGAAGGTAGGTGTACGCGTCGCCGTGACGTGACACCAGGCCGCCGATGAGCGGCAGCAGCTTGCGAAAATAGAGGAAGTACAGGCCGCGGAGCGGCTGGTGAGGCGGCGTGCTGAATTCGAGAATCACAAAGCGCGCGCCCGGCCGGAGCACCCGCGCCGCCTCGGTCAGGCCCGCCTCGAGATCCGCCAGGTTTCGGACCCCGAAGCCGACGGTCGCGCCATCGAAGCTCTCGGCGGGAAACGGCAGTTCCAGCGCATCGGCATTGACCGGACGGACCCGGTCCGACTTCCTCTTGCCCAGGCTGAGCATGGGCAGCACGAAATCGGCGCCGATCACACTACCGGTGAACCCCGGCTGGCGCCCAAGGGTCGCCGCCAGATCCAGCGTGCCGGCGCACAGATCGAGGTAGCGACCCGACGGGGCCCGCCCCCAGCCCAGCCGGGCGACCGCCTGGCGGCGCCACCGGCGGTCGATATTGAGGCTGAGGACATGATTCAGGAAGTCATATCGTGGGGCGATGGCGGTAAACATCGCCCGGACGTAGGACCGCTTCTCCCGGCCGCCGGAGAGCGCTAACTTCCTATCCGTGGCTAACATAGGCGCGCAAGATAGTTCTCTCCGAAGCGGCACCGCAAGCCGCGAGCTCGCCCATGGCTGAGCGGTTCGATCTCGCGTCCCTGTCGGATCAGGAGATCGTCGCCCTCGCCCGGGACGGCCGTGAGGCCGGCTACCGCGAGCTGATCCGCCGGTACGAGCGCCCGGTGTTCTCGCTGATTCTCCGCATGGTGCGCGACCGCCAGCTGGCGGAGGATCTCTCGCAGGAGACCTTCATCAAGGCGTTGAACGCGATCGGGTCGTACCGGCCCGAGTTCAAGTTCTCCAGCTGGATCTTCAAGATCGCCAACAACGCGGCCATCGATCACCTGCGCCGGCGCGAGGTGGACACCCTGTCGCTCGATGGCGCCCCCAATGCCACGAGCCAGGAAGACATCGAGGCTACGGCGCTCCAGGTGGGGGACAAGGGCGAAACGCCGCTCGCCGAGCTCGAGGCCCGGGAGCTTGGCACCGCGATCGAGCGCGCCATCGGACAGCTCCGTCCCGAGTACCGCTCCTGCATTCTGCTCCGCCATGTGGAAGGATTGGCCTACGAGGAGATCGCCCAGCTGCTCGATCTGCCACTGGGCACGGTGAAGACTTATATCCATCGCGCACGTCACGAATTGCGCGGAATGCTCGCGGGACTCCGGGACTGAAACCCCCTTTTCGACGAGGCCGTAGGAGGCCCCGTATGCATCACGAAGCTGCCCACCTCGCCCCTGAAGAGCTCGATCTCTGGCTGGACGGCCGTCTCCCCGAGGCCCGGACGTCCCATCTGGAAACGTGCCCTCTTTGCCTGGCGGCCGCCGAAGAGACCCGGGACATCGTCCTGCAGCTGTCGACCCTGCCCCGGATCGGCCCCCAGCGGAGCTTTGTGGATCAGGTCATGGCCCGAGTGAACATCCGGCCCAGGGCGGGAGAGCATGTCACAGCCGAGGACCTGGAGCAGTGGGTCGACGGCCTCCTGCCGGCGCCCCGCGAGGCGCACATTCGCGCCTGCCCCGAGTGCCAGGCCCTGGCCGACGCGGAGCGGATCCTGGTGCTCCGGCTGCAGGCTGTACCATTGTTCAACCCCGCACCGGGCTTCAGTGAGCGGGTACTCGACCGGGTCAACATCCCGGTGACCTCGCTGGCCGGCGCATGGCGGTTCTGGCGAACCCGGGCGTTCGCCAATCCGATAAGCGTGGGTGCCGCAGCGGGGGCCGCGGTGCTGCTCGGCGGCTCCCTCGCCGCCAGCGCGGCCTGGGCCGCCGCCCACCAGGATACCATTACTGGAGTCGGAGCCTGGCTGATGAGCCAGGGACAGCAGGCCTTCTGGAATGGGATGTCGACCGCCTCGGGACTGCTGGAGCAGCAGTCCTGGTATGCCCCGCTTCGCTCCGCGCTGACGCCGGCCAGGATCGTTGCGGTCGGGGCCGCGGTGCTCGTCCTGTACGGCGCCGGCGTGCTCGCGATGCGTCGTCTCCTGGCCCTGCCTCCCGCTCAGGTCTCCCGTGCCCTGCCGTGATCGCGGCCGCGCCACGATCCGGACCGGCCTGATCGCGCTGCTCAGCGTTTCCCCCGCCACACTCCTGGCCGAGCCGGGAGCCGGCGCTGTGCCGCTGTTGAAGTCCCGGATCGAATTCGTCACTCAACTGCTGCAGGATGACCAGGGCCGCGTGGTGCTCGATCACGCGGCGGCTCTCGGTGCCGATGCGGCGAGTCTGCACTTCCAGTACGACGACGGCGGCGCTCTCACCCTGTCGCTCGACCACGGCAGCGTGGTCGTCGGCGGCCGCTCGATCGGGCATTACCTATCGGGCGGGGCGCTCCAGATCGGCTGGCGCCAGCTGGTGCTCGATGCCTCCCGCACCGACACCCCCGCCGCGCTGGCCCTGGTGCGGAGCTGGCACCCGAGCGGACTCTCGCGGGATGAGGAAGCCTACCTTTCCCTGATGCAGGAGAAGGTCGCTGCCCTCTCGGCTCCGCCCCGCACCGCCAGCCAGACCCAGGACGTCGCCCCGGCCGAGCCCGGGGGCCTGGTCATCGACCTCTCCGACCTCAGTGATCCCGCACGGCTGGCGCCGCTGCTCCGCTCGGCTGCCGGCTTGAGCGGCCCGGGACTCCGCATCACCGTTCCGGGCGGCCGGGCCCATGTCGGCGATTTCAGCGTGGGCACGGGGGAGCGGCTGCAGGGCCCGATCCTGGTGATCCGGGGCAACGCCGAGATCTTCGGCACGGTGGAGGGCAACCTGGCCACGGTGCAGGGGAACGTGGTGGTCCACCCGGGCTCGATCGTGACCGGCGACGTGCTGGCGCTGGCGGGACAGGTACGCGACATCGGCGGAGACATCCGGGGCCAGATCCACACTCTGGACACGCCCCGGACGCCGACCGCCCAGACCGAGACGGTGGCGCCGGTTTCACCGCTGCTCCGGCTCGCGCGCAATGCTTCCGGCGTCGCCGGAGTGTTCCTGACGTTGTTGCTCGTCGGGCTGGGCCTGGTAGTCTTCGCCCGGCAGCCGCTCGAAGTGGTGAGCGACACCGTGCTCCATTCATTCAGCCGCTCGTTCCTGGTGGGACTGCTCGGCCAGGTGCTGCTCCTCCCGACCTTCGGCATGCTCGTCGTAGGACTGATCCTCACGGTGGCGGGCATCCTGCTGGTGCCGTTCGCGGTGATCGTATTCACCCTGCTGCTGGTGCTCGCGGTGCTGGGCGGGTTCCTGGCGATCGCCCACGCCATGGGCGAATCGATCACCCGCCGCCAGCTGGCGCGCGGCGCGTCGATTGTGTCGGCCAACAGCTATCGCTACGTGACCGTGGGGCTTGGTGCGGTGGCGCTGCTCTGGCTCTCGTGGGTGGCGTTCGGCTGGGTTCCCCTTGCGGGAACCCTGGTCTTCGTGACGGCCATCCTGGTGACCTGGATGCTCGCGACGGTGGGCTTCGGCGCCGCACTGCTCTCCCGGGCGGGGCTCAAGGAACACTTCGCCGGCCGGCTGCTCCCGACCGAATCGCTGACGGACGAATACCTCTGGGCCACGCCGCAGTTCGGCGTCACCGCGGTGAACCGGCCGGGGCGGGACAAGACGCCGCCACCGCTCTAGGCGGTCACGCGGGAGGGTGGGACAGCGGACAGGGCGGGCAGGGCGGACAGGGCGGCATGATATCAAAGAGGCGCCTCTTTCGGCGTCCTTCGCTTTTTTCCGCCTTGTCCGCCCTGTCCGCCTTGTCCGCTACCCCAGCCTCGCTCTCACCCTGCCGCCCACGCCCAGACCCAGCCGCCGCGACGCGGAGCCGTCGCGCACCGCGATCTCCACGGTTCCACCCGAGCCGAAATAGGCCAGTAGTCCTCCCGTGGCAACATCTCCGAACGTGGAGCGGATGGGTCCGATCACCAGCGCCTCCGCCTCGAGCACCGCGTAGCCGGGCACGAACTCCGGGGTCAGGTTGGTGACCAAGTTGCCGTAGTGATCCACGTAGATCACTTCTCCGATGACCACCTTCCCCTCGTAGTGTGGCGTGGCACCGCTGAGCCGCCGCGGAATCGCGGTGTAGCGTTGTCCCAATCGGTCGAGCGGTTCCCCCCGCGCCAGCAGGGCGGCGGCAGGGGCGAACAGGTCGCGGCCGTGGAACGTCGCCGATGCGGAAGGCGGAACGGGAAGCTGCACCGCTTCCACCTCCGCTCCGCGCAACACCCCTCCGAAGATGCCGTTATCCGGCCCCACGAAGCCATGCTCTCGGGTGCGGAGCGCCAGCGCCGCGCGGGAGGTACCGACCCCCGGGTCCACGACCGCGAGGTGCACCGTCCCGGGCGGGAAGCGATGCCATGACCGGGCCAGGATGTACCCCGCGGCGGCCACGTCGCCGGGCGCGATGTCGTGGGTGAGGTCCACCAGGGTAGCTTCCGGAGTCAGGGAGAGCAGGACTCCCTTGACCTCGGCGACGTACGAGTCGGATGTTCCGTAGTCGGTCAGGAGCGTAATGATCGGCATGAAAAGAAGGTACTACGGTTCCGTGTTCCGCGTTCCGCGTGGTCCCGCCAGAGATGCTCGTGCGCGAAACGTAGAACGCGGAACGCGGAACGGGGAACGACATGACGCACGAGGCAGATTCTCTTCAAAGCGCTCTGCGTGGCCGCTATCTGCTCGAGCACGAGCTCGGCCGGGGCGGGATGGGCGTGGTCTTCCTGGCGCGCGACGTGGCACTGGAGCGGCAGGTGGCCATCAAGCTGCTGCCCCCGGCGCTGGCGCTGGTGTCGGGGCTGCGGCAGCGGTTCCTGCACGAGGCGCGCACCGCTGCCCGCCTGTCGCACCCCAACATCGTTCCCATCTACGCGGTCGAAGAGCATGGTGATCTCGTCTGCTTCGTCATGGCGTACGTCCCGGGCGAGACCCTGGCAGACCGGGTGCGCCACGACGGGCCGCTGGCGCCAGCCGAAGTCGGCCGGCTGGTGCAGGAGGTGGCCTGGGCACTGGCTTACGCCCATCAGCTCGGGGTAATTCACCGGG
This sequence comes from Gemmatimonadota bacterium, assembly GCA_041499215.1. Taxonomy (GTDB): domain Bacteria; phylum Gemmatimonadota; class Gemmatimonadetes; order Gemmatimonadales; family GWC2-71-9; genus JADJOM01. The sequence goes on along the minus strand of JBGQJV010000013.1, from coordinate 12,601 downwards.
ACGTGAAACCCGAGAACATCCTGCTGGAGCGGGGTACCGGCCGGGCGCTGGTGGCCGATTTCGGCATCGCGAGCCTGGCGGATGATGCCGGGATCACCCCGCAGGGAGAGCTGCTCGGCACACCGCGGCTGGTCAGCCCCGAACAGGCGGCTGGCGGGCCGCTCGACGGACGCAGCGACCTCTACTCGCTGGGAGTCACTGCATTCTTCGCCCTGACGGGCCGATACCCGTTCGAGGGCGACAATGTCGGACAGCTCCTCGCCCAGCACCTGACCATGCCGGCGCCTCCGGTGGCCAGCCTGCGACCCGGACTACCGGCCCCGCTCGCGGTGGCGATCGACCGCTGCCTCGCCAAGTCGCCGGAGGAGCGCTTCGCCAACGGCGAGGAGCTGGCGGCGGCGCTCGCCGAGGCCCGGCCGGCTTCTCCGGTCCCGCGGGTGCTGCAGCAGCTCCTGCGGGAGATGTCGGGCCTCGGTGTGGACCTGGTGAGCTTCGGCAGCCTCGTTCTCGTGGCGGTCGCCACCCTGTTCCTCACCAGCGACTTCTTCGGGTTCGGCTACCTCTACACCGTTGCCCTTGGCCTGGTCATGGCCGCCATCGCCTCGATCCGGGGCGTCGCGCTCGGGCGGGTGACGCGCGAGGCGATCCTGGAGGGGTGGCAGCACACCGATCTGATTGCGGCAGCCGAGCTGGAGGCCAGGGAAGAGTCGGCGCGTACCGGCCCAGCACCGAAGCTTGGCCGGCGCCTCGCGCTGTACGGCGCAGGAATGGCCGTGACCCTGCTCTACTGGGTGGGTCCCAAGCAGTGGGGCCTGGAGCGGGCGGATACGCTGCTTGGCATCCTGATCGAGCTGATCGCGCTGGCGGGGCCAGTCGCCCTGGGACGCTGGCTGGGCAGCGCCCTCGAGGCCCCGCGCGACAGCCGGCCAGGCCTGTTGAGTCGGTTCTTTCTTCGGGTCAAATCGGGGATGTTCTTCAGGCTGCTCGGCGGCGGGCGAAAGGCGAGCTCCGCGCCTCTGCCGCCAGTCTCAAACCAGCTCACCGAAATGCTCCTGGCAAACCAGGCGCGCGACCTGCTCCATGCGCTCCCGGCCTCGGACCGGCAGATACTGGGCGACGTCTCTGGCGCCATCTCCCGCCTGGAACGGGAGGCCGACCGGCTGCGGGGCCGGCTCGCGTCGATCGACCAGGGGCTCGCGGAAGTGGGGTCGGGAGGGGAGGATCGCGCCGCGCTGGCCGGGGAGCTTGGCCGGGAGCGCGAGGCGGTCACCAGCCGGCTGGCGACGGCGGTAAGCGCGCTGGAGGGAATCCGGCTCGATCTACTCCGTCTGCGCGCCGGAGTTGGCGATCGCCCGGGGCTCACCACCTCGATCGAAAAGCTCAAGCAGGTCAGCGCGGGGGTCGATGCGCTGCTGGAGGTGAAGGAGTAGGGGCCGAACGTCGAGTTCCAAGTTCAAAGTTCCAAGTACAGGGAGCGCAGTTCTGCTGCCCCCTGCATGGAACCACTGAACTTGGAACTTGGAACTCGGAACTACCCTCGGAGGATTGGCAGCGCTACAGAGCGGGTCCCCACCGCCTGGAGCAGCGCATCCACGATTCCATTGAGCGCCAGCGCCGCCGGGCTCTCGGGCTCCGCGGCAACGATGGGACGGCCGCGGTCGGCCTGCTCCGCCATGCCGGCCTGCAGTGGCACGGTGCCGAGCAGCGGGACGTGCAGTTCGTCGGCCAACCGCTGGCCGCCGCCGGAACCGAACATCTCGAATCGTCGTCCGCTGACCGGGTCGACGAAGGCGCTCATGTTCTCCACGATGCCGGCCACCGGAACACTGACCTTCTCGAACATCTTGGCTCCGCGGAGTGCGTCTCCCACCGCCACTTCCTGGGGCGTGGTCACGATGATCGCGGTCGACACCTGGCAGGACTGCACCAGGGAGAGCTGGGCATCCCCCGTTCCCGGAGGCAGATCGACGATGAAGTAGTCCAGCTCCCCCCACTGCACATCGCGCAGGAACTGCTGCACGATCTTCATGATGATGGGACCGCGCCAGATCGCCGCTGAGTCGCGGTCGACCAGGAAGCCGAGCGACATCAGCTTCACACCCCACGCCAGCAGCGGCTGGATCTTTCCCTCTATCACCGGTGGCTTCTCGAACACGCCGAACATCCGCGGGATGTTGGGCCCGTAGACGTCCCCATCCATCAGACCGACCCGATTGCCCCGTTGTGCCAGCACGACGGCGAGGTTGGCCGAGACGGTCGACTTGCCCACACCGCCCTTGCCGGAGGAGACGGCAATGATCCGGCCGAGATTGGGGTAGTCGGTAGGCTGGGGCGGAGGCGGCACCATCCCCGCCTGACCATGGGTCTGGCCCGGTGCCGGCTGGCCCGGCGGCGGGTGCAAGGCCTTCGCCGGCCCGCCGGGATCCACCACGCTGATGCGGAGCTCCTGGGGGTTGACCCCCTCCACCGCCCGGAGCGCGGCTCGCGCCTCCCGTACCAGAGTGGCGGGATCCTCGCGGCCCAGCAGGAAAGTGAAGGAAACCTTGCCGTCGTCGGTGACCGCGAGATCGCGGACCATGCCCCCGGATAGGATATCGTTCTCCAGCCTGGGATTCTGGATCCGTGAGAGGGCGGCCGCGACGCGGGCGGAGAGTGACTCGGACATCTGACATCCTCCTAGCACGTTCCGCGTTCCGCGTTCCGGGTTCCGCGGCCCGGCTTCAGGCGACGGACGGATGACCAGGCAACGGGGAACGCGGAACGGGGAACGCGGAACCTTCTAGAGCGATTCGACGACCTTCACCTCAGGCACCAGCTGTCGCAGCCGGGTCTCGATCCCCTGCTTGAGCGTGAGGGTCGACGCGGAGCAGCCGTGGCAATGTCCGCCGAGACGCAGGAGCAATCGTCCATCGCTCTCATCGAAGTCCACGATCTCTACACTGCCCCGGTGGGAGGCAATGTAGGGACGCAGCGTGTCGAGCGTCTGTTCGATCCGATTCAGCGTATCATCTGCCATCGTGTCGGTTCCGAGTTCCGTTCCGAGTTCCCGTAGCGGCCACACCGCTGTGCGGCGCTACTCGGGACTTGAAAGCTAAATCCAACAAGGGCATTCGGGAATAGGCGGCCAGTCACCCGGCGCCGTTTCCGGCGAGATACTCTCGCGCCGCTGCGAGGACCGTCGCCTGGACTTCGGCGATCGAGCCTTCGAGGGAAAGCCCGGATGCCTTGGTATGCCCGCCGCCGCCATACGGACGGGAGAAGGCGGCCACGTCCACCGCGCCGACCGACCGGAGCGAGACCTTCACCCGGCCGGCGGCGATCTCACGGAAGAGCAGAACCATGCGGACCCCGGTAATGCTGCGGGGGACCTCCACGATGCCGTCGAGGTCGTCGGGGGTCGCCCCCAGCCGCTCGAGAGCTCCCGGGGGAACCGTCACCCAGGCGAGACCGCACTCCGGCTCCACCACCAGGGTCTGCAGCGTCTCCGCCAGCAGTCGGGCCCGGCCTTCGGGGGCGTTGGCGTAGACGTCGAGGTAAATCTGCTCCGGATCGAGTCCGGTCTCGAGCAGTGCGGCGGCGGTGCGGAGCACCGCCGGACGGGTATTGCTGAAGCGGAAGGCCCCAGTGTCCGTGAGGATCGCGACGTACAACGCGCGGGCGGCCAGCGGGGTGAGCGGCCAGCCATTGGCCTGGGCCAGCTGGAAGATGAGCTCGCCGGTGGCCGAGGCCTCGGGATCCACATAGCGCGGCCCGTCCGGAAGATGTCCTGCGCTGATGTGGTGATCCACACAGGCAACAGGCACTCCCCGTTCCACCACCGTCTGGGTCAGCATGCCGAGCCGGCCCACGTCGGAGATGTCGAGGACCAGGATCAGATCCGCCCGGCGGAGCTCCTTCACCGCCTCGTGCGTCCGCTCGACTCCGGGAAGGTCCCGGAACAGGAAATGGTACCGGTCCGGCGTCGGGGACGGGTTGGTCACCACCGCGTCGATCCCTCGGGCCTTGAGGAAGTGCACCAGGCCCGCCTCGCTGCCGAGCCCGTCGCCATCGGGGTTCACGTGGGTGGTGATGCAGATCCGCTGGCCCGGCTTGAGATGCGCGGCGAAGCTCTGCGCGGCGGCAATACGATCGGGAGGCAGGGGGTAGGGCATGGCGCGGGGAAACTAAGGCGGGAAGGCGGGAAGGCGGAAGGGCGGAAGGGCGGAACTGAGGCGGGAAGGCGGGACAGCGGAAAGGCGGGATGAGCCATTGCTCCCGCCTGTCCGCCGTCCCGCCTTTCCGCCCGAGATCAGCCCTTGTTCAGGACCGAGTGCTGGCGGCCATACATGAAGTAGATCGCCAGGCCCAGCGCCATCCACACCGCCAGACGGATCCAGGTATCCACCGGCAGCCCATACATCATGTAGCCGCAGATCAGGATGCCAAGGATGGGCACCCAGGGCACCAGTGGAGTGCGGAAAGGCCGCGGCAGATCCGGGTTGGTGCGCCGGAGTACGATGATGCCGCCGCACACGATCACGAAAGCCAGCAGCGTGCCGATCGACACCAGCTCGCCCAGGAGCCCGATCGGGAAGAGTCCCGCGATCAGCATGGCCACGACCCCGGTCACGATGGTCGAGACATACGGGGTACGGAAGGTGGGGTGAACCTTGCCGAACACCCGGGGCAGCAGCCCGTCGCGGGCCATGGTGAAGAAGATGCGCGGCTGGCCCATGAGCATCACCAGCACCACCGACGCGAGACCGGCAATGGCGCCGATGTTCACCAGGTAGCCCAGCCAGGCGAGCGCGGGCCCGGCCTTCTCGATCGCCACGAACACCGGGTGCGGGACACTCAGTTCGGTGTAGTGCGCCATGCCGGTCATCACCAGCGCCATCAGGATGTAGAGCACCGTACAGATCGCCAGCGAGCCCAGGATGCCGACCGGCAGGTCCTTCTGCGGATTCTTGCATTCCTGCGCGGCGGTGGAGACCGCGTCAAACCCGATGTAGGCGAAGAAGATCACGCCCGCACCCCGGACGATCCCACTCCAGCCGAACTGGCCGAACTCCCCGAGGTTGGGGGGAATGAAGGGATGCCAGTTGGCGGTGTTGACATGCTGGAAGCCGAATCCAATCACCAGCAGCACGATCGCGACCTTGACGTACACGATCACGTTGTTGAACCGGGCTGACTCCTTGATGCCGATCACCAGCAGGCTGGAGATCAGGAAGATCAGCACCATGGCCGGCACGTTCAGAAAGCCATGGGTGATGCTGAAGCCCTTGGTCACGCAGTCCGCCAGCGCGACCGGCGACCGGCTCACCGCATCGATGGCGACGGCGCCGGTGGCGGGGTCGACGCAGATCTGCGACCGCACCAGGGTGTGGGTGCCCTCCACGCTGAACGGCGCCCCGGTGAGGGCCGGCGGGAGCTTGATGCCCAGCTCGGTCATGAAGGCGGTGAAGTACCCCGACCAGCCGACCGCGACGGTCGAGGCGGCGAACAGGTACTCCAGGATGAGGTCCCAGCCGATGATCCAGGCCACCAGCTCACCCAGGGTAGCGTAGCCATAGGTGTATGCGCTGCCCGCGATGGGGATCATCGAAGCGAACTCGGCGTAACACAGTCCGGCGAACAGGCACCCGGCACCCGCGAGGACGAACGACAGGACGATCGCCGGCCCGGCGTACTGGGCCGCGGCGGTGCCGGTGAGCACGAAGATACCCGCCCCGATGATCGCCCCGATGCCCAGCAGCACCAGGTTGGTGGCGGTGAGGGCGCGTTTGAGCCCGAGTTCGCCTTCCTCGGGCATCAGGTCGGCCATCGCCTTGGTGCGGAAGAGACTCATGAGAATGGAGTCCTTGTGAGAGGGAAACCTGCGGGCGTGGTAACCGCCCCGCCCTGGACAGCCGGCTGAATCGCCGCCGGCGGACTACTTGGGCGTCGCGAGCCGGCTGTGGGTACGCCCGTACGTGAAGTACAGTACCAGCCCGATGACCAGCCAGATCAGCAGCCGCTCCCAGGTCCTCCACGGGAGGGAGACCATCAGGTAGATCGCCGAGCCCGCGCCGCAGAACGCGGTGACCCAGACCACGGGCGTCTTGAACGGCCGCGGCAGACTGGGTTCGCGAACCCGGAGGACCAGAACGCCCATCGACACGATGACGAACGCCAGCAGGGTGCCGATCGAGACCAGGCTGCTCGCCTCCCGCACGGTGAACCAGCCGGACGGAATGGCGACCGCCAGTCCGGTGATGATCGAGGTAATCCACGGCGTCTGGAACTTGGGGTGCACCTTGTTGACGAACTGGGGGAGGAGCCCGTCCCGGGCCATGCTGTAGAACACCCGCGACTGGCCGAGCAGCATGACCAGGATGACCGAGGAGAGGCCGGCAATGGCGCCCAGCTTGATGAAGGTCGAGATCCAGCCGAGGCCCGCCCGATCGGCCACTACCGCGATGGGGTCGGGGACGTCCAGCTCGGTGTAGGACATCACCCCGGTGGCGATGCCGGAGACGATGATGTAGAGCAGGGTGCAGACGAGCAGCGACCCGATGATGCCGATCGGCATGTCACGCTGAGGGTTCTTGGCCTCCTGCGCGGCGGTAGACACCGCGTCGAATCCGATGTAGGCGAAGAACACCACGGCGGCACCGGTCATCACCCCGCCCCAGCCGTAGGCGGGGCCCGTCCCGCTCATGGTGGTCTTGATGGTCGCCGGCGGGATGAAGGGATGCCAGTTGGCCGGGTTCACGGCGTGCGCGGCCCCGGCGATGAAGAGCAGTACCACCGCCACCTTGATGACCACGATCACGTTGTTGACGTTGGCGGACTCCTTGATCCCCACCACCAGCAGGGTCGTCACGATCGCGATGATGACCACCGCGGGCAGGTTGAACACCGCGGTGACCATGCTCCCATCCGGCAGCGTCACCGGCGTGCCGTGCGCGGCACTCAGCCGCGCAGGGACGTGGATGCCGAAGTCGTTCAGGAACGACACCACGTAGCCGGACCAGCCGATGGCCACCGTAACCGCCCCCAGGGCGTACTCCAGCACCAGGTCCCAGCCGATGACCCAGGCGATGAACTCACCGAGGGTGGCGTAGCCATAGGTGTACGCGCTGCCCGCCATCGGCACCAGGGAGGCGAACTCCGAATAGCACAGCGCCGCGAAGATCGACGCCACCCCCGCCAGCACGAAGGACAGCACCACCGCCGGCCCCGCGTTCTGGGCGGCGACCGTGCCCGTCAGGACGAAAATTCCCGTGCCGATGATGGCCCCGATGCCGAGCAGGGTCAGATTCCACGCCCCCAGGGCGCGCTTCAGGCTGTGATCGGATTCGGCTTCGGCCTGCAGATCGGTAATGCTCTTTCGGCGGAAGAGATCCATGGCCAGGACGGTCCACGTGAGGGGGAATCGGCCGGCACGGTCCGCCATGCCGGAACGGGGAACAGGAATGGCCTACTTCGCCGCGGTCTCCAGGGCGAGCCGGCTGTGGCTCCCGCCGTAACCGAAGTAGATCATCAGACCGACCACCAGCCAGACGGACAGCCGGATCCAGGTATCGAGCGGCAGGGTAGCCATCAGACCGAGACACGACAGAATCCCGAGGATCGGCACCACGGGCACCCACGGCGTCCGGAAGGGGCGCTCGAGGTCGGGGCGGGTGCGCCGCAGCACGATGACTCCACCGCAGACCAGCACGAAGGCCAGCAGGGTGCCGATGTTTACCAGCTGCCCGAGGATCTGGATTGGAAAGAGCCCGGTGAAGATGGCCACCGCCACGCCGGTGTAGATCGTGGAGAGATACGGCGTGCGGAACCGCGGGTGCACCTTCCCCGCCCAGTCACCGAGCAGCCCATCGCGCGACATCGAGTAGAACACCCGTGACTGGCCCAGCAGCATCACCAGAATGGTCGAGCCCAGTCCCAGCACCGCGCCCACGGTGATCACCGGGCGGAACCAGGCCAGCTGCGGAATGCGCTCGACCACCATGATCACCGGCGAGGGAACGTTGAGCTCCTTGTAGGAAATGAGCCCGGTCAGGACCAGTGACACCAGGCAGTACAGCACCGTGCAGACCCCCAGCGAGAACAGGATGCCCCGGGGCATGTCCCGCTGCGGGTTCTTGGCCTCCTGCGCGGCGGTCGAAACCGCGTCGAAGCCGATGTAGGCGAAGAAGATCAGGCCCGCGCCACGGAGAATGCCGCTCCAGCCGTACTCGCCGAACACCCCGCTGTTGGGAGGGATGAACGGGTGCCAGTTCCCCCGGTTGACGTACATGAAGCCGAAGATGACGAACAGCACCAGCACCCCGACCTTGATCAGCACGATGGCGCTGTTGAATCCCGCCGATTCCTTGATGCCGATGACCAGGATCGTGGTGATGGCCAGGATGATGAACACCGCCGGCAGGTTCACCAGGGCTCCGGTGGCGTGCCACCCGGTGGTGGCGCACCCTACCGCCCCCTCCACCCCCTGCGTCACCTGCGCGTTGGTACAGAATGCCAGTGGGGGATTGATGAGCGAGGCCGGCAGATGCACACCGACCAGGTTGAGCAGGCTCACGAAGGTGGCCGACCACCCGGCCCCGACCGTGGCCGCGCCCATGGCGTACTCCAGGATCAGATCCCACCCGATGATCCAGGCGACGAACTCGCCGAGGGTGGCATAGCTGTAGGTGTACGCACTCCCCGCCACCGGCACAGCGCTCGCCATCTCGGCATAGCACAGCCCCGCGAAGGCGCAGGCCAGGCCGGCCAGAATCATCGAGATCGGCACAGCGGGCCCGGCATGCAGCGCCGCGGCCGTACCGGTCAGCACGAAGATGCCCGCCCCGATGATGGCGCCGACCCCAAGCGCCGTCAGGTCCAGCACGCTAAGGCTGCGCTTGAGGCTGCGCTCGCCCTCGGTCTCGGCTTCCGCGCGGAGGGCGGTGATGGACTTGGTGGCCCAGAGGGACATCGCAGCTCCGGGTGTGGGTGGAGCGTCGGCGGTCAGCCGTCGGCCGTTAGCCGTTAGCCGTTAGCCGTTAGCCGTTAGCCGTTAGCCGTTAGCCGTTAGCCGTTAGCCGTTAGCCGCGCGGGAAGGTCGCTTGCGGAGACCATGCGAGCAATTGCCGGCCCTGACGACGGACCAGCTACTGGCTAACGGCTAATGGGCAACGGCCAACAGCCCTTCACACGTTGTAATTCGGTGCTTCGCGCGTAATCGTCACGTCGTGCGGATGCGACTCGCGCAGGCCGGCCGAGGTGACCTGGATCATCTCGGTTTCGCGGCGCAACGCGTCGATGGTGGCCACCCCGCAGTAACCCATCCCGCTGCGAAGCCCGCCCACCATCTGGAAGAGCACCTCAGCGACCGGCCCCTTGTACGGAACACGTCCCTCGATGCCCTCCGGGACCATCTTGGAGCTGGAGAGCTCCCCTTCCTGGAAGTACCGGTCGGCGGAGCCGTCCTGCATTGCCGCGAGGCTCCCCATGCCGCGAATGGATTTGAACCTACGGCCCTCGGCGAGAATGGATTCGCCCGGGCTCTCGTCGGTGCCGGCCAGCATGGAGCCCATCATGACCGACTCGGCCCCGGCAACCAGCGCCTTGACCATGTCACCGGAGTACTTGATGCCACCGTCGGCGATCACTGGAACGTCGCCCGCGCCCCGGACCGCGTCGATGATGGCGGTCACCTGCGGCACACCCACACCGGTCACTACCCGGGTGGTGCAGATACTGCCGGGTCCGACGCCCACCTTCACGGCGTCGACTCCCCGGCGGACCAGTTCCCTGGCGCCCGATTCGGTGGCCACGTTCCCGGCGATGAGCTGCACTTCGGGAAATGCCTCGCGCAGCAGGGCTACGGTCTGCAGCACCCCCTCGCTGTGGCCGTGCGCCGAATCGACCACGATCGCGTCGACCCCGGCGTCGACCAGCGCGCGGGTCCGGACCCGGGCCTCGGGAGAGCCCCCCACCGCCGCCGCGACCCGCAGCCGCCCGTGCTGGTCCTTGTTGCCCTCCGGGAACTGTTTCCGCTTGAAGATGTCCTTGACCGTGATGAGTCCGCGCAGGATTCCGGCCGAATCCACCACCGGGAGCTTCTCGATCCGGTGCCGGGCCAGGATGCGCTCCGCCTCGTCGAGATCGGTCCCCACCGGAGCCGTCACCAGCCGTTCCTTGGTCATGACCTCGCGGATCGGCTGCTCCAGGTTGCGTTCGAACTGCAGGTCGCGGTTGGTGATGATGCCGACCAGCTTGCCGGCCTGGTCCACGATCGGCACCCCCGAGATGCGGAACCGGGCCATGGATGCCGCCGCCTCCCGCAGGGGCCGGTCCGGGGACAGGGTCACCGGATTGAGGATCATCCCGCTCTCGCTGCGCTTGACCCGGTCCACCTCCGCGGCCTGCTTGTCCACCGACATGTTCTTGTGGATCACCCCGATGCCGCCGGCCCGGGCCATGGCGATCGCCATCTGCGACTCGGTCACGGTGTCCATCGCGGCGGAGACCAGCGGAATGTTCAGCGGAATCGAGCGGGTGAGGCGGCTGGTGACCGATACCTGCCTGGGGTGCACCGTCGAGTGGCGCGGGACGAGCAGTACGTCGTCGAAGGTGAGCGCCAGCGCGGATCGGATCGTGCTCATGCCGGGAGGTGATGCACGAAGGCCCGTCGGGCGCCGCAAGCGGCGCGCGACAGGCCTGGAATGGTTCGGGGTTCCATCTCTAAGCATAGGGGACCGGCAGGGCCCCCGCAAGCAGGTTGCGGGTTGAACACCCCGGCGCGCAGGGCCGCGAGCTCACTTCCCCGCGCGCGGCGCCTTCCAGAGGTAGAACACCGGCATCCCCAGCCCCACGATCAAGAGCCCGAACGCCGAGTACTTCCGCTGCACCGGGTCCAGCAGCAGCACCCCCAGCAGGAACAGCACCGCCGCCATGTACAGGGCCGGCAGCACCGGATAGCCGAACGCCTTCACCGGCCGGGGCAGCTCCGGCCGGGTGGCCCGCAGGCGGAACAGTGCCAGGGTGGTGAGGAAATAGAACAGCAGCGAGGCGAAGATCACGTAGGTGAGCAGCTCGCTATACGTACCACTCAGGCACAGCAGCATGGCCCACACCGCCTGCGCCGCGAGCCCGAAGGTGGGCGTCTTCCAGGACGGATGCAGGGCTCCGGCCCGCTCGAAGAACAACCCGTCTCGCGCCATCGCGTAGTACACCCGGGGTCCGGCGAGGACCAGACCGTTGACGCAGCCAAAGGTCGAGAGCATGACCGCGACCGCCATCCCGACCGCTCCCACTGGTCCGAACATCACTTCCGCGGCGGCCACCCCGACCCGGTCCTGCGCGGCGTGCTGGATGCCGCGGGCCATGACGTCGACCCCCTCGGGCGAGCCATGGAAGGGCAGCAGATTGAGATAGGCGACGTTGGCAAGCACGTAGAGCGTGGTGACAATGGCGGTGCCGAGACCCAGGGCGAGCGGCAGGTTGCGCCGGGGATTACGCACCTCCGCCGCGGCGAACGTGACGTTGTTCCAGGCGTCGGCGGAGAAGAGCGAGCCCACCATCGCGGCGCCCAGTACCGGCAGGACCGCGAGCGTCCAGGAGCCGGTGCCCCAGAACTGCCCGAAGTTGGCCGACGCCACATCCGCCCGCCGGAAGAAGGTCAGTCCGAGCGCGACGATGAGCGCCAGGGCCCCGACCTTGGCCACCGCGAAGATGGTCTGCACCGTGGCCCCGAGCGTCACGCCGCGGGCGTTGACCAGGGTGAGCACCAGGACCACCAGGAGGGCCACCACCCGCTGGTTCGACAATCCCAGCTCCACCGGCCCGCCAACCATCGGCAGATGCCCCAGCGACAGGAATACATCCGGCGTCACCGCCGGAACCAGCACGCTCAGGAACTTGCCGAACGCCACCGCGACCGCCGCGATGGTGCCGGTCTGGATCACGGTGAACAGGGTCCAGCCGAACAGGAACCCGGCCAGCGGATTGAGTCCCTCACGCAGGAAGACGTACTGGCCGCCCGCGGTGGGCATCATCGCCGCCAGTTCGGCGTAGGCCAGGGCGCCGGTCACCGTCATGAGTCCGGTCACCACCCAGACGGCCAGCAGCGCGCCCGGTCCCCAGTCGTTCACCTGGCGGCCGATGTCGGCGGAGACGATGAAGATCCCCGAGCCGATCATGGTGCCGACGACCAGTGATATCGCGTCCAGCGGACCTATGCCCTCGACGAACTCCGCCGTCCCGGCAGGGGACGGCCGGGTGGGAGCCTGCGCGGTGTCTGGCATCAACCCTGGGCCTTGAGGGGAGGAGAACCGGGAGCGGGTGGCACGGTCTTCTGCGCGCTGTCAGTCGTGATCGCCGGGTCCGCCTGGCTGCCGGCGGCCTTCACCGCCTCGTCTACCACGGCTTGTCCGGCGGCGGCGAGGCCCTTCATGATCTTGGCGGCGCTGTCCATCACGCTGGCGGTGCCGCTGATGGCCTGCACCGGCAGCCTGGCGGCCCTCATGGTGTCTTCGACCGTCTCAGTGATCTTGGCCAGGAATCCGGTCGGCGCGGCCCGCTCGCCGTACTTGCTTTCGAGGAACTCGATGTAGTCCAGGATCTGATACGCCCGATCATCCGGCAG
>JBGQJV010000012.1:0-36093 GCA_041499215.1 Gemmatimonadota bacterium | reverse complement strand
GTCTACGGGGTCAGGATCGCCGCACTGTCGACGTAGTAGCGCGTGTCCCCGAAGCAGCTGGTGGGAATACCGCGATGCTCGGTGTAGTGCAACCGGACCTGCTTGCCCACCAGGGTATCGAGTGTCTGCACCACGCTCTGGTCGCGCACGGAGAAGTACCACACGTTGGGCGCGACGTTGGCCACCACCGACTGCCACAGCTCACCCTCGTAGGTCTTACACACCCAGCCCTTCCGGGAGACCTTCTGCAGCAGACCGCTGCGGTAGCCGCTGGAGTAGTCCCAGTGAAGCGCCAGCCAGGTGTACACTCCCGCCGCCAGGACCAGAGTGAGGAGGGCCAGCAGCAGGATGCCGCGCAGGCGCGGAAAGCGCCTGGGTGGAGGAGGCGGGGGAGGGGCCGTGTCAGGCGCAGTCATTCGGAGTCCCGGAGCTGTGGGTTTCCTCGAGTGAAACAATCCGCGGTCTTCTGGCGAGCGCAGACCGGCGTCGGGGCAACCGGGTGGGCCGGACGACCGCATCTTCCACCCTTCCCGCCCTTTCCGCCCCTTCCGCTAGAAGCCCCGCGGCTGGGTGGAGAATACCAGTCCCGAGGCAACGACGAACACCCAGCCGGCCTTCTGCTGGTCGTTCTTGAGCCGATAGGCGAGATCCAGCCGAGTCGGATTGGCGTCCGCTGCGCGGGAGGCGCTGAGCCGGAGCCCGAGACCAAGGTTGGTCCCGGTCCGGCGCGGATCGCCATTGAACCATGCGCCACCGTGATCCACGAAGCCCGCCACACCAAGATCGAGCGCCTTGAACAGATCCTCACCGAAATTGTACCGATACTCGGCGGTGGCGAAGTAGGTCCGGTCGCCGGTGAAGGCGTGGATGGGAAAGCCCCGCGGCCCGGTGGCGAATCCGAGATCGAACTCGGTGGAGGGGAGCGGGTTCTTGATCCAGCCGATATCGGCGTGACCGATGAGCAGGTGGCGGCGGGCGGGGACCAGCACCGCGGTACCACCCACGGTCACCGAGCCCGAGTCGAGTCCAGCCGAACTGTACAGGCCGTTGGCTCGGAGGTCGAGCCAGGCGAACCCGCTCGACAGCCTGGTACCGCCACGCAGGTGAGCCAGGAGCCCGACCCCGTCCCGATCGTATCCCAGGAACTCCGGCGCGGCGATCGCCTGGAACCGCACAAAGTTGCTCACGTCCACGTCCTCGTCCTGGCCCAGCCGGGAGAAACCCCGGGTCACCACGAAGTTGGCCCGGCGCCACTCGATGAACGGCCCCACCGCGGCCGTCACCGTGCTGGGCACCTGCTTGGTGGGCCAGGGGACATAGTCATCCCGCCGCACCTGGCCCATCAGTCCAACGCGCAGGTACCCGCGGTTCCCCCGCCTGAGTGCCTTGGCCATCTCCACCTGGCCGATGACGTAGCGGCGGCGCAGGGAATCGCTGGCATCGCCCACGCCCTCGCGGAATCGCAAGATCCGTTCGTTTCGCACATCGAACAGCGTCTGGATGCCGGCCTTGTCGGACAGGGAGAAGAACGGCCGCTCGATGGCCACCTGGCCCCGCTTCCCATCGGTGCGGCTCTCGTAGCGCAGCCCGAGCAGGACGGTTCGGGCCAGGAGCCGGGGCTGCAGGAACTGGAAGCCCAGCTGGTTGCGGTCGGGGGTGTGCCGGTAGCGGATCGCAAAGCGGGTGGCGGTGCCGATCAGGTTCTTCTCGATCAGCGCCAGCTGCCAGTCGGTCTGCTTCCCGGCGCTGCGGAACCGGACGTCCGCCTGGGTAGACCATCCGTCCTGGGCGTACACCTTCACCACGAAACCGGAATCGGTCGTGGCGGTGTCCACCCGCACTTTCCGGAAGATGGCGAGCGACCGGAGGTTCCGGGCGGTCTCCGCGGCGTCCGCCGAGTCGTACGGCTGCCCCTCCTCGAGCAGGATCTCCCGGCTGATCACCGAGCTCGAGGTCATGAAGTGCAACCCGTTCATCAGCTTCGGAATGAAGCCGTGGGCTTCGGTCGAGTCGAAGATGTCCGACCGGCGGACCTCGATGTACTTGATGATGGGCCGCCCGAGCGAGTCGGTCGGGATCGGGATCCTGCCAGGACCCGCGGCCGTATCCTCCACCACGCCGATGGGATGGGACGCCGAATCGCGGGGCGGCTGCGGCAGGCTGTCCTGCGCTGCCGCCGGGGCGGTGACGAGGAACGGAAGAATCAGGTAGCACCAGCGGCGCAGAACCGGCTCCGGACGAGGGCGGGCGAATGATAAGTGCGGGCCCGCTGCATTAGAATACCTGCCCACTGGACCACACGCGCGCCGGGGAGAACATCATGAGCAACCCGACAGGGAAACCAGGTCTTTCCCTCAGGGCCAAACGCCGCTTCACCGCCCTGGCGGCGATCGTACCGTCCATCCTGCTGCTGCTTGCCGCCGAGATCTACGTCCGTCTCACCAGCCCGTACGACGATCTCTGGGCCCTCACCGGCCGAGCGGTGGCCCGGCAGCCGATCGCCGACTGGGCCTTTCTGGATGCCTACTCGGCCTGGCGCGGCCGTCCCGGCGTCTATCACGCCGGGGCGGTGACCAAGACGGTCAATCGCGACGGATTCGTTTCCACGCCCGAGATTGCCCAGGCCAAGCCGCCGCACACGATCCGGATCGCCTTTCTCGGCGAGTCCTCCACCGCCGGCACCGGCACTCTGCTCCCCGACTCGGTCACCTGGCCGTGGCAGGTGGCCGAGAATCTCCGGCGCCGCCCGGGCCGCACCGACAGAATCGAATTCCTCAACGCTGCGCTGGGCGGCTATTCCACGTTCGAATCGATGGGGCGCCTGTGGAGCCGGGTGCGGTTCTACTCCCCGGACATCGTCGTGGTGTATCACGGGTGGAACGAGATGTACTACTTCAAGGCCGTGGACAAGATGGCCAACTGGCACACCCTGCCGGATGGGTCGTGGGGGCTCGAGGGCTCGGTGCCCGTCACGGTGTACCAGGCGCGGTGGTACGACTGGCTGGCCCGGCCATCGCAGATCCTGACCAAGGTACGGCTGCGGCTGTCTCCCCCGGTCAACGGCGAGGCCAAGGCCGGCGTGTTTCAGAAGGCCCTGGCCGATCATTACGACCGGCGCGGCCTGGAGATCTTCCGTACGAACCTGCGGCTGATCCGTGCCACCGCCCAGACGCTGGGAATGGAACTGTTCGTGGGCAAGCAGGCGACGCTGATCGTGCCGGGGCTGCCGGCGTCCGAGCGGGCCCGCTGCCGCTACGATCTGCACGGCTTCGATCACGATGCCCACGTGGACGCCTTCCGCCGGATCTACGAGATCATCGACCAGGAAATCCCGCGCGACCACATCATCGACGTCACGTCGCTCTCCGGGGCGCCGGAAAACTTCCACGATCACATCCACCCCACCGATCTCGGCGCGGCACGCACCGCAGAGATCATGGCCGACGCGCTCGCACCGGCGGTGGCCGCGATCGAGGCGCGGAATGCCCGTCAGGCGCAGTAACCGCCCCGCATGAGCGCCAGACCGGATTCCGCACGCTCCGGTGCGGCCGAATTCCGGGTGGCACTCACCCTGGCGCTCCTCGCCTGGCTGGTGATGAGCGCGCAGGAGCTGGTGCTTTTCCTGCGGCCGACCCCCTACGGCGGGCCCTATGTGCGTCAGTGGGGCGGGTACTTCGGTCGGGCGCTGTTCTACAACCTGCTCGGGGTCGCCCTCGTCGCGCTGCCGTTCCTGTCGCGCTGGCTGGTGGGATACCGGAGCGCGGTGACGGAGCCGAGCGCGCGGCGGTGGCACACCGCCCTGCTGATCCTGCTCACCTTGACCGTCGGGCTGGATCATGCCGACAACGAGGTGATGCGGTTCCTCGGCACCCATCTCACCTTCACCCTGCTCCGCACCTACGAGCGGGTAGGGGCATGGGGCTCCGACATGCTCCACGTCTTCACGACCGACCGGGGCGGCCCGTGGCTCCCGTTCGCGCTGCTGTTCGCCGGGATGTCCCTGGTCTGGTGGCTCGGCCGGAAGCTGATCCTCCGGCGGGCGCGAAGGCCGGTATGGCCCCTGACCGCAGCGCTGGCCGCGGCCGGCCTGCCGCTCGTCGTTCCGCTGGTGGTGTACAACCTGCCGGGCGGTCATTTCCCCCGGAACCGGGTACGGCCGGAGGTGATCACCCTTGGGCTCGAGCTGGCCGGCGACTCCAGGCCCCGCGGCGCGCCGCCCGATCTGGCCCGATACATCGGCGACTACCAAGCCCGCTGGCTGGCCGGAGACGGAAGCGGCGCCTGGCGATTCGAGGGGGACACCGGTTATCCGCTGGTGCGGGTGCCGCTGGCTCAGCCCCCGCAGAACGGCGCCCGCTGGAACGTGATCTACCTGCAGCTGGAGACCTTCCGCGGCTGGGACATGGGCTTCCTCAGGCCCGACCGGCAGCCATCCCCCACGCCCTTCCTCGACCGGCTCGCCGCCGATTCCACCAGCGGGGTGTGGAACCGGTTCCTGAGCTTCGGGCCCCCCACCATCAACGGCTTCATGGCCGGCCACTGCTCGGTGCCGCCGCACTCCGAGCGGAACATCAGCACCACATACACCGGCATCGCGCTGCAATGCCTGCCGGCGGTGTTGCGGCGCCACGGCTGGCACACCGCCTACTTCACCGGCAGCGATCCCGACTGGGACAACCAGACCATCTGGCTGCGGCGATGGTACGACGAGTATGCCTATTACCCCGAGGCCGACGAGCAGGACCGGGAGATCTTCCACCGCGCCCTGGCCCGGATCCGGGAGCTGGGCCGGGGCCCGGCGCCATTCTTCGCGACGGTGGTCTCGATCAGCAATCACTATCCCTTCCGGAGTCGGGAGCCGGCGCTGGACATCGCGCCGGCTACGACGCCAGCCCAGGCGGTGCTCAACACCACGCACTATACCGACGACGTGGTGCGCGAATTCGTGGATTCGCTCTCCCATGAACCATGGTTCGGCCATACCCTGCTGGTGCTCACCGGCGATCACGGCTACAACCTGGGTGAACACGACGGCACCCCCGGGCAGCGCAACGGATGGCGGGAGTCGGTCTGGGTGCCGTTCCTGATCCACGGCGCCCATCCACGCCTGCCCCGCGGCCGGCACACCGAGGTAGCCTCCCAGCTGGACATCGCACCCACGGTGGCGGACTTGCTCGGGATCCGCGATACCACGCCCTGGCTGGGCCACAGCCTCCTGGCCCGCCCGACCGACGGCGCGGAAGTGGGCGTGCTCCGGAGTGACATGCTCTTTGCCGAGACCCAGCCCTGGAGCCTGGTGCTCGACCCGGCCACGGCGACACCGCACCTGTACGATGCGGGGCAGGACCCGCTGCAGCGGAACGATGTAGCCTCCCGTTTTCCCGCCGTTGCCGCAGACCTGGAGCGCGCGGTCCGCGAGCAGCAGGGGATGTGGGACTACCTGATCGAGAGCGACCGGGTCTGGCCGGCGCGGCCGCGCCGTGGCCCTTCGGAGGCACGATGACACCGCCCCGGCCCGCGGACGCCGTTGCCCTCTTCAACACCAGGTTTCTGCCCTACTCGCAGACCTTCGTCTACGAGGAGATCCGCCGGCACGAACGCTACGCGGTCGAGGTCTTCTGCCGTAGCCGACTGCTGCCGCAGCGCTTCCCCTTCGAGCCGGTGCACGTGGGCGGGCCGCTCTACGCCCTCGCCTGCCGGTCCGCTGCGTTCGACGCCCGCTTCCGGGCCCGGGCGTTCGCGCTGGTGCACGCGCACTTTGGAGTGGGCGCGGTCTACGCCCGGCCTTTCGCCCGGCGCCACGGTCTGCCCCTGGTGGTCACTTTCCACGGCTATGACGTTCCGCTGCTCGCGAGTGCCCGCCGCTGGCTGCCCCAGCACCTGCGATACGCCGTGTTCGGCCCCCTGGTGCTGCGGGACATGACCCTGGGCCTCTGCGCCTCCACCGAACTGCGTGACCTGCTGCTCGCCCAGGGTGTCGCCGCCGACCGCCTCCGGGTGCACCGCCTCGGAATCGACCTGGATGCCTTCGCCCCAGCGACCCGGGATTCCGCCGCCCTCGAGGTCGTGATGATTGGCCGTCTGGTCGAAAAGAAAGGCTTCGAGTACGGGCTCGAGGCCTTCGCCGCGGCGGCACGGCAGGAACCGGCCCTGCGGCTGACCATCGTGGGAGAGGGCGAGCGCGAGCCGGCGCTGCGCGCGCGGGCGAAAGCGGAGGGCATCGCCGACCGGGTCACGTTCACCGGCCCCCTGCCACCCGATCGGGTCGCGCGACTGCTGGCCACCAGCCACATGCTGCTCGCGCCGAGCGTGGTGGACCGGGAGGGCAACCGGGAGTCCGGACTCATCGTGGTGAAGGAAGCCAGCGCCTGCGAGATGGTGCCGATCGGCACCCGCCACGGCGGCATCCCCGAGATCATCGACGACGGGGAGACCGGATTCCTGGTCGCCGAACGGGATACTGGCGCACTCACCGCGCGCCTGCTCCAGCTGACCCGCGATGCGGAACTCCGCGGGCGGATGGGACGGGCCGCTCGCGACAAGATGCGGCGGGAGTACGACAATCGTGAACGGGTACGGGCGCTGGAGCAGCTGTACGACGAGGCGCGTGCGAGGTACGCCGGAACGGCCCGGCCGGCCGGGCCAGGCACACTGCTCACCTGACTACCACGAGGCCGGGATGAGGCACGCCGAAGACTGGCAGCCGAGCAAGGTGATCTGGCACCCGGGACGCCTCCGGTACGAGGCCAATCCCGCCTACGTGCGCCTCGGCTCCCGCTTCGCGGTGGATCAGATGGCCGGCCCGTACGCCCGGGTAATTCAAGGACACGCCCGGGGGCGGCTGCTGGATTGCGGCTGCGGGGACGTTCCCTACTACGGCCTCTACCGCGAGCACGTGACGGAGGCGATGTGCGTCGACTGGGGCGCGAGCGCGCACGGGCAGACGCATGTGGACCAGGAAGTTGACCTGAGGCAGCCCCTGCCCTTCGACCCCGCGCGGTTCGAGACGGTGCTGCTCGCGGACGTGCTGGAACACATCCCCGAGCCGCATCGCCTCATGAGCGAGATTGCCCGGGTCCTGTCACCGGGCGGCAAGGCGATCGTGCTGGTGCCATTCCTGTACTGGGTGCACGAGGCCCCCTACGACTACTACCGCTACACGGAGTTCGCGCTCGCCGAGCTGTGCCGGCAGGCTGGCCTCGAACCGCTCGAGATCGAGCCGTACGGCGGATATCCGGATGTGCTGCTGGACCTGGTCAATAAGGGGCTCTCCGCCAGTCCGCTCCTCTGTCGCCCCTTCTTGGGCCTGGCGCGCTGGTTCTCCCGCACCCGGCTTCACGACCGGTGGCGGCAGCGCACCCGGCGAAGCTTTCCCCTGGGCTACGCAGTCGTGGCGCGGAAGCCTTCGATCCACGGTCAGGCGCGAAGTTAGCGCCGCCGCAAGCGCCGCTCGCGCCCTGCTACTCCTGCGGCCCGGGAAGCCCACCGCGGTTGTCCAGGGCGCGGGCCGCCCGGGCCTCCGGGTTCATCTCGCTTGGCTCGGCGCCGTGGAACACCAGTGACGGGAGCGACTGGTACACGCTGGCGCGGCGGAAGAGCCGGCGGGTGAGCTGTTCTCCGACGCCGCTCGAGTAGGGCTTCTTCACCCAGCGCCGGTCGGAGACGGGGATCATGCGGTAGCCCAGCAGCTCGAAGAACGCGCGATCTACGAAGAACGCCTGCAGATCGAACCACTGGGTGAGCCGGGCCCCGGAACCCGCCTCGCGCCGGCGAAAACGGATCCATCGGCCCTCGGGCTCGTCATCATCCCCGACGAACAGATAGAGCACCCGCCGGCGCGGGTCCCCAGCCAGCGCCTCGAAACGGGCATAGCAGTCGGCCAGCAGCGTCGGTGGAAACAGCAGGTCGTCCTGCAGGAACAGGGCGTGGGCCGGCCGGAGCAGCCGGGCGACAAGGAACAGGGTCTGATAGGCCTTCCAGTATCCCCGCTTGCCGAGCCGCTCGTGCGCTTCCAGCCAGGTAAGCCGGTCGCCGAGGCGCTCCCGGGCAATCCTCCGGGCCGCGTCGTAGGGTGCCCCACCGGCGTCCTCGAGCACCACCACGTGGACCCGCAGGGGTCTGCCGGCGTTCGCGAACAGATCAGGCAGGGCCGAAAGAATCCGTTCGACGGAGGCAGGACGGTTGTATGTCGTCAGCGCCACCAGCAGGTCGGTTGGTGCAGCCGCGGCAGCCTGCAGAGTTGACGGAGCCTGGGCGAGCGGAATGCCGTCCGAGTGGTACAGCGACCAGAAAGCGTGGTCCGGACGGGATGCCAGGAACGGCCGATTGAGCCGGACCTCGATCCAGCGGATGGCGTCCGTGAGCCGGCTCATGACTGTCGCCGCACCACGTCCATGAGGATCTCCGCCAGGCGATCACCCAGCAGCCGCGCGTTATACTCCCGCTCCACCACGGCGCGGCCCCGCCGCCCCATGTCGCCCCATCGCTCCGGGGCGGTCGCCAGCTGGCGAAGGGCGTGGGCCAGTGCTTCCGGGTCCCGTTCCGGAACCAGCAGTCCGGTGACGCCGTCCTGCACCAGTTCCGGAATGCCCGAATGGCGGGTGGACACGACCGGCAGGCCGACCGCCATCCCCTCCATGATCGCCACCGGCGTGCCTTCCTGGTCTCCGTTCGCCGCGGTGACGCTCGGCGCGAGGAGGATGTGCGATTCATCCAGCACCTGACGGACCGCCTCGCGCGGCATGGCTCCACGGAGCACCACCCGGTCCGTGAGGGCCAGCGCCCGGCGCATCTCTTCCAGCTGTGGGCGCAGGGGGCCGTCGCCCACGATGTCCCAGGTGGCGGATGGCGCCTCCTCCCTGAGCAGGGCGAAGGCCCTGAGGCCCGTCTCGAGGCCCTTCTTCTCGACCAGGCGGGAGAGACTCACGAAGCGGGTCGGCGCCCCTGCCTCGCGGCTTCGCTCCCGGAACGCGAACAGGGCGGTGTCCACGCCTATTCGCTGGACCCGGATCTTGTCCGGCGGACAGCCGATCGAGAGCAGCCGCTCCCGGAAGAAGTTGCTCAGCGGCAGCATCAGCTCGCCCCGGGCGAAAAGCCGGGCGTAGAAATCCGGCTTCCTCTGCCGGAGCAGCTGCGAGAGATCGTACCCCAGGAAGTTGGTGACCAGCGGCACCCGCAGGCGCAGGATGTCGCGCACCTGCTGAGCCAGCACCCCATTGGTTCCGAACTGGGCGAAGAACACGTCGGGAGTCGGGGCGGTCTGCACCATGGAGGCACGCGACCACAGCCGCACCAGGTTGGCGCCGCGGCCCAGCGCCGGGAGACAGCGCCCCATTTCGGCGACCGTGCGCAGCGGGTGACCCAGCAGGAGACTCCCGGTGCGAGACAGGACGGCACCGCGGCCGCCCCGCGGCCTGTCCCAGTACCAGGTCCGCTGCACCAGACCGTATTCGTCGACCGCCGCGTGCCGCCGGCCATTGGGATCGGCCGGCGGCCTCGCCAGAATCATGACCTCGTGTCCTCGGTCGATGAGGTCGGTCATCTGATCGAGGATGAACGTCTCTGAAATCTCCGGAAAGCTGCCGACGACGAACGCTACGCGCACCTGGCCTCCGTGGGCACGACAAGAGTTTCCGGCCGGCTGCAATCTAGGGGTTCAAAGACGCTCCGGTGCCATGGGCCGCCCGCGGCTCGCGCTGTCGCGGCCGCGACATGGGCGACTAGGCCTCGGGTGCCCGGGTGGGAAGCAGATGCCCCGGCCGCACATGCAGGACCTGTCGCAGATAGATCAGGTAGACGGAGAGACCCAGCAGGACCAGGGTCACCAGCGAGAGGATCGGGGAGCCGAGCGGGGCGCGCAGGGCCGAGCCCGCCGCCAGCACCAGCGACATGAGCAGAACCCCGAGCGCCGGACGGGCGAGATCCCGCGCCATTCCACCGGGCGTGATGGGAGCGGAACGGCGCGCGAGCAGGAAATGGACGGTCAGCGGCACCGGATAGCTCAACAGCCAGGCCCTGGCCACCCAGAGCGTGGCGGTCTCGGGCGGGGCGAGCACCAGCGCCACCGCAAACCCGGCCACCAGCGTCGTGCCGGTGACCACGGCGTCGTAGACCGTGAATTGCGGGTGTCCGGTCGCGATGTAGAGCTGCGGGAACAGCTGCGCGATCCCCCGAAGGAGGCTGGCCCACACCAGCACCTGCACCAGCGGCACCGCCGGCAGCCACTTCCCGTGTCCGATGAGACCGAAGATGTCGGGACTGGTGAAACAGATGAGCGCCGCCACCGGCCCGAGAATCAGGACCAGCGAGCGCGCGCTGCGGTAGAAGGCCAGTTTCAGTTCTTCCGCGTGCTCCTGCAGCCGGGCGTAGATCGGGAACTGCACCCGGTTCACCAGGTTGAGCACGATCTCCAGCGGCGTCATCCCCAGCTCCCATGCCGCGCGGTAGATGCCGACCGCGGCAGTGCCGAGAAACTTTCCGATCAGCAGAAAATCCATGTTGCGATAGACGTGATACATGATGCCGGCCGCCGCCACCCGGAGACCAAACCGGATGGAGCGCCGGGTAGAGGCATCCGCCGCGCTCAGCGCCGGGCGGAATGGCGCCAGCCACCACAGCGCAACCATCAGGAAAATCCCCCGCGCCACGTTGGCGAGCACCAGACCCCAGGCGCCCAACCCCGCCACCACCAGCACCACTTTGGTGATGGCCTCGCCCAGGGTCGCCAGGGTCTGGGCGGCGCCGGAGGTCTTGAAGTGGAGGTCGCGGGTGAGCAGTTGCTGCGGCACCAGCGCGGCGCCCACGAAAACGAGCTTGGAGGCCGCCACGACGATCATGGGATACAGCCGTATGTCGCCGTAGAACTGGGCGATGAACGGCGCCACGGCGGCCATCACCGCCACGGCCGCCACGCCGAGTAGAGTGGAGAACCAGAACAGGCCGGAGAGCTCCCGGTGGCCGAGATCCCGCTGCCGTACCACCACCTGCCCGACCCCGAGACCGTTGAACGCCTCGAGAGCCACGGCGAAACTCCAGGCCAATGTCGCGAGGCCCACTTCTCCAGGCCCGAGATACTGCAGCACCAGCAGCGTGCCCGCCACGTCCAGCAGCCGCATGGCCAGCGTCGCCCCGCCCATCCACCAGAGGCCGCGCTTCATTTCGTGCCGGGCATCGATGGGGCGGTCGCTCAACCACTCCTCCTTGCGCTGTTCTGGAATGACCTCGGCGCGCCGGCAGTAGCTGCCATGCGACCGGACCGGCTCGGCCGCGAAACCTATCGCGGAACCGGCAGCCTCCGCGGCCTGATGCCACGGCGATGACCGGCGCCGCGCTGGCGTGCGACTTGATGGTCCTCTAGCTTCGGTGCTCCTCCATGCGGATCCTCTACGTCTACGACGCCTCGATGCCGGACACCGGTGCCGATACCGAGCAGGTGGTGAACACGGTGTCCGCCCTCGCCCGGCAGGGGCTCGTCATGGAGCTGCTGATTCCCGGGCTGGGGAGCGGACCGGGCGACACCGGCGCGCTCCGTGAGTATTATCAGGTGCAGGGCGACTTCACCGTACACCTGCTTCGGCGTCGCTATCACCCACTGCGCGGGGCGGAGAAGTGGTCTCACGCGCTGCGGGCACCCGGTCACCCCGCTGCGGCCGCCGCGGACCTGATCTATACCCGGAACCTGCCTGCCGCCTGGACCTTTCTCCGTGCCGGCCGACGGGTAGTTTACGAGCACTTCCGGCCCTGGGGCGACCAGCATCCGCCGCTGCAGCCGTTCCTGCGGCACGTGCTCCGGCATCCCAATCTGGTCGGGGCGGTGTTTCACTCCCGCCATGCGCTGCAAAGCTATCTCCGCCTCGGCATCCCCGAATCGCGCCTGCTGGTGGCGCACAATGGCTGGTCGCCGGCCCGCATGGAACCCCGGCTCTCCCGCGCGGAGGCCCGAGCCAGGCTCGGGCTTGAGCCGGATCGCTTCACCGTGGTCTATAGCGGCCGCATGAATGCCCGAAAAGGTCTCGACGTCCTCCTCGAGGCCGCCGGCGCCGCCCCCGAACTCGGGTTTGTGCTGGTGGGCTCCGAGGGAGACGGGCCGGTGGAGGCGAAGGCCCGCACCCTGAACAACGTGCGGGTGGTCCCCTGGCAGCGCTTCAGCGATCTGGCACCGTGGCTCTACGCCGCCGACGTCCTGGTCATTCCGCCGAGCCTGGTCCCGCTCGAGCGCCACGGCAACACGGTACTGCCGATCAAGCTGTTCCTGTATCTGGCGGCCGGGCGGGTGCTGCTCGCTCCGCGTGCCCCCGACACGGCGGAGTTGCTTTCCGACGGAGTCAATGCGGCTCTCGTGCCGCCGGGCGATGCGGCCGCGGTGGTGGCACGGCTTCGCGCTCTTGCGGCCGGTCGGGAGGAAGCGGAGCGACTTGCGGGCGGGGCGTTGGCCACCGCGCAGGATCTCACCTGGGATGCCCGGGCGAGTCGGATCGCCACCTTCATCCGCGGTCGGTTGAGCGCACCGCCAACTGCCCCTCTCCCGGACCCGTGGCGACCCATTCGGTGGCTCTCGGAAGTCGTTCGGTGGGGGCTCGGTCAGTAGGCGCGGAACCTGCTCCTACCACCGCGCTTCCTGTAACCCCGTTGGGCCGATCAGTGGCCAGTCGGCGACAAAGACCTTCAAGTCGTTGCATTGCAATGCCTTGAGGGAGTTTTCTTCTGCGTCATTGCTACACACCCCCTCGTGAGAGTGTGATGAAAGCACACGCTGCCCTGGACAGCTTGACACGCCTTCGCCGAGTCGAGGCCGAGTCTGTCCGGGCCATTCCGCCCATCGCCGCGCCCGCAGAGGCCGAGTTGACCCTCCTTTGCCCCGGCCCGGTCAGCACCTCTCCCCGGGTAAAGCGGGCCCTCGCAAGCGCCGACATCGCCCACCGGGATCGGGCCTTCGTGGACGTGCTCGCCCGGCTCACGGCCCGGCTGCGCCGCGTCTCAGGGGCGCCGGACCACGATGTGCTGGTGCTGGGCGGCGGCGCGACCGCCGCGACGGAGGCCGCCCTGGCGACCTTCGTGGCACACGAGGAACGCCTGCTGGTGGTGTCCAATGGTGCCTTCGGTGAGCGGATCGCGGAGATGGCCCAGTGCCTGGGCATCCCGATGAGCCACCTGCGGTACGACTGGGGCGAGCCCATCGTGCTGGAGCAATTGCAGGGCATGCTGGACGGCGATCCGCGCATCCGGGCGGTGGCCATGGTGCACCACGAGACCAGCGTGGGCCAGCTTAACCCGGTCAACGAGGTCGGCCGGCTGCTCGCGCCCCGGCATCTGCGCTACATGGTGGACGTGGTGTCGAGCCTCGGCGGGGAAGAGTTCGACATGGTGAAGTCCCGCGCGTCCATCGCGATCGGCAGCGCCAACAAGTGCCTCCACGGCGTAGCTGGCGCGGCCTTCGTCATCGTCCGGCCGGAGCTGTGGAACGAGACCCAGCATGTCCGGCCGCGCTCGATGTACCTCGACCTGCGCCGCTACCGGGCTGCGCAGCGGGAGAATGGCCAGACTCCGTTCACCCCGGCTGTCTCGGCGGTGGTTGCGCTCGAGGCGGCATTGCACGAGCTGGAGGATCAGGGCGGGGTCCCTGCGCGTCGTGCCACTTACCGTGCGCTCAACGCCCGGCTCCGCGCCGGCCTGATCGGCCTCGGGCTCAAGCTCCGATTCGATGGCCCCGGTTGCGCCGCCTCCCTGAGCGTCGCCCAGCTCCCCCCCGGGCTCTCGTTCGACTCCTTCTACCAGGACCTGCGGCTGCGAGGATTCCTGGTCTACCGCGGCAAGGGCCCGGTGAGCCACGACTGCTTCCTGGTGGCCAACATGGGCGACATCGGGATCGACACCATCGACCGTTTCCTGGAAACGGTGGCGGACATTACCGACCAGCCAGTACGGTGAGCAGGGAGAAGTGAGGAGTGAGGAGTGAGGAGTGAGGAGTGAGGAGTGAGAAGTAAGAAGTGAGAAGGGAACGGGCCACTTCTCACTTTTTACTTCTCACTTCTTACTTTTCGCTTCTCACATTCACCGTCCCGCACCTAGTTTCTGACTCCATGAACTACCAGGCCATCATCCTCGCCGCCGGCAGCGGAACCCGGCTCCGACCGCTGACGCTCCAGACCCCCAAGTGTCTGCTGGACGTAGGCGGACGGACGATTCTCTCGCGCCAGCTCGAACGGATCGCGGCCGCCGGGATCGAGCGGGCGGTGGTAGTCACCGGCCATCTCGCCGACCGGGTGGCGGAGCATCTGCGGCTGCACCCGCCTCCGATCGAAGTGGCGCTGGCCCCCAATCCCGAATTCGCCACCACCGGCAACTGTATGAGCGTGCTCGCCGCCCGGGCCGAGGTGACCGGTCCGGGCATCGTGCTATGCGACGGTGATGTGGTGCTCCGGGGAGATGCGCTGCACCGGCTGGTCCGGCACCCCACTCCCTGCGGGCTCCTGCTCGACACCGAGACGCGGCTCGGAGAGGAGGAGATGAAGGCCCAGCTGGACGACCGCGGCACCGTGCGCCGGCTGTCCAAGCAGGTGACTCCGGCGGAGGCCGCGGGCGAGTCGATCGGGGTGCAGAAGGTAGGCGGTCCCGCTCTCCCCATCCTGTGGGCCACCCTGGATGCCATGCGGGACGCGGGTGACACCGGCGGGTACTACGAGGACGCCTTCCAGCGGATGATGCAGGCCGGCGTTACCTTCCACCCCGTTCCGATCGGCCACCACGAATGGACGGAAATCGATGACCTCGCGGATCTCGAGGACGCCCGCGCGCGGTTCACCGGGTGAGCCCGGGCCGGGGACCACGAGCAGCGAGAAGAGCCCACCGGCACCGGTCAAACCGCCCGAGGTAGAGGAACTGGTGGACGAGTATCTCCACCGCCCCATCGCGAGACGGCTGGTCGACCTGCTCGTCCACACCCCGCTCACCCCCAATCAGATCACTCTGATCGCCGCCCTCGTCGGGGTGGCGGCCGGGCTCATGATCCCCTTCGGCGTCGGGCGGCCTCGCGTGCTCCTGGCGGGCGGGCTGCTGCTGTTCGCCGCCGTGGTGCTGGATTGCTGTGACGGACAGCTGGCCCGGCGCAAAGGGATCTCCTCTACCTACGGCGCGATTCTGGACGGCATCGGCGATTACGCCGTGGGGCTCGCGATGGGCATCGGCGGCTCGTTGTACGCGGTGGGCCTCACCGGCAACCGGTGGTACTGGCTGCTCGGCCTGGTCGGCATCGTGAGCTCCGCGGTGCAGTCGGCGCTGTTCGATCACACCAAGACCCGGTACATCGCCAGGGCGGGCGGGGGTTATGCCGAGCGGGAGGAAGACCTCGACCGGGTGGAGCAGAACCGGGCGCAGGCCTGGAGCCAGCGCCGCTATCGGGATGCCCTGCTCCTGTGGGTCTACCTGAGCTACTCCCGGGCCCAACACGCCGCCATGACCATCGGCCCGGCGGAGGATCCGGTGGCGTACCGGCGCGCCAACGCCGGACGGATGCGGGCCTGGACCTTCATGGGCATCGGCACCCACTTCGCCTTCGCCTACCTGTCGGTCATCGTCGGATACTGGTGGCCGCCCGGGCCGGTTCTCTACTTCGTCGGCACTGCCACGCTCTTCAATCTGGCGCTCGCCATTCTGGTGGCGCTGGAACTGCGTCAGGTCCGCGCGTGACCCGCCGCGCCATCCTGACGGCGCCACCGGTTGGCGATCCGTCGGCCCACGTCGCCGGTCTCTCGATCCTGCTGCGCCAGCTGCTCTCCTTCCAGGATGCCGGCATCGATGAGGTGGAGGTAGAGGGGCTCAGCAACGGTGAGTTGCGGGATCCGCGACTCACCCTGCGGGTGATGCGTGCGCCGGCGGAACGGCCCGCGGGTGAGAGGGACGCGCTCCTCACCGCGCGCATCGGGCTGGTGTGGCACCGGCTGCTGCCGAGGCGGCTGGTCCGCTCGGGATACCGGGGAGACATCGAGGCGGCGCCGCTCGAAAACGGCGAGTTCGTCGTCGCCCCGGTCGACCCCCGCGGCCGTCGCGAGGCCGAGGATATGCTCCTCGCCGCGCTGCTCAAGGCCACCGACGGGCTCATCTCCCGCTCGATCAATCGGAGAATCTCGCTGCAGGTGACCCGTTCCCTGCTCGAGACCTCACTCACCCCCAACCAGATGACCGCCATCGCGGCCCTGTTCGGCCTCGCCGCGATCGTCGCGGTGGGCTGGGGCGGTGCCGCCTGGTTCGTGCCGGGGGCGGTGCTACTCCAGTTCCAGTCCATCCTGGATGGCTGCGACGGTGAGATCTCCCGGCTCAAGTACATCCGCTCGCGGCTGGGAGAATGGCTGGACCAGGTGCTGGATGATGCGGTCAACCTGGGATTCTTCGTCGCTACCGGCTGGGCGTTGCATCGTGCCGGCTGGGGACCGGCGCTCACGCTGACCGCCATCGGCATGGGGCTCCACCTGACCTACCAGGTGGCGTTGTATGCGGCGCTCATCGTCAGCGGCGGCGGAAGCGGGAGCGTGGCCAGCATCCGCTGGCGCGGGCAGAAGGACCATGGCGACACGCCCCATCCCACTGGTCAGCCGCGCAGCCTCTGGAAGGCGATCAAGGAGACGCTCGAGATGGCCGGCCAGCGGGACTTCTTCACCTTTCTGTACCTGCCCGCGGCCCTCCTCGGCGTGATGCAGCTGGCCCTGGCCTGGTGTACCGGGATCTTCGTGCTCTCGGGCCTGGCCTCAGGAGTGCACTGGCTCGTCTTCGGGGCGCCGGTGCCGGCAGGGAAGTCGTAGTCGTTCCACGGGACTACAGACGCAAACGGGCGACCCGTTCGGGCCGCCCGGGAACTGCCTGGACCAGGGGAGGTTACGCCGCGGCGGTGACGCCCAGCGAGGCCCGCCGGCGAAGCTGCGCGCTCAGCAGCATCTCGGCCTTGGCGTAGTCTTCCGGGGTGTCGACGTCGGTCCAGCGCACGCCCACCAGCGGTACCGCGGAGAGCAGGCCCTGCGCCAGCAGGTAGCGCATGCCCAGCGTCACTGACGGCGGCTCTGCCCGGGCCACATGCCGCAGCGCGTCGAACACCCGCGCATCCAGCCGGAAACAGCCGGTATCCACCGCATCGTAGGGGTAGACATCCTTGCCGATGGAGCTGATCAGGCCGTCGGCCACACGCACCTTGGTGGCATCCGCCTCGTCCAGGTTGACCGGGTGGAAGTCCACCATCAGCCGCGCGGTGTCCGGAGCGACCCCGTCCTCCCGGTCCAGCTGCCGCAGCACCGGGTGGCCAAAGACGTGATCGGCCATCTGCAGGTAGAACGGGCCGGTCACGAACGGCTCGGCGCACAGGAGCGACACGCCGTTGGGATCGTGGTACCGCTCGTTATGGACCAGCGTGAGCTTGACGGGGGTCTCGACCGTGGCCAGGTGGGCGCGCATCTGATCGGCGGCCTTCCCCGTCACGATGATGGCCTCTTCCACCCCGGCCGCCGCCGCCTGCTCGATGGCATGGTCGATCAGGGCACGCCCGGCGACGCGCACCAGCGGCTTGGGCAGGTCTCCCCGCTGAGCGGAGAGCCGCGAGCCGTTGCCTGCCGCGAGGATGACCGTCTGACGTGTGCCGAGCAACCGAACGTCCATGGCTCTACCCAGGGGAAGTGAAGGCCCGGAAAAGAGATCGCAGCGTTAGGGGCAACAAGCGGGCCGGGGAGCTGTTCCCCGTTTCGCGTTCCGCGTTCCGCGTTAGCCCAAACCACAGATAGCCAGCTAAAACATTATCGGACAACACTTTGGAAGATTACAAACAGGGAACGTGGAACGGGGAACGCGGAACACTCTGTCGAGATGACCGAGTTCGCTTGAGAGGCTCGTGTCATTCCACAACGTGTCACTTCGCGCACCCCCGCATTTGCCCGGCAAGCAGGGCACGGGCACATTCCGGCCCATGCTGACTGCCTTGCTCGCTGCCGTGCTTCTCGCCGTACCCAAGTCCCCTGACGACTCGATCACGCGACGGATCGCGGTAGCCCCCGCAGAGTCGGTTCAGGTAACCGTGGTCGGACCGGCCGGCGGACCGGTCGTGCTGATCGTGCCTGGGCTGGTCTCGCCGGCCTTTGCCTTCCGGAAAGTGCTGCCACCTCTGGCGGAAGCAGGGGTCCGCGCCGTGGTCGTCGAGCCGCTCGGAGTCGGCCGGTCCTCGCGGCCGGGCGATGCCGATTACTCCCACACGGCCCAGGCCCGGCGGGTCGCCGCGGTGATGGACTCGCTCGGGCTCAGCCACGCGGTGGTGATGGGTCACGCCACCGGGACGGCCGTGGCGCTGCGGCTGGCGCTGGCCCGTCCGGATCTGGTCAAGGGGCTGGTGTTGGTCGAGGGCGGGGCGCTGGAAAGCGCCGCGGTGCCGGGCGTCAAGAAGGCGCTGCAGTTCTCCTTCCTGGTCCGGCTGTTCGCCGGCCGGGGCCGGATCAAGAGGGAGCTTCGCAAAGGGCTCATCGCAAGCTCGGGCGATACCACCTGGGTCACCGACTCGGTGATCGATCGCTACACCGAGGGCCCGGCAGGGGACATGGGTGCGGTGCTGCGCGCGCTCAAGGGAATGCAGCGCTCGGTGGAGCCGGACTCGCTCGTTCCCCGGTTGTACCAGATCCAGGTGCCGGTGCTATTGCTCCTGGGCGGCGCGGCGCACGAGGGGGGGCCCAGTACCGGCCGGATCCACACCCTGGAACGGCGGCTGCCGCACATCCGGCAGCGCATGGTCTACGGGGCGGGGCTGCATATTCACGAGGAGCAACCGGAGGTTCTGGTCAACGATCTGCTCGAGATGGTCCACCGGGAGGGATCATGAGCCGCGACACGGTAGCCCTGATCCGTCGGACGATTCAGCCGCTCCACGGCCAGGCCTGGCATGGCGGACCGACACCGGTGGGTGCGCTCCGCGGGGTAACCGCGGCGGAGGCGCGGTGGTCGCCCCCGGGGGGAAGGCAGAGCATCTGGCGGCTGACCCTGCACATCGCGTACTGGAAATACACCGTCCGCCGGCATCTCGAGGGCGGCGACGTTCCCCGCTTCCCGCGGAGCCCGGCCAATTTCCCCGCCCTCCCCGCCAGGCCGGATGAGCGGGCCTGGAAGGCCGATCGGGATCTGCTGGCCGACGAGCACCGGCGCCTTGTGACCGCCCTCGGCCGGCTCAACCCCGCCCTGCTCGGAAGGCGGCCGCCGAGTGGGAAGAGGTGGACCTGGGGGGAGATGATCATCGGAGTACTGCTGCACGACGCCTACCACACCGGGCAGATCCAGATGCTCAAGCGCCTGTACCGCGGACGGCAGTAAGAAGTAAGAAGTAAGGAGTAAGAAGTGAGAAGTGAGAAGTGAGAAGTGAGAAGCGGGGAGAGAGAGGTGCCCCTGAGCGCGAAGGGTTGCTCCACTCGCTTCCTTCTCACTTCTCACCTGTCACTTCTCACTTGTCACTTCTCACTTGTCACTTCTCACTTCTCACTTTCGGTCAGCTCCGCCACACTCCCCAGGATCCGGTCCGGCACGATCCCGCTATCGCGCAGCCGGTCCTCCCGGAATTTCCCGGTCCGCACCAGCCAGGCGGTGAGACCGGCGCGCTGCGCCCCGTCGATGTCCGACCAGAGATCGTCGCCGATCATTGCCACGGAGCCCGGCTGGCTGGAGATGCCCGGCGGAAAGGTGGCCAGCGCGGCCATGTAGAAATCGAGAGAGGGTTTCCCGACGATGGTTGCCTGCTTGCCGGAGGCGTACTCCAACGCAGCGACGAAGGGACCGGCATCGAGGGTGAGACTGCCCGCCTTCTGGAAGTACCGGTCCCGCGAGAGCGCTACCAGCTCGGCCCCGGCCAGCAACTGGGTGAAGGCCCGCTGCAGCAGCGCGAACGACCAGCGCTCGGCCAGATCCCCTACGATGACCGCATCCACCCGTTCGCCGCTCCCCGCCAGCTCCAACCCGGCCAGGTCGGGCAGGGCCGCATCCGGCACCAGCGGCGACACCCGCTGGAGGCCGCGCGCGCGGCAACTGCCCACCGCGGCGCGGGCCGGGGTGATGATCTCCTCCTCCAGGATCCGGTAGCCGTACCCCGCGAGCCGATCCGCCAGACCGGCACGCGAGCGGCTGGTGGTGTTCGTGACGCAGCGGAAGGGGATTCCTCCGGCCCGCAGGGAGGCGAGTACCTCCGGCCCGCCCGGCACCGGACCGGCGTCGGTATAGAGGGTGCCGTCGAGATCGAAGAGGAAGGCGGCGGACATCGACCCGGCGCCCGGCTAGGGCTTCCGAAGCAGGCGGAAGGCGTGGCTCCAGTCGTTCTCGAGGAAGCCGGGAATGCACCAGAGGATGCACAGCGGCTCGATTGCGCGCGCCGCCACGGCGGTCCCCATGTCGGCGGTTTCCCAGCCGAAGCGCCGCAGCAGCTCCGCCACCTGGGCCTTGGCTCTTGCATCGTTGCCGCAGTAGAACATCGTCGGCGGACCGCCGGCCAGCCGGGGCGAGACCATCAGGTCGCTGCCCACCGAATTGAACGCCTTCACGAACCGGGCCTCGGGATGGGCCTGCTGCAGCCGCTCCATCAGGGAGTCATCGAGGCCGGTGAAGAAGCTCAGCACCCCGTCCTTGGGGGGCGTCTTCGCGATCGGGTTGGTGGTGTCGATGACGAGCTTACCGCGCAGATTGGCCCCTCCCGCAAGCTCCAGCGCCTCCAGCGCACCGGTGCCGAGCACTGCAAGCACCAGCGCCTCGGACCAGGCCGCCACGTCGGCAAAGCCGCCGGCGGGGATGCCGGACTGCTGCTGGAACTCGGCCAGCTTGGCGGGACTGCGGGACCCGATGCGGACCTCGTGTCCGTGGGTCTTGAGGCCGGAGGCCAGGGTCTGGCCAACGATGCCCGAGCCGAGCACTCCGAACCGGGTCATGGAACGCTCCTCGACGGAATAGCTGGGAAGGGAGGCGGGCCCCGGGATCAGTACCGCCCGAGGTAGCTCCGCACCTCCCACTCGGTGACTTCGCGGTTGAACTGGGCCACTTCCTCCCGCTTGGCCTCGAGGAAGCGTTCGGTGAGGTGCTCTCCCAGCGCCTTCTTGATCACGTCGTCCTTCTCGAACCGGTCGAGCGCCTCATGCAGGTCCCGGGGGAGATCGTCGATCTGGTACTTGCGCCGGTCGCGATAACTCATGCGGAAGATGTTCCGGTTCACCGGCTCGCGGCACTCGAGCTTGTTCTCCACGCCGTCCAACCCCGCGGCCAGCTGCACCGTGAGCGAGAGATACGGATTGGCGGAGGGATCCGGCATGCGGAGCTCGCAGCGGGTGCCGTCCTCCCGGCGCTCGGGGATCCGCACCAGGGGAGAGCGGTTTCGCATGCTCCAGGCGACGTTGATCGGGGCTTCGTATCCCGGGACCAGACGCTTGTAGCTGTTGATCAGCGGATTGGTAATGGCGCAGAAGCCCCGGGCGTGCTGCAGCAGCCCCTCCACGTAGGACAGCGCCGTGACGGAGAGCTGGTGCTCGGTCTTGCGGTCGTAGAAGGCGTTGTCCTTCCCCCGGAACAGGCTCTGGTGGGTGTGCATCCCGCTGCCGGCCTGGCCCTGGATCGGCTTGGGCATGAAGGACGCGAGAAAGCCGTGCCGGTTGGCGATGTCCCGCACCAGGAAGCGGAAGGTGGCGATGTTGTCCGCGGTGGTGAGCGCGTCGGCGTAGCGGAAGTCCACCTCGTGCTGCCCCGGGGCCACCTCGTGGTGGGCCGCCTCGACCTCGAAGCCCATCAGCTCGAGGTCGTGCACGATCAGCCGGCGGAGTTCCTCCCCCTTGTCCACCGGGGTCAGGTCGAAGTAGCTGGCCTGATCGTGGGTGGCGGTGGTGATGTTCCCAGCGGCGTCCTTCTCGAACAGAAAGAACTCGACCTCACACCCCGCCATCATGCTGTAGCCGAGCGACTTGGCCCGGTCGATCTGGCGCTTGAGGGTGAGCCGGGGACAGCCCGGGAAGGGCTGGTGATCGGGGGTGTAGATGTCGCACAGGAGCCGGGCCACCCGCCCGCCTTCGTCGTCCATCGGGAGAACGCGCAAGGTGCTCAGGTCGGGCACCAGCAGCATGTCGCTCTCTTCGATCCGGACGAATCCTTCGATGGAGGAGCCGTCGAACATGATCTCGCCGTCCAGCGCCTTGGCGAACTGGCTCCGCGGCACCTCGACGTTCTTGTTGATGCCGAGGATGTCGGTGAACTGCAGTCGGAGAAAGTCCACCTGGAACTCGGTGGCGAGCTTCACCACCTCGGACTTGCTGGCGCCGGCGAGCTGGCGGGGAAATTCGGGCAGCGGCGGGCGGGGCGAAGTGGGCATTGGAGTTCCGAGTTCCGAGTTCCGGGTTCCGGGTTCCAGGCTCCGAGCCACTTGGAACTCCGCACTCGGAACTCCGAACTCGGACGGCTAACCGAGACTTTCCAGGATCTTCCAGAGCTCGACCGGGCTGAATTCGTTGAACCGGTCGTTGATCTCCCGCTCGGTCCACTCCCGGAAGATCCACCCGGTGCTCTTGTGGCGGGTGCCTTCCACGAAATGAAGCCGCCCTTGCGCCAGGTTGCCCGCAATCCGGGTCTCCAGGTACACGCTCCAGCGCGTCTGGCTCCGGGCCAGGTCGCCCAGGTGGCGGGCTGAGGGGGCTTCGGGGAGGGGAACCGGCGGTGGCTGCTGCGGCTGGGCCATGGATCCTCCGGGTTGCATGGACGGTAATTGGAGGCCGAATCAGGCGGTAGGGCGCCTCCTTTTACTCCCGCCTTACCGCCCTCCCGCCTTACCACCTAGATTCCGCGCACATGACCGCAACTATACCGGCCTCGACCGACTGCCGCTCCTGCCATGCGGCCCTGACCGCCGGTGCGCGGTACTGCCACCGCTGCGGCCGGGCGGTGGGCGCAAGCGGTGACCGCACCATCTGGATCATTGCCTGGAGCGCGGTCGCGGTCTTCATCGCCTTCATCGTGTACTTCGTCCACAACCGCTCCGCCGAGGCTGCCGGGCCGGACATGGCCAACGCCGGCAACGTCGGCGCGGGCGGCCCCACCGGTGCCCAGCGGCCGGGCGCACCCCCCGACATCAGCCAGATGTCTCCCCGGGAGCGCTTCCTCCGGCTGCACGATCGGGTGATGGCCGCGGCCCAGTCGGGCGACAGCGCCACCGTGGAGCGGTTTGCTCCCATGGCCATCGCCGCCTACGGCATGCTGGATACCGTGGACGAGGACCTGCGCTACCACGCCGGGTCGCTCTACATCCGGACCGGCGCCTACCCCGAGGCCCTGGCCCTGGCGGACACCATCCAGGCCCAGGCGAAGGATCATCTGTTCGGAGACATGTTGCGGCTCGAAGTGGCCCAGGCCCGGAAGGACAAGGCGGGAGAGACACGCTTCCGCAAGGCGTTCCTGGATCACTACGACGCCCAGATCGCCCTGCGCCGGCAGGAGTACGTCGAGCACAAGGCGCTGCTGGAAGACCTCAGGAAACAGCTGCAAGGAAACTAGTTCCGCGTTCCACATGTGGGGGCCGCAGCAGTGCGGCCCCACTCGGAACTCGGAACTCAGAACTCGGAACTGCTCCCATGCCCCGCACCATCCACGTCGCTCACAGCCCCGACTCCGACGACGCGTTCATGTTCTATGCCCTCGCCGAGGGCAAGATCGACACCGGCGATCTGCGCTACGTCCACGAGCTTTCGGATATCGAGTCGCTCAACCGCCGGGCGCTCGATGGCGGTCTGGAGGTGACGGCGGTATCGATCCATGCCTACGCCTACCTGGCGGACAAATACGCGCTGCTCAACTCGGGTTCGAGCATGGGGGACCGCTACGGCCCCAGGCTGGTGGGACGGACCGGCGGACCGGCGGATCGGCGGGCCGGCGCCCAGGGCAAGCGCATCGCGGTGCCCGGGAAGCTCACTACCGCGTACCTCGCCCTCAAGCTGTACCAGCCCGACTTCGAGGCCGTGGTGGTGCCGTTCGACCAGATCGAGGAGGCAGTGCTGGCGGGCCGGGTGGACCTGGGCCTGCTGATCCATGAAGGCCAGCTGACCTACCAGGACCAGGGCCTCCACCTCTGGGCCGACATGGGCGAATGGTGGTTCGGCGAAACCGGGTTGCCGCTCCCGTTGGGCGGCAACGTCGTGCGGCGGGACCTGGGTCCGGCGGTCGTCGCCCAGGTCGGCCGCGACCTCAAGGCAAGCATCGTCTACGCCCTCGAGCATCGGGCGCCAGCCCTCGCCCATGCCAGGCAGTTCAACCGCGGCATCGGCGAGGAGAAGACCGACCGGTTCGTCGGGATGTACGTCAACCAGTGGACCGTGGACTACGGGGAGCGGGGCCGAGAGGCGGTGCGCGAGCTGCTCCGCCGGGGGTATGAGGCTGGGGTGATTCCGAGGCCGGTGGAGGTCGAGTTCGTTGGGTAGGAAGTTCCCAGTTCCCAGTTCCGAGTTTCCCAGTGGTGCCAACTCAGGTGGATTGCAGGCAGGGTCACCGCTCTCCACGAACTTGGAACTCGGAACTCGGAACTCCCTGCCGGGACTTCACTATGATCTTTGACCCCATAGGGTTAGACTGGAGCATCGGGTGAAGTCCCCGCCTACCTAGCCACGGAGTCACCTTGCCGCTGGCCGATGTGCCGATCAGCCTGCTCGTGGTGGATGACGAGGAGCCGATCCGCAATGCCCTCAAGAAGTTCCTGACTCAACAGGGCTACGAGGTCGCGACGGCAGCCTCGGGGGAGGATGCGCTGCGCATCCTGCAGCGGCAGAAGATCTCGGTGCTGCTGCTCGACGTCCGGATGCCCGGCAAGAGCGGCATCGACCTGGTGCCGCAGGTGCTGGAGCTCGAGCCCTCCGTCGCCATCCTGATGCTGACTGCGGTGAACGATGCCACCACCGCGGCGCTCTGCATGCAGCGGGGCGCGATGGATTACCTCACCAAGCCGATCGACCTGGCCGACCTGGCCCGCGCCATCCTGCGCGCCATCCGCCGGCGGGACAGCCTCATCGAGCAGGCCAATCTCAACCAGTGGCTCAAGGAAGAGGTGGCGGTCCGCACCGCCGAGCTGCGGCGGGAGCGGGCCAAGCTGGAGCGGCTGTCAGTCGCGACGCTCGAGGCACTGGTCAACGCGCTCGAGGCGAAGGACCCGTTCATCCGCGGGCACTCCACCCGGGTCGCCGACCTGGGCGCCCTGATTGCCGCCGAACTGGGCCTGGGAGACGAGCAGGTGGAGCAGGTGCGGATGGCCGGACGGCTGCACGACATCGGCAAGATCGGGATCCGCGAGGAGATCCTCAACAAGGAAGGCCCCCTCACCACGGAGGAGTACGAGCAGGTCAAACAACATGTGGTGGTGGGCTCCCAGATCCTGGCTCCCCTCACCCACCTGGGCGAGATCATCTCCTACGTGCGCAGCCATCACGAGCGCTGGGACGGCCAGGGCTATCCCGATGCGCTGAAGAGCGAGCAGATCCCCCTCGGCGCCCGTATCCTGGCGGCGGCGGAGATCTACGACGCGCTGACCACCGCGCGACCCTACCAGGAGAAAATGCCTCCGGACGTGGCGGTGGAGCGGATGCGGGACCTGGCCAGCAGCGCGCTCGACCCCGAGGTGTACCGCGCGCTCGAGACCGCGGTGCGCCGGCGCCAGGCGCTGGTATTCCTGGACGATGCCCGAACCTGAGGGCCCGACGACAGACATCGCACCGGAGGCGGCAGTGGGCCAGCGGGCCAATGGGCCAGTGGGCAAGGTCGGGATCGCGTTCCCTCGCCCACTGGCCCACTGGTCTACCGGCCACCTTCCCCGGTGCGCCGGACTGGTGACGGGGATCACATCGCGCCTGCCCCCATCGGCACAACTCCTGCCCCGTCCTCGGCCATGAGCAAACTGGTGCTGGTCATCGAGGACGATCCCGATCAGCGGCGCCTGCTCGAGCGCATGCTGCTCGGCAGCGGCTGGCGGGTTGCGACCGCCCCGGACGGCGAGAGCGGCCTCAGTGCCGCGAAGAGCCATGCGCCCGATGCCATCGTGCTCGACGTGATGATGCCTCGCCTCAACGGCTACCAGACCTGCCGTCAGCTCAAGGCCGATCCCGCCACCGCGCCCATTCCGGTGGTGATGTGCACCTCCAAGGACCAGCCGGCCGATGAATTCTGGGCCACGGAGGTTGGCGCCGAGGCCTTTCTCGCCAAACCGGTGGACATCGGCCGTCTGGTCCAGATGCTCGACCGCCTGACGGAGCGCACGTGAGCCTGCTCCAGATCATCCTGATCTTCGCCACAGTCGTCATCGGACTGGGGATCATCGGCGTGGTCGTATGGCTGGTCTACGCGCTCTGGCTCGGCCGGGTGGAGCGCACCCTGGCCCGCCGGAAGGGGTTGTATCGCGAGGTGGTGGCCGGCCTGGCCCAGCGGGAGCACCGCCTGCTGGAGCCGGAGCTCCGCCAGCTGCACACCCTGCGTGACTTCGAGGCGCTGGAGGCGCTGCTGGAGGAACAGGCCCGCGGGCTCACCGGGCGGCCCAGCTGGCTCCTCGACGCCTACGACCGGCTCGGACTGGTGGACAAGTACGCGGAGCGGCTCCGAACCGCCAAGCGGTGGCGCGAGCGCGCCTTCGCCGCCGAGCTGCTGGGCCGGGTAGGCAACGCCAAGGCGGTACCGGCGCTGCTGGAGACCATTCAGGCCACCCGCGCGGAAGACGCCGATGTACGGGAGATCTCGCTCCGGGCGCTCGCCCGCATCGCCGACCCGCGGGCGGTGGAACCGCTGGTCACCGCGCTCAAGCAGGCCGAGGTGTGGCTGGCTCCCCGGATCGCCGACATCCTGGTGCGCCACGGCGAGGCGGTGGCGGATCCGATGCTCGCCTTCCTGGCCGAACCGAGCCGACACCCCGCCCGGGCCTGGGCGGCGAACGTACTGGGCGAGCTCCGCGTGCCGCGCGCCTTCCCGGCCCTGATCACCGCACTCAAGGACCTGGACGACGAGGTCCGGGCCAAGGCTGCCGCTGCCCTTGGCAAGCTCGGTGACCGGCGTGCGGTCACGTATCTCCTCGACCACCTGCTCACCGATCCGGCGCCGTTCGTCCGCGCCCGCATTGCCGGGGCGCTGGGACAGTTCGCCGGCAATGAGGTGATCGACCGGCTGGTCCGGGCGCTGGGCGATCCGGCGTGGTGGGTGCGCATGCGGAGTGTCGAAGCGCTGGAACAGATCGGACCCACCGCAGAAACGCCCCTGATTGTCGCGCTGGACGATCCCGATCCGGAGATCCGGATTCGCGCCGCCGTGGCGCTGGAGCGGCTGGGGGTGCCCGGCCGGCTGGTCACCCTGATCGAACAGGGCGAAGCCACCAGCGACACCACGGCGCTGCTCACTAAGCTGGGGGTGGCGGGTGCCCGCGAGCTGCTTGCCGAGCTGCTGCATCATCCTTCCTCGCCGGTGCGGGCGGCGGTGGTCGGGGCGATCCGTGACGCCGACCGGAAGGATCTCACGACCGAGCTGATCGACCGGGTCCGGCAGGACGCCGACGCCGGCATTCGCGCCACCGCGCTGGCCGCGCTGCACGCGCTCGGCGCCCAGGACGCTGTGCCGGCGGCGCTCGACTCGCTGGGCGATGCCGACGAACGGGTTCGCGCCGCGGCCACCGGCCTGCTGGGGGACCTGGGCGGCAGCGAGCTGGCAGGAGTCATCCAGCCCCGGACCACCGATCGCGAGCCGCTGGTTCGGGCCGCCGCCGCCCGGGCCCTCGGCCTGGTACGCGCCATCGGCGCCGATGCCGATTTCTCCCGGCTGCTGCGCGATCCCGACCCGAGAGTGCGGGCCGCCGCGGCGGAAGGCACCGCCGAAGCGATGTGGCGGGGGGGCGCTCCGGCGCTGGTCGAGCTGCTGGCCGACACCGACCGCGACACCCGCATCGCCGCCGCCCTGGCACTGGGCGAGGTGGGAGACGCGAACGCCATTCCCCCGCTGGTCCGCGCCTTTCAGGACGCCGACCAGGAGATGGGCGACGCCATCACCCAGTCGGTGGCCCGCATCGACCGTGACGCCCTGGGCCAGATCATCGACCTGCTGCTGGAACGGCAGGACGCTGAAACCCGGGTGCGGGTGGTCCGCACTCTGGGCGGCCTCAAGCCGCCGTACCCGGTGCGGCTGCTGGAGACCCTGTTCCAGGATCAGGCCCCCGAGGTACGGGCCGCCGCGGCCGAGGTGCTCGGCCGGGTACCGGTGGAGCAGTCCGCGGCCACGCTGCGGCTCGGACTGGACGACCCCGCCGATATCGTCCGGGCCAGCGTGGTGGACTCTCTGGTACGGCTCAATCACGCCGACGCGGCCGCGCGTATCCTGGAGCTGCTGGACGATGATCCTTCCGAGCTGGTGCGGGAACGGGCCGCGCTCGCAACCGG
The DNA here is from genome assembly GCA_041499215.1 of Gemmatimonadota bacterium. GTDB lineage: Bacteria > Gemmatimonadota > Gemmatimonadetes > Gemmatimonadales > GWC2-71-9 > JADJOM01. Next base: position 7,678 of record JBGQJV010000012.1, on the reverse strand, counting down.
GATCTTCCGCACCCCCGGCGGTGAAGTGGCACTGCTTCGGGTCTGCACCCGCGCGACCGAGCCGCTGGATGTGCGGGCGGCGGCGAACCTGGCCCTTGGCACCTACGACCACGAGAGCATCGTGGCGCGGGTGGTGGAGATGGCGGACGAGAGCGAGCTGCGGGACGTGCTGCGCGAGCGCCTCAAGAGCGACTCGGAGTACCGCCTGCTCGGGCTCCGGCTCCGCGAGGCCAGACACGTGGAGCTGCGGGCGCTGGGGAGCACCTCGCGGGAGCAGATGGAACAGACCCTGGCAGACGGGATGCGTGGCGTCCTGTCGCCGGAGCAGCGGGTGCGTCTGGTGGCGGGTCTGCGTGCCTTCCAGGGGGAACGCAGCCGGAGCGCGCTGCTCTCGGTGGTGCGGAGCGACCCGAGTCCCGACGTCCGCGCGGCGGCGCTCACCGCCGTGGGCGGCATGCTGGACCCGAGCGAGCTGCAGCTCACCGCCAGCCGCGCGCTGGCCGATCCTCACAAGGCGGTCCGGCACGCCGCCGTCGCCCTGTTCACCAAGGTCGCGCCGGAGAAGGGCCTCCCGGGGCTGCTTCGGCTGCTCAAGGCGGAAGACGATCCGGTGGTGCTGCAGACCGTGGCGCAGCAGGCCGAGGCAGCCTTCCCCGCCTTCCTCGATCTGGCACTGGCACTCGACCTCGAGGGACAGGAAGCCGTCCTGCTCACCCGGGTCGCGCGCTACATGCATCACCCCGACCTCCGCCGGGTGCTCGCGGTAGTCTGCCGCAGTACCGCCGCGCCGGTACGTGAGGCAGTCGCCAATCTGTGGACCACGCGGCCCGACCTACTGGACGAGGCCTCGCTCGCCGGACTGGCGACCGATCCCTCGGTCGCAGTGCGGCGGGCGGTGGTGTCCGCCTGGGGTGCCGGCCGGCGCTTCGACCGGCTCGCGGCGATGCTGGCAGATCCCGATCCCGGAGTGCGCCAGGATATCGCCCGCGCCTTCCTCAACGCTCCTGAGGCCGCCGGGCTGGAACCGCTGTTCCTCGATCCGGACGAGATGGTCCGGGCGACGCTCTTCGTCACCCGTCTCCTCCGGGGCGACCTGACCGATCCGCCGGGGGCCTCTGCTGTCTCCCGGCCAGCCGCCGCTACGGCCGTACGGCGGGCGCTGCCCATCGAAACCCTGCGGGACCTGGCCCGGAGCGACCGCGATCCCGCCCGCCGGCTGCCAGCGGCGCTGGCCCTCGCGGTGCTGGGCGACGAGGCGGCCTACACCGTGATGCGGAGCGACCCTGTCTGGAGCGTCCGCGACCGGGTGAGCCGCATGCTGGTCGGCTGGCGCGAGACCCCTGACAGCCGGCACTTCGCATGAGTCACGCCGAGTCGATCGCAATCCTGGTCTCCACCCTCGGCCTGATACTCCAGCCGGTATTCCTGGGGTATTTCGTGTGCTACAACGGTTACATGCTGATCCTGATCGCGCTCTCCACGCGACAGGTGCGGCGGCGGGTGGCGGGACACTTCATCGAAGACCTCGACCTGATCGATCACAGCGACTACACCAAGCCGCTCACGATGGTGGTGCCCGCGTTCAACGAGGAGGTGACGATTGTCGACAGCGTCACCAACCTGATCCACTGCGACTACCCCCGTTTCGAGGTGGTAGTGGTCAACGACGGCTCGAACGACCGGACCCTCGAGGTGCTCAAGCACGCGTTCCGGCTCCGCCGCACCGACCTCCCCTACCGCGACGCGATCGGCACCGCCCGGGTGCGGGCGATGTACCAGGCGACGGTGCCACTGCCCGCGGCGATCACCCAGCTGATGGTGATCGACAAGGAGAACGCCGGCAAGGCCGACGCCCTCAACGCGGGAATCAACGCCTCCACCGCCCCGTACTTCGTGAGTCTGGACGCCGACAGCATCCTCGACCAGCGGGCGCTCAAGGAGCTGATGCGGATGGTGCAGGAAGATCCGCGCATCGTCGCGGTCGGGGGCCAGGTGGCCATCGCCAACGGCTGCACCATCCGCGGGGGCAAGGTGGTGAGCATCGGCCTGCCGTCCCATCCCTGGGCCCGGTTCCAGATGGTGGAGTACCTGCGCAGCTTCACCACCGGGCGTACCGGGCTCGACCGGCTGGACTCGATCCTGATCCTCTCCGGGGTGTTCGCGGTATTCGAGAAGGAGACCGTCATCCGGGCGGGAGGGTACCTCACTCCGCTGGTGCAGCACAAGCTGGTGGAGGAGTATGTCGGGGGCCGCGCCTCGACGGTGTGCGAGGACATGGAGATCATCGTGCGGCTGCACCGCTTCGTGCGGGACAAGCTGCGCGACCGGCGCATCGCCTTCCTGCCCCACCCGGTGGCCTGGACCGAGGTGCCCGAGCGGCTCGATTCCCTGCGCAAGCAGCGGGGACGCTGGTACCGCGGACTGCGCGAGTCGCTGTTCTACCACCGCGACATGCTGTTCAACGCCAAGTACGGCCGGATCGGCTGGTTTGCCCTGCCGACCTTCTGGGTGTTCGAGTACTACGGCCCGGTCATCGAGGCGATCGGCTACCTGTTCATCGCCGCCTTCGTCATCCTGGATCTCGGCTTCGGCATTCCGGTGATGAACTGGCAGTATTTCGTGGCCTTCCTGCTGGCTTCGCTTGGCTGGGGCGCGCTGGTCAACGTCTTCGCGGTTCTGGTGGGCGCCTGGCGCTTCCGCTATGGCCTGGCCGACCGGCTGCAGCGCGGGCTGCTTCCGTTCGACCGGCGGCGGGACGTGCTGATCCTGCTGGGCTACGCCGTGTTGGAGAACTTCTTCTGGCGCTGGCTTACGCTGTACTGGCGGCTGCGCGGGCTGTACGACGCCTGGCGGGGCAAGCGGGGGTGGGAGAAGTTCGCCCGCCAGGGCTTCCAGCAACACCCGGAGGCGGTCCGTGCCACCTGAACCGCTCAAGCTCCGCATCCTCGTCGTGGACGACGACGAGGCGTTCGGCCGGCTGGTCACTTCGGTGGTGCGCGACGCCGGATACGGCGTGACCAGGTGGGTCCCCACCGGTGCCGCGGGCCTCCGCGGCGCCGCCGACTGTGACATCATCCTGCTCGACCACCAGCTGCCCGATACCACCGGCCTGGATCTGCTGCCCGCGCTCCGCACCGTGCCGGCGCAACCTTCGATCATCCTGGTCACTGCGCATGGCGACGAGGCCCTCGCCGTCCGGGCCCTGCGGGAGGGCGCCGACGATTACCTGATCAAGGACGGATCGCTGGCCGGCCTCCTGCCTCAGGTGATCGAGCGGGTTCGGCGGCACCGGGCTCTGGCGGAGGCCCTCGCCGCCGCCGAGCGTGACCTGGTCCACGCCGAGCGTCTCGCCGCGATCGGTCAGCTCAACGTGACGCTGCATCACACCATGAACAACCCGCTGATGGCGGCGTTTGCCGAAACCGAGTTGCTCATGGGGAGCCAGCTGAGCCGGGAGCAGCGCGGGTCGGTGGAGGGTATCCGTGAGGCGCTGGGCCGCATCCGGGACATCCTGCAGCAGGTGAGCAGCCTGGAGGAGGCTCGGACCACCGACTACCTCGACGGCGTGACGATGATCGATCTCTCCCGCCGCAGCCAGCCGATGCCGGTGCAGCTGGGCGAGGCGCTGGTCTGGTTCCCGGATGACGACATCGCCCGGGTGATAGGGATGCTGCTCACCCACGCCGGCTTCACCGTCGAGCGGCTGACCAGCATCGAGGAGCTCTCCGCCCGGGTCGCGGGATTGGCCGTGCAGGTCGTGCTGGTGGCGGGGAGCGCCGCGCCCGGCACCTCCCCGCTCGGCGGATTCCGGCCGGTTCCGGGTCGGCGCTATACCCTGGTGGCCCTGGTACCCGGCGATGGCGCCCGCGCCCGCGCGGCCGGGGCGGACCACATCGTCACCCTTCCGTTCGACCCGGGCACCTTCGTCAGCGATCTGCTGGGCGCGATGCGGGGGTAGAAACAAGTTCCACGTTCCACGTTCCACGTTCCACGTTTCGCTCCACCCGCCTTTTGGGCCGGGGGCCAGCTTGCGAAGGCACAACGCGGAACGCGGAACGTGGAACGGATTACAGATCGACCTTCCCCGGCGCGACGTCTCTCGGCTCCTGCCCGGAGGCAAACAGGCGCATCGCGTGTGGCCCTCCGAGCGTCGTCTCCGGGCCTTCGACCCTGAGCCAGCTCCCCTCTCTGAGCCCCACCACCCTGACAGCCGGATTCAGCGCCAGGAATTCGGCGATGCGCTCGTCGCGGGTCTCACCGCCGTGATTGGCGATGACCTGGTCGGTGTAGTGTGGATTGATCTGGAAGGAAACCAGCCCCAGCGCCGCGAAAGATGGCGGCTCTACCACCGGCATGTCATTGGTCGTGCGGATGGTGGGGCAGACGAGGTTGGAGCCCGCGCTCCAGCCGATGTAGGGCATTCCGCCACGCACCTGTTCCCGCACCACCGGCAGCAGCCCGGTCTGGTACATCAGGCGGAGCAGCTGAAAGGTGTTCCCGCCCCCGACGGCGATCGCCCGGGCTTCGCGGACCGCCGCCACCGGATCCGACACTTCGCTGACCGACCGGACCCGCACTCCCAGTGGCTCGAACCCCTGCCCCACCCCCGCGGCGTACTCCTCGTGGGTCACCTGCACCCCGGCGTACGGCACGAAAGCCAGCTCTTCGATCCCGCCGAGAAAGTCGCGGATCTCGCCGCGTGCGTGCTCGAGGTAGCCCTGTCCCGGATTGCGGGAGTTGGAGAGGAGGAGGAGGCGCATGGACAGTGAGGAGTGAGGAGAGAGAAGGGAGAAGGGAGCGAAGTAAGGGCGTGAGAAGGGCGAAGAGGTCTGTCATCCCGAGCGCAGCGAAGGATCCCTGTAGCGTAGCCGCCGAGAATCCCTCGCTCGCTTCGCTCCTCGCGGCTGACGCTAGACTCCTCCCTGCACTTCTCACTTCTCACATCTCACTTCTCACTCTCTCTCCTTCCGGGCCACCGGATGCTCCCTGGTCATGATATCCACCTCCTCCCGGGTGGCCAGCCGGGGCAGCGTAGCATCCCGCTCGCCCGCCGGAGACCAGCTCACCGTCAGCTCGGTGGGCAACAGGTGCCGGATGGAGTTGGCGTAGTACTCGAGCAGCGGACGCTCTCCTGGAATGATGACCAGGTCCTCGCCCTGGGCCACCACCAGCCGGCGCATGCCGAACATGAGCCAGGCGCGCTCCCACACCTCCGTCACCGGCAGGTCCCGGCGCACGACCTTGGCGTTGAACTCGGCCAGCTGGTCGCGCATTTCGTCCAGCCGCTCCAGCACCCGCCCGCGTGGAATTACGCTGGTCCCGAAGGAGAGCAACGCGGCGGCGGCAAGAGGCACCGGCGTCACCGGGATCACCGCCCCGATCCGTTCCAGCGCATGCTCCGCCAGCCGCTGAACCTCCGGTAGCCGTTCGGCCTTGGGAAGACGCAGAAGCCCGGGTGGCTGGTCGGCGAGCCAGGCGCGAACCGAGATCGGTGCCCCGAATCCCACTGCGACCCGCCCGTAGCGGCGCAGATGGCCGGTGAGAAAACGGAACAGGTTCCACCCCAGGTAGTGGGCCACGCCGGAAAGCTGGTGCAGCCGGGAGACCCGCTGGCCGCCCACGATCCGCTCCCGGATCAGCGACCGGTCTTCCAGTACCCGGTCGTAGTTGATGCCCACCGGCACCAGCCAGATGTCGCGGTCGAATGCCGGGTCGTCCAGCGTCCGCACGATGTAGTCGAGCAGCCCGATCTTCACCGGCCGGAGGGCGCCATCCCGAGTGAGGCCCCCCTCGGGAAAGATCCCCTGGGTCACCCCGTTGCGAGTGACGAGCTGAACGTAGCGTTCCAGCACCTTGTGATAGAGAGGCTCGCGGAACCGCCGCCGGATAAAGTAGCTGCCGAAGCTCTTGAACACGTATTCCAGTGGCCAGATCCTGGCCCACTCACCCACCGCGTAGCTGATGCTCACCACCCGCGCCAGCACGTAGGCCACCACGACATAGTCCGCGTTGCTCCGGTGGTTCATCAGGTAGACCACCACGTCGCGGCGCGGAATCCGGTTGAGCGACTCCTGGTCGCGGAATTCGATCGAGGCCTTGTACAGCAGGTTGATCAGCAGCCGGGAGAGATTGTAGCCGAGCTTGTAGTAGGAAAGGACATTGAAGAACGGGACGATCTCATCGATGTATTGATTGACCCGTACCCGCACCTGCGCCTCGGCCACCCCGTGCTCGGCCGCGTGCTCCCGGATCGCCTCTTCCACCCGGCCATCCCGGAGCAATGCTTCGCGGATCCGGTCCCGCTCTACCAGCTTGTATCGGTCCGTCCGGGCGCGGAACTCCAGCAGCGCCCGCTTGGCCCAGCGCCGGAACCGGGCCCTGAGCACCGATCGGGTCGCCAGCAGTATCCAGACCCCGGCGAGCGTCAGCAGGAGCGCCGTGCCGAGACCGAGGAGCCAGGGGGGCAGGGACATGACCTCTGAGCGGTGACCAGTGAGCAGCGAACAGTGAGGGTGAACGGTGAACCGTGAACTGACCTCGAGGACGGCTGACGCCTGATGGCTGACAGCTCACAGCGAACGGCCAATGGCTAACGGCCAACCGCTCACACCTGCTTCGCAGCCTGATACGCCATCCCCTTGAGCTGCGCGATCCGGAGCCGGATCGGCGGGTGCGACGCAAAGACGTCGCCCATGCGTCCCTCGGAGGACGACAGCCGGCTGGCCGCCGGATCTACGATGCAGAGGTGCGCCGCGCCCCGGGTGATCGCCTGAGTCGGAGCCGCCGCCGCGTCGAGCTTCTCGAGCGCGGATGCCAGCGCCAGCGGATTGCGGGTGAACTGAGCTCCGGTGGCATCGGCGAGATACTCGCGCTTGCGGCTCACGGCCATGGCCAGGAAGCGGGAGATCACCGGAGCGAGCAGCAGGGTGATCACCCACAGGACCAGGACCACCAGCGCGAGCGGGTTTCCCCCCTTACCGCCCCGTGCGTTGCGGCCGCTCCCGCCCCCGCCCAGCCGCACGCCCCCCCGCACCATTCTGCCCATCCCGTCGGACATCAGAGCGATGGCGCCGACCATCGCCGCCAGCAGCGTCATGAGCCGGGTGTCGAAGTTGCGGATGTGCGCCATCTCGTGCGCCACCACCCCCTGCAACTCCTCCCGATTCAGGGTGGTGAGCAGTCCCTCGGTCACCGCAATCGCCGCACGGCCCGGTTCGAGCCCGGTGGCAAAGGCGTTGGGATCGGCATCCGGGACCACGAAAATGCGGGGGCGAGGAATGCCCGACGCGATGGCCATCTCCTCCACCACGTTTACCAGGCGGCGCTGATTGTCGTCGGCGGGCTCGAGCACTTCCCGGGCGCCAGTCGCCCACAGCACCCGCTCGGGCCCCTTCTTCCAGGAATACCAGCAGATGCCGCCGGCGATCAGGGTCGTGAGGATGCCGATGAAGGGGACCGTATGCCGGGAGGGACTGGCCCGTGCCTCGCTCGGCACATCGGCCGTCCACAGATACCAGGCGATGTCGCCGCCGAACCCCACCCAGGCGAAGAGCAGCACGAACCCCGTAACCAGCCAGAACGACCGCCGCCGGTTGGATGCCTGTTGCTGAAACAGGTTCTGCGGAGGATCCGGCATGGAGATAGTTCCCAGTTCCGGGTTCCAGGTTCACAGTTGGCC
>JBGQJV010000011.1:0-40730 GCA_041499215.1 Gemmatimonadota bacterium | reverse complement strand
GGCGGGAGTGTACACCTGGCTGGCGCTTCACTGGGACTACTCCAGCGGCTACCGCAGCGGTCTGCTGCAGAAGGTCTCCCGGAAGGGCTGGGTGTGTAAGACCTACGAGGGGGAGCTGTGGCAGTCGGTGGTGGCCAACGTCGCGCCCAACGTGTGGTACTTCTCCGTGCGCGACCAGAGCGTGGTGCAGGCACTCGATACCCTGGTGGGCAAGCAGGTCCGGTTGCACTACACCGAGCATCGCGGTATTCCCACCAGCTGCTTCGGGGACACGCGCTACTACGTCGACAGTGCGGCGATCCTGACCCCGTAGACCCCCGGTTCAATGGGGTCCTCCCGGGGGAGCAGGGACTACGGTCCCCTGCTCCCCCGCTGCGTCTTCCGCTGTTGCGCCCTCTGCTGTGTGACAGCTTCCCGCCTCCGGCGCCCCCCGCCCTCACGAGAGCTTCACCGGAAGTTCAGACAAACGGCCGACAAACAGTCCGGGGAGCACCGAGTCCGACCGCTCCCGATCGTCATCCGGGTTTCCGGCTTGGCGGAGGCGGAGCTGATCGGCGCGCCTCACAGCGTCATCCGCCATCCGGGCATGCCCCGGGGGATCTTCAAGCCGTTGTGGGACACCATCCAGCAGCGTCGGGAGCTGTTCGCCTACGTCATGAATCTCGCCCGCACCGGGGATCACTACTGGGTGCTCGCCCACGTGACGCCGTCCTTCGGACCGGGCGACGAGATCGCGGGCTATCACTCCAGCCGCCGGGTCGCCGGCCGCGAGGCGCTGGCGCGGATCACCCTGCTGTACGACAGGTTGTTGGCGGAGGAGCGGCGGTTCGAGCGCAAGCCGGAAGCGGCGCAGGCCTCGGTTCGGCTGCTGGAGCGGATCCTGGCCGAGTCGGGGCAGCACTACGAGGAGTTCGTCTGGTCACTGGAGAATGAAGCGGGGGTCACATGCTGAGCGAGACCGCGGCACCGGCCGCGTCGGAACAGGAGCTGGAGTCGGCCCGCGAGGAAATCGCGCGCTACCGCGAGGGCCTGGCCCAGATCGTGGCGGTCTGTCGCGAGGCGGCACGCGGCAATCTCGAGCCCCGGATCCGGGATCTCGGTGCCGGCAGCGACCTCGACGAGGTGCGTCGGGGACTCAACCACCTGCTGGATCTCACCGACGCGTTCGTGCGCGAGGCCGGCGCGTCGCTCACCTATGCGAGCGAAGGGAAGTTTTTCCGTCGGGTGCTGCTGCGCGGACTTGCGGGTTCGTTCCGCGACGGTGCGGGCACGATTAACCACGCGACCTCAGTCATGGCCGAGGGCGCCAGACGGCTGGCCGAGTCGGAGACCCGGCGGCTCAGGATGGCGGACGACTTCGAGGCGGCGGTGAAGGGAGTCTCGGAGCACGTCGCGGCCGCGTCGACCGAGATGCTGGCCACCGCCGGCTCTCTGGCCCAAGCGGCCGACCACACGGCCCAGCAGGCGGGGCTGGTGGCCCGGGCCTCGACTCAGGCCTCCAGCAGCGTCACCTCGATCGCGTCGGCCCAGGAGGAGCTGGCCAGCACCGTCGCGGAGATCGAGCGTCAGGTCTCGGCCACCAGTTCGGGGGCGCGCGGTGCGGTGCGCGAGTCGGAGCGCGCGACCGAAACAGTGAAGGGCCTCACCGAAGCCTCGCGTCAGATCGGGCAGGTGATCACCGTCATCACCCACGTCGCCAACCAGACCCGGCTGCTGGCCCTCAACGCGACCATCGAAGCAGCCCGCGCCGGTGAGGCGGGCAAGGGCTTCGCGGTCGTGGCCTCCGAGGTCAAGAGCCTCGCGGGGCAGACCGCAGAGGCCACCGAGCTGATCGGGCAGCAGGTCAGCGCGATCCAGACCGCCTCCGCCAATGCGGTGGAGGCCATCGGTGGAATCGGCAACAGTATCCGGAAGGTGGACGAGATCGCCGGGACGATCACCCATGCCGTGGGCGAGCAGCGCCAGGCCACCAACGACATCAGCCGGAACATCCATCAGACCGCGGATGCGACCCGCGAGGTGACCACCAGCATCGAGGCGGTCACCCGCGCCACCCAGGAAACCAGTGAGGCGGCCGGGCAGATGGAGACGGCGGCGGGCGAGCTCTCCGATCTGTCGGAGCGGCTCAGAAATGAGGTAGACCGGTTTCTCGGGGAGATCCGGAAGGCCTAGCAGTCCCGTTCCATCGGGCTTGCAGAACCTCAGGCGGGAAGCGACCTTACTGCTCCCCGGCGCCGTAGCCAAGTGGTAAGGCAGAGGTCTGCAAAACCTCCATCACCGGTTCGACTCCGGTCGGCGCCTCTCGAGTTGAACCCGCTGCGGGGCCACCTTAGTCGTGGCCCCGCGGTCGTTTCGCCCGCCGTCTTCAGCTTGCGACGAGGCGTCCGGCCGGTTACGGTTAAACGGCGAGGTCGCGGCAACTTGCGACGGCCGCTTCGGCGGTCCTGCCCCCTCGCCGGTCCTGCCTACAATCTCCCACCGGGACCCAGCGGTCAGGGGTCCGTCGACCGAAGCAGATCGCACGCTGCTTCGAATTCCTGAGTGTATGCCCCGGACCCGAACTTCCGCGCCACTGCCGGGTTCGTCCACCATTGGAGGAGTTTGCATGACGCGCAGGCTGAAGATCGGGGTCCTTGACCTCGTGGCCAAGGAGCCGGGCGGCGGGCTGTACAGCCGGGTCATGGACGCCAACCTGGCGAGCATCATGCCCCAGGTGGTGAGCGTGTGGTGCGAGGAGGCGGGTCACCAGGTCCACTACATCTGCTACACCGGCCGGGAGGACCTGCTCGCCGAGCTGCCCAAGGACCTCGACGTGCTGTTCATCGGCGCCTTCACCGAAGCCGCCCTGCTGTCCTATGCGCTCAGCAATCTGTTCCGCCAGCGTGGCGCGGTCACGGTGCTGGGGGGGCCACACGCCCGCTGCTACCCCGAGGACGCGCGCAAGTACTTCGACTACGTGCTCGGTTTCACCGATCGGCAGACCGTGGCCGAAGTCCTCTCGGAGTGCGCGCCGCACCGGCCCTATGGCCGGCATCTGTTCGCGGCGCAGCAGCCCCGGGAGCTGCCCCCGCTCGCGGCCCGCTGGAAGTTCGTCGCCGCCACGCTGGCCAAGGCGCCCACCGTCAAGTTCGTGCCGATGATCGGCAGCCTGGGCTGCCCCTACACCTGCAGCTTCTGCATCGACTCCACGGTCGACTATCAGCCGCTCAGCTTCCCGCAGCTGGGCGAGGATCTGCAGTTCCTGCTCACCAAGATCAAGCGGCCCATCGTCGGGTGGCACGACCCCAACTTCGGGGTGCGGTTCGACGACTACATGGAGGCGATCGAACGGGCCGTGCCCGACGGCCGGATCCGCCACATCGCCGAGAGCAGCCTGTCGCTCATGGCGGAGCCGCACCTCAAGCGGCTGAAGAAGAACGGCTTCCAGGCGGCGCTTCCCGGCATCGAGTCGTGGTTCGGGCTGGGCAACAAGTCCAAGACCCGGCGCACCGGGATGGAGAAGGTGCAGCAGATCGCCGAGCACGTGAACCTGGTCCTGCGTTACATCCCGTACGTCCAGACCAACTTCGTGCTCGGGCTCGATTCCGACGAAGGCCCCGAGCCGTTCGAGCTGACCAAGATCTTCCTGGACATGGTGCCCGGGGCATTCCCCGCCTACTCGCTGCTGTCTGCCTTCGGCCGCGCGGCGCCCAGCAACCTGGACTACCAGCGCGATGGCCGGTTGCTGCCATTCCCGTTCCATTTCCTGAACAACAATCACGCGATGAACGTCCGGCCCAAGAACTACACCTGGCCGGACTTCTACGATCACCTCATCGACCTGAGCCGCTACTCGTTCTCCTGGAAGGCCATCGGCCGCCGGTTCATGGCCACGCCCGCGGCGATTCCCCGCTACATGAACGTGGTGCGGGCGATCTCCTCCGAGGGGTTCGGACGGATCAAGTACCACACCAGGATCCGGCAGCTGCTCGATACCGATCCCGAGATCCAGGCGTATTTCGCGCAGGAGACCGACAAGCTGCCGGCCTTCTACCTGGCGCGGATCAAGCGCGAGCTGGGCCCGATGTACGAGATGCTCCCCGAGGGCAGTCTGGTGCACGACGCCTACGCCTACCTGGCGAGCGAGGCTCAGGCGACGCTCACCCCGATGCTACCGGCCCGCGCCGCGGCGATGTAGGGGCAGGCAGACGGACGAGGCGGTCGGGACGGATGAGGCGGTCGGGGCGGACAAAGCCGTCTCGACCGTCTCGACCGTCTCGACCGTCCCGACCGTCCCGACCGTCCCGACCGTCCATCTTTACTCCTCCACTGAAACCCCGGCTCCCTCGCCGGGGTATATTGCAGGCCCAGGCTGTCTCCCACCCGCAAGGCCAGCTCCACGAGGTCCTCGATGGCCATCAGCCTTCAAGTGAACGGCGAGTCTCGCACGTTCGATGGCGACACCGCCATGCCTCTCCTCTGGTATCTCCGGGACGACCTCGGCCTGACCGGTACCAAGTTCGGCTGCGGGGTCTCGGCGTGCGGCGCCTGCACGGTGCATCTGGACGGACAGGCGATCGTGAGCTGCGTGATCCCGATGTCCGCGGTGTCGGGCAAGAAGGTCACCACCATCGAAGGGTTGGACCCGCGGGGGGAGCATCCGGTACAGGTGGCCTGGCGGGAACACAACACCCCGCAGTGCGGCTACTGCCAGAGCGGCCAGATCATGCGGGCCGCGGCCCTGCTGGCGGCGAACCCGAAGCCCAGTGACGAGCAGATCGACGAGGCCATGACCGGCAACCTGTGCCGCTGCGGGACCTACCTGCGCATCCGCGCGGCGATCCGGTCGGCGGCCGGGAGGTCCGCATGAGCGGCGCGAGCATGGAGCGACGGGAGTTCCTCCGGAGCGTAGCGGCCGGCGGCCTGGTGCTCGCCGTGGGCCCGGCCGCGGGTTGCCGGAGAGTGGAGGACGATCTCCGCGGTGCCCCGGACCAGCCCGCCGGCTTCGCGCCTGTCGCCTGGGTACGGCTGGATCCCTCGGGAACGGTGACCATCGTGTGCCACCGGTCGGAGATGGGGCAGGGGATCCGGACCTCGATGGCGATGATCATCGCCGACGAGCTGGATGCCGACTGGAGCCGGGTGCGGGTGGACCAGGCCCCGGGCGACGAGAAGCTCTACGGCTCCCAGAACACCGATGGCTCAACCAGCATCCGCAACTTCCTGCCGCAGTACCGCCAGGCCGGCGCGACGGTGCGGGCGTTGCTCGTGGCCGCCGGGGCGAAGCAGTGGAATGTGCCGGACACGGAGGTTTCCGCCCAGTTCCACGAGGTGATTCACCGGCCCAGCGGCCGGCGGATCGGGTACGGAGACCTGGTGGCCACGGCCAGAGAGGTGCCGGTCCCCGCCGGAGACCGGATCAAGCTCAAGGACCCGGCGGAGTTCCGCTACATCGGGAAGGAGATCCCCGGCGTCGATCTCGGGGACATCACCATCGGCAAGGCCATTTACGGCCAGGACCTTCGCCACGACGGCATGCGGGTGGCGGTCATCGCCCGCCCGCCGGTGTACGGCGGGCAGGTGGCCTCGCTGGACTCCGCCGAAGCGGAGAAGGTGCCCGGCGTCGAGCGGGTCATCCGTTTGCCCAAGGCCAAGCCCCCGACGGCCTTCAACGCGGTGGGCGGCGTGGCGGTCGTGGCCCGGAACACGTGGGCTGCGCTGCAGGGCCGTGCCCGGCTCAAGCTCACCTGGACCGACGGCCCAAACGCTGGCTACGACTCGGTCGAGTACAGAAAAGAACTGATGGCGACTGCCAGCCGGCCGGGGAAGCCGGTGCGGCAGCAGGGAGACGCGGCCGGCGCGATCGCCCGGTCCGCGAAGCGGATAACGGCGGACTACTACCTCCCGCACCTGGCCCACGCCCAGATGGAGCCGCCGGCGGCGCTCGCGGTGTACCAGAATGGCCGGATGGAGATCTGGGCCCCGACCCAGAGCCCGCAGGCGGCGCGCGACAGCGTCGCGGACGTGCTCAAGCTCTCGGCCGACAAGGTCACGGTTCATGTGACCCTGCTGGGCGGCGGTTTTGGCCGGAAATCCAAGCCCGATTTCATCGTCGAGGCCGCCTGGCTCGCCCGGGAGCTCGAGCTGCCGGTAAAGGTGGTGTGGACCCGCGAGGATGATATCCAGCATGACTATTTCCACGCGGCGGCTGTAGAGCACCTCGAGGCGGGACTCGATGCTCAAGGCAAGGTGACCGGCTGGCTGCACCGGACGGTGCTGCCATCCATCGGCTCGACCTTCTCTCGCGACGCCCAGTATCCTGGCGCGTTCGAGGTGGGCATGGGTGTCACCGATCTGCCCTTCGCCCTCGACAACTACCTGGCCGAGTCCGGGCCGGCGCCGGCCCACGTCCGGATCGGCTGGTACCGGTCGGTCATCAACATTCCGCACGCCTTTGCAATCGGGTCCTTCGTGGATGAGCTGGCCCAGGCGGCCGGGCGCGATCCGCGCGATTTCCTGCTGGAGCTGCTCGGGCCCGACCGGCTGATCGACATGAGCAAGGTGGGCCTGGCCGGCGACCCGTGGAACTACGGCGCCAGCTTCCAGCAGCACCCGATCGACATTGCCCGCTATCGCAACGTGGTGCAGCTGGCGTCCGGACGGGCCGGATGGGGCGAGAAGCTGCCCTCCGGTGAAGGCCGCGGGCTCGCGGTCCACCGGAGCTTCCTGAGCTACGTGGCCGCCGTGGCTCGAGTGAAGGTGGAGCCCGACGGCAGGGTTGTGGTGCGGCGGGTAGATGTCGCCATCGATGCCGGATTCGTGGTGCATCCCGAGCGGGTTCGGGCGCAGATGGAGGGCGCCACCATCATGGCGCTGGGCAATACGCTCTACAGCGAGATCAGCTTCCGGCAGGGGCGCCCGGTGCAGTCGAACTACACCGACTACCGGATCCCCCGGATCGGCGACGCGCCGCGCGAGATCGTGGTGCAGGTGGTGCCGAGCACCGCTCTGCCCGGCGGGGTGGGGGAGCCGGGGGTGCCGCCGATCGGGGCGGCGATCTGCAACGCCATTTTCGCGGCTACCGGAAAACGTATCCGGACTCTACCGGTCGGCGACCAGCTCAAGACCGGCGGCGCCACCACATGACCGCCCTCACCCCGCCGCCCGGCCCCGACGATCACGCCCGGGGCCGGGCCGACGCCCGATTCACCCTGGTGGAGTACGGCGATTTCGAGTGTCCACACTGCGCCCGCGCCGCACCGGTGATCATGCAGGCGCTGCAGGAACACGCCGACCGGATACGGTTCGTCTTTCGCCACTATCCGATCGTGATCTCGCACCGGGATGCCCACTTTGCGGCCCAGGCGGCGGAAGCGGCGGCGGCCCAGGGACGGTTCTGGGAAATGCACGATCTCCTGTTCGAGCGTCAGGCAGCCCTGGGCCGGGAGGCACTGGTCGGGTACGCGCGCGAGTTGGGGCTCGACGCCGAACGGGTGCGCGCTGAACTGGACTCTGGCGCGCACGTCGAACGGGTGGACCGTGACCTCGAGAGCGGCGATACCAGCGGCGTTCGCTGGACCCCGACCTTCTACCTCAATGGCGAGCGACTCGGTCCGCTCCCCGATCCCTCGGAGCTGCTTTCCTTGATTCGATCGGCCTGAGCCGGCCCCACCGAGGTCCATCAACCCCATGAACTCCGACGATCTCCGCGCCCTTCAGGCGCCGCTCAAGGCGCGCTATCGCTCCAATCCCCAAGCAGCGGTGGTCACGCTCCGTGCCAAGGGGAGCCTCACGCCGGGCGGACTGACCTGCCGGGTGGAAACCGGTCGGGCGCTGGCCGAGGCCGGCCTTCACCCCGCAAGCGGCGGTGACGGCTCGGCGCTGTGCTCCGGCGACATGCTGCTCGAGGCCCTGGTCGCATGTGCCGGGGTCACTCTGCAGGCGGTCGCCACCGCCCTGGGCATTCCGGTCCGCGGCGGCACGGTCCGGGCCGAGGGGGACCTCGATTTCCGTGGCACGCTGGGTGTCGGCAAGGAGGTGCCGGTGGGGTTCACCTCCATCCGGCTGGGCTTTGACCTGGATACGGACGCGAGTCGGGAGCAGCTGGACAAGCTGCTGCAGCTCACCGAGCGCTACTGCGTTGTGGCCCAGACGCTTCGGGCACCGTTGCCGGTCGGGTTCTCGTTGAACGGGCCGGCGGCCCCGTAACACAAGGGCGATCCGGCGGGGCGGTGGGAGAGGGGAGGCATCGGTCCCGCGGTCCCGCCGTCCCGCCTGTGCTGGCGCTGTGATCTGCCGCACGCCGGGATTCGCGGGGCACGACAGCGGTCGCATTTGTCCCGACCGATTAGCCCTGCTCCGCCGTGACACCGACGCAACATTCGGCCGCATCGTCCTGTCGAAACGGGGCTTAGCCGGACCCCCTCCGGGGCGGCCTCATCCTTGCCTCAAAATCCCTGTCCAACTGCGGTTTATCATCTCTCAACAGAACTGCCCTGGAGCTTCTCCTATGGGTGCCTTTCTCCAGAACCTTCGCCGTGGCGGTGCCCGCGGTGAGGATCTCGCCGTGTTCCAGGAGCTCGCGGAGCGACTCGAAGGCCAACGCGCCGTGCTGGAGGAGCTGGTCCGGCACGCCGACCGCTCCATCGGGCAGCTGGAGCGGCTGGGAACCATGGGAGAACGGCTGAATACGCTTGAGCGGCAGATGAGCGCGGTCGAGCAGCTGGTGAACCGGCTGGCGGAGGCCGATTCGGCCCTCGCCGGTCTCCAGGCCCGGCAGGCCCGCGCGGATGAGAGACTCACCGCCGCGGCAGCCGAGGCCGAGCGGATCCAGCAGCAGGTATCCGGGCTGAGCCAGGCGGGCGAGAGCGCCACCCGGCTCCGGGATGATCTCGGCGGATTCCTGTCCCTTCAGGGACCGTTCGCGCAGCTCAAGAGCGATTTCGAGCTGGCCCAGAGCCAGTTGGAGGCTCATCGGGGCGACCTGGGCCGCATGCGCGAGCAACACGACACGACCCTCAAGACCTCTGCCACCGCGGCAGGCCGGCTTCAGGCGGTCGAGACCGACTGGAACCGGATGGCCCAGCGGCTGTCCGAGACCGAACACCGGGTGGCGGGGATCGAGCAGCTGGTAGCGAGTCTGAGCCCCGTGACCGAAGGCGTCACCCAGGCCCGGCGGCAGCTCGCCACCACCAAGGCGGCGGCCGATCAGCTCACGCAGCGGATGGCCGCACTCGAGCAGCAGCGCGAGGCGGTGGACCGCGCCACCGGCCGGGTGGAGCATCTGGGCACCCTGATGCGCCAGGTCGACGCGGGAATGGAACGGCAGGAGGAGTACGCCCGCGCGCTGGCCGAAATCGGCGCCCGGCTCGAGTCGCTGACCTCGGACCAGGGCTCGCTGCTCGACCGCGGCCGGCAGTTGGCCGACCGGCTGCACCTGCTGGACAACGTGGAGGGGGTGGCGCAGCGGGACCTGGCGGCACTCAAGGAGGCACTGCAGCAGAACGCCGAGCGCATCGCGCTCGGGGACAAGAGTCTCGAAGGTCTGACCGAACGGGTGGCCAATCTGCGCCGCGGTCTGGGCGACTGCGAGGGACGGCTGAGCTCCCTGGGCGAGACCAGCCAGGCCGTGGCCGGTCTGGTCGGTCGCGCCGAGACCCTCGGCAGCCAGGTAGGCAGCCTGGCCGCCGAAGTCGGTGCGGTGCAGGAGCTGGCAGGCAGGGTGCGGGCGGCGGCAGCCGACGTGGACCGGCTGGACACGGTGGTCGGTGGGCTTACACCGCGGGTGGAGCAGCTCGAGGAGGTGGGCCCCAGGCTGGAAGCGGCTACCCGCGATCTCGCCATGCTGGGCCGGAGCCACGAAGCCATCCGCGAGGCGCTGGAACAGATGCGGCGAAACGAGGAGCAGGTCACCCGCACCCGCGAGAGCCTGGCGACCACCGACAGCTGGCTGAGCGAGACCGATCGCAGCGTCTCGGCCCTGCGGCAGGATGTGGCCGGCCTCGACCGCATGCGGTCGACCGTGGACACCCTGCGGCAGGAGGTGGAGCAGCTTACCGCCTCATTGAACGTGGTGGAGGCGCGCCGCGGGCTGGTGGACGAGGTGCAGCGTCGCCTCACCGAGGCGTCGGGGCTGGGGGCGACCATCGAGGAGCGCTCCCGAGCGCTGCAGGAACGGCTGGCCTCCTCCGAGGGGCTGCTCACCGCCCTCACCCCGAGGCTGGAAGAGGTGGGCCGGGCGTCGAGCCAGCTGGTGGGCCTCGCCGCCGACCTGCGCGACCTGGAGCAGCGGGTCCGCCAGGTACAGAGCAGCGTTTCCACCGTCGAGGTTCGCTCCGGCGACCTGCAGTCGCTGGCCGACCGGATGCACGACCTGGCCCACGACGTTGACCAGCGGCAGGCCGCGCTGCAGCGTACCACCGAGCACCTGGAGCGGGCCTCGGCCCTGCGGCAGGAAGCCGCCGCGGCCGCCGAGTCGCTGGGTGAGCGGGCGCGGGAGATCGACTCGGCCCTGGAGAAGGCCGGGGACCGACTGGCCAGTCTCGAGGGACTCTCACGCGGGCTGGACGGCCGGGTCGAGGCACTGCAGTCGGTGCAGGAGCGGATCACCGGGTTCGAGCTCAAGCTGGCGGAGTGGCGCAGTACCGAGCAGCAGCTCTCCCAGGCCGTGGACCAGGCCTCGGCCCGGCAGGCGACCATCACCGCGCTGGAGGCCGAGATCCGCGGCCTGTACGAGCTGGCGGAACGGACCATGACCGATGTCCGCGCCATCACCGAGGCGGCGCCGCAGGTCGCCCAGACCCGCTCGGAGCTGGACACCCTGCTCTCCCGCCTGGGCGACGCCGACAGCGCGCTCCGCACGCTCGACACCCGCAAGCGGCAGCTGGAGCAGGCCGAGGAGCGGCTGGCGTATGCCGACGTGATGCTGGGCGATGTTCGCACCAGCCTCGAGGCGCTGCTGTCGCAGAAGGCCCAGATCGACTACGTGCTGGAAAAGGCCGCCGCCCTCTCGCTGCAGGCGCGTCAGGCGGAGGCGCTGATCGACACCCTCCGCGACGAGCGCCGCCTGACCGACCGGGTCCACGCCGCGATCACCGACCTCCGGCGGACCGATCGTCCCAGCGAGCCGGGACATCGGCTCACCCTGCCACGGGTGCTGCAGGAGCCGGAGACCGCGGAGTCAGGCCAGGAGGGCTGAGCCCCGCTGGTCCACTGGAGCACGCCGAAGGGCCGCCCATCCGGCGGCCCTTTCGCCATCCGGGAACCGCGAACCGACCCCGCGCCGGTTAGTTTCTCCTGCGGTGGCCCCCGCGCCGCGCCACGAACCGCTACCCCCGATTCCCCTGCTTCCTTGCCGCGGACCCGCTTCGCCCCAGCCCCGACCGGTTACCTGCATCTCGGACACGTCGCCAACGCGCTGTTCGTGTGGGGCGTGGCCCGGGCCCGCGGGGCGGAGGTGCTGCTTCGAATCGAAGATCACGACCGGCAGCGCTGCCGGGCCGAGTACGAGGCGGCGCTGCTGGAGGATCTCGCCTGGCTCGGCTTCGAGCCGGACATCCCCGCAGGTTCCGGGCGGCTGTTCCGCCAGAGCGACGTCCCCGAGCGGTATCTCGAGGCCGTGGAGCAGCTCCAGCGGGCCGGCCACCTGGTGTACGCTTGCGACTGTTCCCGCAGGGACCTGACCGAGGTCACGGGTGACGTGCCCGACCGGGAAACACCCTACCCGGGGCGATGCCGTGACAGGGGCCTCGAGCCCGGAGCCGGTCGCGGGCTCCGGGTCGTGATCGATCCGGGCGAGGAGCGGTTCACCGATTTGCTGCTGGGCCCACAACGGCAGGAGCCCTCCCGGCAGTGTGGCGATCTCCTGCTCCACGACCGGCTGGGCAACTGGACCTACCAGTTCGCCGTGGTGGTGGACGACCTGGTTCAGGGGGTCGACCTGGTCATCCGCGGCGCCGATCTGCTCCAGTCCACCGGACGGCAGATCCGGCTGGCGCGCATGCTGGGCCGGGCGGAACCACCCGCCTTCCTGCATCACCCGCTCATCCGAAAACCGAGTGGCGAAAAACTGAGCAAGGCCAGCGGGGACACCGCGATCCGTGAGCTCCGGCTGCGGGGAGCCACCCCCGAGGAGCTGTTTGGAACGGTGCTGGCCGGGCTCGGTGTTCTGCCGGCGCCTCGCGCCGTCTCCCTGTTGGAGGCCACGGACTTCTTCCTGCAAACTTGACAATTCCGGACCCGCCGGGAGATTGACCAGCTCACCCCCGTTGTTCATCAGCACACAACCGATAGTCCACCAGCAAACCACGGAGAGCTTATGAAGCCTCGGTTGGTATGGCTGGCCGCCGGGATGCTCGCGCTGTCAGGCGCCTCCCTGGCTGCCCAGGAGCGGGTTCTCACGGGGACCGTGACGGACTCGGCCACCGGTACACCCATCGGCAGTGCCGCCCTCGCCATCAAGGGCACACGGCTGGTGGTCCACACGAAGGAGAACGGCACCTACATCCTGCCGAACGTGCCAGAGGGAGACGTCATCCTGATGGCGCGGTATGTCGGCTACCATAAGCGGGAGGTCTCCGTGGCGGCCGGCGTGAGCCAGGTGGATCTCACCCTTGCCCGGGACGTGCTCAAGCTGGAAGAGATCGTGATCACAGGGCAGGCCACCGGCATCGAGCGGAAGAATCTGGCGTCGGCCGTGGCGGTGGTGACGAGCGAGGACCTGAACATCACGCCGACGGCGAGCGTGGAGCAGCAGCTGGTGGGGAAGGTGGCCGGCGCGGACATCCAGAGCAACTCGGGCGCTCCGGGTGGCGGTCTGCAGATGCGGCTCCGCGGCACCACCTCGATCAACGCCTCCGCCTCGCCGCTGTATGTGGTGGACGGCATCGTGGTCAGCGACGTGGCGATCCCCTCCAACCAGAACGCGGTGACGGCGGCGGCCGCCGGTGGCAATACCTCACCCGACCAGGACGCCCAGGTCAATCGCATCGCCGACGTGAATCCGGAGGACATCGAGTCCATCGAGATCCTTAAGGGGGCGTCGGCCTCCGCCATCTATGGCGGCCGGGCCTCCAACGGCGTGGTAATCATCACCACCCGGCGGGGCCTGGTCGGCAAGCCGCAGGTCAGCGTGACCCAGCGGTTCGGCTTCTCCGAGCTGGCGCGTACGGTCGGCTCGCGCAAGTTCGAGACGGCGGCCGAAGTGGACGCAGTATACGGGGCGGGAACTGCCGCGTCGGTAGGCTACACCCCCGGCCTCGCCTTCAACCTGGAGCGGCAGCTGGCCCATCGGAAGGACCTGGCCCAGGAGACCTTCCTGTCGGTGAGCGGAGGTGGTGAGGGAACCCAGTTCTATCTCTCCGGCCAGGTGCAGAACACCCCGGGCATCATCGACAACACCGGCTTCAAGCGGCAGTCGGTGCGGCTCAACCTGGATCAACGGATCAGCCCCAGGGTCCATGCCGCGTTGACCACCAACGTGCTGCACACCCTGGCCCAGCGCGGCCTGACCAACAACGACAACTCGACCACCAGCTTCGGGGTGGTGCTGGCATTCACGCCGAGCTTCACCAACCTGCAGCGCCGCACTGACGGCAGCTTCCGGGACAACCCCTTTGTGCCCAGCAATCCATTGCAGACCGCCGCGTTGATGAAGAACAACGAGAATGTGTGGCGGTTCCTCAGCTCCGGCACCGTGGATTACGACCTGTTCACCAACGAGCGGCAGTCGCTCCGGCTGATCGGGAGGGGCGGGCTCGACTTCTTCAACCAGGAGAATTCGCTGTTCTTTCCGCCGGACCTGCAGTTCGAGGGGAATGACGGCGAGTTCGGAACCTCCCTGCTCAAGCAGAGCAACAATCTCAACCTGAACCTGGACGTCAACGCGGTCCACACCTACACCCCGGAGAACGGTCGCTTCACCGCCACCACGTCGGCCGGGATCCAGCACACCCGCCGCAACCTGGACGTGCTGCAGAACGAGGGCTACAACCTGGTCGGCGGCCAGGAGAACATCGACGCCGCCACCCGGAAAGTGGTGCTCCGGAACCGGTCGCTCGCCAAGAATCTGGGCTACTTCCTGCAGGAGGAGGTCCTGGCGGACCAGGACCGCCTGCTGGTCAGCCTGGGTGTCCGCGCCGATCAGAGCAGCCTGAATGCCGACGCCGGCAAGCTGTTCTGGTATCCCAAGGCCGCGTCGTCGTACCGCTTCATCAAGCCGGCCAGTTTCCTGGACGAGTTCAAACTGCGTCTGGCCTACGGCGAGTCCGGACTCGAGCCCGACTACGGCCAGCGATTCACCCGGCTGGATGCGTCGCAGAACATCGGCGGGCTTCCGACCCTCGTAGTCCTGGGCAGCATCGGCGCCCCCGACCTGCATCCCGAGCGGGAGCGGGAGATCGAAGGTGGCTTCGACGCCTATCTGTGGAACCAGACGGCCACGCTGGAGTTCAGCGTGTACCAGAAGAACATGAGCGATCTGCTCGTCCCCCGGCAGCTGCACGAATCGTCGGGCTACATCACCGAGTTCCTGAACGGGGGCAAAATGCGGACCAAGGGCCTGGAGATCGCCGCGGCGGTCCAGCCCTTCCAGCGGCGCAACTTCAACTGGCTGAGCCGGGTCACTTTCTCTACCACCAAGAGCACCATCACCGGCCTGGACGTGCCCCCCTTCGAGACCGGTGGCTTCGGCACCTCCATCGGGGCGTTCAAGATCGAGAAGGGTGCCAGCGCCACCCAGATCGTCGGGAACGATACGCTGCCCGACGGTTCGATCGTGGTCCGGAAAGTCGGAGAGGCAAATCCAAAGTGGCGGATGGGGTTCGTCAACGATTTCACCTTCCACAGCTTTACCTTGCACACGGTGCTCGACTGGCAGCACGGCGGCAGCATCCTGAATCTGACCAAGCTGTTGTACGACTTCGGCGGGGTCACCAAGGATTTCGACAAGCCGATCCCCGGCAGCGCCGAGACGGTGGGAGAGCGCCGGATTTCCGGGTTCGGCCTCGTGACCAGGAATTGGATCGAGGACGCCAGCTTCCTCAAGCTGCGGGAGCTCACCCTGTCCTACAACCTGCCGCCCAACCTGGTCGGCGGGCTGTGGCGGGGCGCGCGCTATGCCAAAGTTTCGCTCAGCGCCCGGAACCTGTTCCTGTCGGCTAAGTACGACGGGCTCGACCCGGAAGTCAGCAACTTCGGCAATCAGCCCATCGCCCGGAATATCGACGTCGCCCCGTTCCCGCCCAGCCGCAGCTTCTGGCTGACGGTTGACCTGGGCTTCTAACCACCGGCACCCTGAGGAATACTGCCATGAGAACCATCCGCATCACGGCACTCACGGGGCTGCTGCTCGCCAGTGGGTGCAACACGCTCGATGTGCAGGACCTCGATAACCCGGGGCAGGACCAGCTGGTGAGCCACCCCACCCGGGCGCTGGTCCTCTCGGCCGCCACCGGAATGCTGTTCGGGTCACGGGTCGGCATCGCCGCCCAGAACGGCTACGTGATGGAGCTCGGCATCATGGGCCGCGAGTCGTACAACTTCGATCCCGCCGATCCGCGGTTCGTCACTGAGCTTCTGGTCGGGCCGCTCGACGGCGGCAGCGGCGCATTCGGAGGTAACCTCTTCGCCGCGCCCTACGCCGACATCCGCGGCGGCAACATCCTGCTTCGAGCCCTCCCCCGGCTGCCGGCCAGCGCCATGACCACGGAGGAGATCGAGGCCACCACCGGCTTCGTGCAGACCATTCAGGCGCTCGATTTTCTGCAAGTGATCAACACCCGCGACGATCTGGGCGCCCCGATCGACGTGGACATCGATCCCATCGCCAAGCCGGCCCCGATCGCGATCAAGGCAGCGGTCTTCACCCACATCGCCAACCTGCTCGACTCGGCGGCCACCCACCTGCAGGCCGGCGGGACGGCATTCCCCTTCCCGCTGAGCAGCGGGTTCGCCGGATTCGGTGACCCGGCCAGCTTCATCACCTTCAACCGCGCGCTCCGGGCCCGGGTCGCGGTCTACACCGGTGACTTCACCGGGGCGCTCACCTTCCTGCAGGCCTCGTTCCTCAACACCGTGGCACCGCTCGATCGCGGGGTGTACTTCGTGTTCTCGACGATCGCCGGTGATCGGGTCAATACCCTGTTCGACGCCAGCACTCCCGATACCGTCGTGCCCCGGGCGCTGTTTGCCCACCCGTCGATTCTGGCCGACGCGCAGTTGCAGACCGGCGGCGCTCGGGATCAGCGGGTGCTGGACAAGACCGCGATCTTCCGGCCCAGCAAGACGGTGTCGGGCATCACCGATTCGGTCAAGTTCACCATCTATTCCAGCAACCTTGCCCCGATACCCATCATCCGAAATGAGGAGCTGATCCTGCTCCGGGCCGAGGCCAACATCGGACTCAACAACCTGGGGCCGGCGGTGACCGACCTGAATCTCATCCGGACGACCAGCGGGCTGCTCCCGGCCTACGCGGGGGCGGTCACGCAGCCAGCCCTGCTGGACGAGCTGCTGTACAACAAGCGCTACTCCCTGCTGCTCGAAGGGGGTCACCGGTGGATCGATCTGCGCCGCTACAACAGGCTGAACACCCTGCCAAAGGACCTGTCGACCCACCGGATCTTCAGCCGGATGCCATTCCCAAGGAATGACTGCCTGGCGAGGGACCCCAGGCCGGCGGCCGGGTGTGATCCGGAGCCGGGGTTCTGACCAGTAAGCAGTGAGCAGGTGGCGGTGAGCAGTGAGAAGCAAGAGGTGAGAAGTAAGAAGTGAGAAGGAAGAAGCGAGAGTAGAAAGTGAGAAGGGAGAAGGGAGAAGGGGTGAGCAGATCTCCCTTCTCACTTCTCACTTCTCACTTCTCACTTTGCACTCCACACTCATCTCTGCTGCAGGGCCTTCCGCAACAATCCGATCTGGCCAAGGTGGTAGGCGTCATGCTGCAGGATCCCGTGCAGCATCTGGGCGTAGCTCACCCCGGTGCCCAGCGCCTGATTGCGCTCCTGGCCCAGCTGTTCGCCCAGCCGTTGCTCGGGGAACGTCTCCAGCGCGGCGAGCAGTCCCCGGTGGGCCTGCTCCAGCTCCGCCACCGCCTTCCGCCAGTTGTCGGCCGAGGGGCTGGGGGGCTTCGGCCAGTCGCCCTCGGCCGGCTCCTGCCAGCGTCCCACCTGCAGGCGGCGGGTGACTTCCCGCACCCACGACTGCATGTGCAGCGCCAGCTCCCAGATCGAGTGGGCGTTCGGGATTGGCCGCGCGGCGGCCTGTTCATGAGTCACTCCGGCGAGGACTGCCAGGATGGCGTCGCCGTACCAGGGGTCGCCGCTGGTGATGCGCCTGGTCTGGTCAATGAAATCGGGGAGTCGGGGCATATATGTGCTGTGAGGCGTGAGACGTGAGACGTGAGACGTGAGACGTGAGACGTGAGACGTGAGACGTGAGACGTGAGACACCGCCACCGAAAGATAAGCACCAGCTTCCGGCCAACGGCCAACGGCCAATGGCTGATGGCTGATGGCTGATGGCTGATGGCTGACGGCTGACGGCTGACGGCTGACGGCCAACGGCTGATGGCTGACGGCTAACGGCTGACGGCGCTCAGCCTAGCTCCCCGTCACTCCCGCGAACAGCCCATGCCGGATCCTCACCGCCTTCGGGCTGGCGTTCGGATCCAGCGCGATTCGGTCGCTGGTGACGACGCTGAGTCGAACCGTGCCACTCAGGGTGACCTCCTGGTTGCCCCGCCGGATCCGGATGGGAACGCCCTCACCTTCCCGGCTGGTGTAGCGGGTGCGGAAGTCGTTGAAGCTGGCCTCGCCCGCGATGGGTACCTCGCCCAGCTGCAGGATCACGTCTCCCGGACGGATCCCCGCGGCGGCTCCGGCGCCCTCGGGAGCCACGTTGGTGACCCGGAATCCGGCGGAGTCGGACTGGGTCTCGATCCCGAGGCGGGGGATGCGGGTGGTGTCGGTGACCAGCTTGAGTCCCGCCAGCGGCAGCACGCTGTCCCACGGAAACGGCTCCCGGCCGTCCACGTAGCGTTCGTTGAACCAGGCAAAGTCCCTGCCCCCCGCGGCGCGGCGGATCGCTCCCCACCAGTCGGCTCCTCCGAAGCCCTTGCCCGCCTTGTACGTCGTGCGATACAGCTCCTGCATCACATCGTCCAGTGAACGGCGGTTGTCCGACGCGTCTCGGATGAGGATGTCGAGCAGGAACCCCGCCAGGGAGCCCTTGGGATAGTAGATGTAGGCCGTGCCGTCGGTCGGATGCACCCAGGTCGAGAGCGACGCGTCATCCAGCGCCACGGGGACGGTGCTGCCGACGGTCACGATCTTTTCGGTAGTCGCCGCCAGGAATCCGGTCGAATCCATGACCGCGCCGCGAGTCAGCACCAGGTCGGCGTAGTAGTCGGTGATCCCTTCGCTCACCCACAGCCACGGGGTTGGCTCGGGGGCGTCATAGCGATAGGGCACCATCTCCGCCGGTCGCAGCCGCTTCACGTTCCAGGCGTGGAGCATCTCGTGGGCGGTGACCGAGGCGACCCAGAGCTGGCCGATCCCTTCCGGGGTGTAGATCCCCAGATGCGAGTTCTGGTGCTCCAGCGCCGATCCCCCGCCAAAGCCCGAGTCGAACACCATGAACGTGGTGTAAGCCGCAAACGGGGTCTCGCCGAACGTCTTGGCCTCCGGGGCGAACATCCGGCGGTACTGATCCCAGAACGCCGTCCGTGCCGGACCCGCGAGCTGGCCGGCGGGGTAGGTCGCCAGCCGGGCGTTGACTCCGCCCACTTGGGCGCTGTCGAGATCGAAGTGGCCCACGAAGAACGGCATGTCCACCAGGTCGTGATAGTTCTTCTCGCCGAAGCTGTCCCGCTCGGGCCCGGGCCGCATCCCGGTGGCTACCCGCCAGTCGGCCTCGGTGTGAATTCGGACGGCGGCCGAAAACTCGAAACTGCGCCCTTCGGGATAGAGGAAGACGTTAGTGCCGTTGAAGAAGGCGAAATCGCTCCGGCTCCAGGCCATCGCGTTGTCCAGCGAATCGGCCTGGTACTGGAATCCGATCTGGATCTGCCGCACCCCCGCCGGTCGGATGCGCCAGGTGTCATAGTCGAGCTTGTCCCATTTGAGAGGCTTGCCGGCGCTGCTGGCCGTGAAGCCGGAGACCCAGCGGGAGAACCAGCCCATCTCGTACGCGCCCGGAGTCCACGCCGGGAGCGACAGGAGCACATCGCCCGAGCCCGTCACGTCAAAGGCCATGGACACGCCAAGCTGGCGGCGGGAGGCCAGCTCCCGAGTAAAGCTCACGTCGTAGCGGATGTTGCCGACTGGCGCGGAGATTGGGGGAGTGGTTGCGGCGGCGAGGACGAGGAGCGCGGCACTGGCGTGCATGAACGATCCGGTTCCGGTGGGAGACCGGTTATAGACGTCCGGGCGCGGGGAAAGGTTGCAGGGCACGAGCCACTAGCCATTAGCCGTTTGCCATCAGCTGGTCCTAGGCGGCCAGCATCCGGAGGGTCGGGTTGCGACCTTCCGGCGAACGGCTCACGGCTCACGGCTCACGGCTCACGGCTAATGGCCAACCGCCAACACCCCCTTCTCCTCCCCCACGGGTGGGTTTCCCCACTCCCCTTCCCACCGGGCCATGATGGCGCTGGCAAGGCAGTTGCCCACCAGGTTGACCATGGTCCGGGCCATGTCCATCAGCTCATCGACCCCGAGGATCACTGCCACCCCCTCGAGCGGCAGGCCAAACGCGGTGAGCACCCCGGACAGCACTATCAGCGACGCCCGAGGGACCGCCGCGATCCCCTTGCTGGTGATGAGCAGGGTCAGCATCATCACGAGTTGCTGCCCCACCGAGAGGTGCACTCCCGCGGCCTGGGCCACAAATAGGGAGGCGACGCCCAGGTACAGGGTGGAACCGTCGAGGTTGAAGGAGTAGCCGGTGGGAATTACGAACGCGACGATGCGGCGGGGCACCCCGAACTCGATCATCCGCTGCATGGCGAGCGGGAGGGCGGCGTCCGAGCTGGTGGTGGTGAAGGCAACGATCGCGGGGTCCTTCACATGTCGCAGGAATCCGCGGATAGGGATGCGAGCCAGCAGTGCCGCGGGCAGGAGCCCTGCCAGCGCGAAGACGATGAGCGCCCCATAGAGCGTTCCCACCAGCTTGGCCAGGTTGACGATGACCCCCATGCCGCTGTGGCTCACCGTCACCGCCATGGCCGCGCCGATGCCGATCGGCGCGTATTTCATGATGAGACCCACGAACTTGAACATCGCCTCCGCCACACCCTCGGCGAAGGCGAGCATCGTCTCCTTGGGTCTGCCCTTCACCTGGGTGAGGCCGATCGCGAGCAGGCTGCTCCAGAACACCACCTGCAGCACCTCGTTGTTGGTGGCCGCCTCGAAGAAACTCTTCGGCACCACATGTTCCAGAAAGCCGCCGAAGGTGGTGGGCGCCCCCGTGGGAATCGGCGTATTGGGGTCGGGGGGCGGAAGGATCACCCCCACCCCCGGCTGGGTCAGGTTGCCGGCGATGAGCCCGATGGCGAGGGCGGCGAAGGTCATCAGCCAGAAATAGGCGAGCGACTTCACTGCCAGGCGGCCGATGCGCTTGAGGTCGTCCCCGTGGCCCGCGATGCCCATCACCAGGGTTCCGAAAATGATCGGTACCACGATCGACTTGATCATCCTGAGGAACACGGTGGACAGCGGCTTGATGTACGGCGTGAAATCGCGGTCGGGCAGCCGATGGTCGACGTATCCCACCGCGATCCCCACGGCCATGCCGATGAAGATCCAGTAGGTCAGGCTCAAGCGGCGCAGGAAGCCGATCATGGAATTGGTCGGGGTACGAGAGGTCGGAGAGTGTGCAGACGGGAACGGGGGAAACGGGAACCGGTAACGGGAGAAGCCTACTCGGAGAAGGGCAGCGTCGGTAGCGTCCGGAGCACAGGAGATCCATACTTCGCACAGTGGTCCCATTGCTCCCTGTCGCCTCGCCCTGTCGCCTCGTCGCCTCGTCGCCCCCCTCTCGCATGCCGATCGATTACCTCCGCCGCATCCTGAACGCCCGGGTTTACGATGTGGCCATCGAGACTCCGCTGGAGGCCGCGCCGGGACTGTCCGCCCGGCTCGGCAACCGGGTGTTCCTCAAGCGTGAGGACATGCAGCCGGTCTTCTCCTTCAAGCTGCGCGGCGCCTACAACCGCATGGCACGTCTGCCGGCGGCGGCCCGGCGTCGGGGCGTCATCGCCGCCTCGGCCGGCAACCACGCCCAGGGTGTGGCCCTCGCCGCCCAGCGGCTCGGCTGCCGCGCCGTGATCGTGATGCCGGTGACCACCCCGCGGATCAAGCTGGAGGCGGTCGCGGCCCGTGGGGCCCGGGTGGTGCTCCACGGCGATACCTACGACGAGGCCTATCGAGAGGCCCGACGGCTGGGGCGCAATCGGCGGCTCACCTTCGTGCATCCCTACGACGACCCCGACGTCATCGCGGGCCAGGGAACCATCGGGCTCGAGATCCTGCGCCAGGCCGCGGTGGTTCCCGACGCGATCTTCGTGGCCGTCGGTGGCGGCGGTCTCATCGCCGGAGTCGGCACCTGCGTCAAGCAGCTGCACCCGGAGGTGCGGATCATCGGGGTCGAGCCGACCGATGCCGATGCGATGGACCGCTCGCTCCGCGCCGGGCGGCGGGTCACCCTGCCGCACGTCGGTCTCTTCGCCGACGGGGTGGCGGTCCGCACCGTGGGGAGGGAGACCTTCCGCCTGGCCCGGAAGTGTGTCGACGAGATGATCCTGGTGGATACCGACGCCATCTGTGCGGCGATCAAGGATGTCTTCGAGGAAACCCGGAGCATCCTCGAACCGGCTGGAGCCCTCGCCATCGCCGGCGCCAAGTCGTGGGTGGCCCGGACCGGCGCCACCGGCAAGTCACTCGTCGCCATCGCCTGCGGAGCCAACATCAACTTCGACCGGCTGCGGTTCGTGGCCGAGCGGGCCGAGGTGGGGGAACAGCGGGAGGCCATCCTCGCGGTGACCATCCCGGAGCGGCCCGGCAGCTTCCGGCGCTTCTGCGCCGCGATCGGTCCTCGCAACATCACCGAGTTCAACTACCGCATTGCCGACCCCGACATGGCCCATGTCTTCGTCGGGCTGCAGGTGCAGGACCGGCGGGAGACCGCGAAAATCATCCAGGCGCTCACTCGCAACGGGTTCCGCGCCCTGGACCTTTCCCGCAATGAGATGGCCAAGCTCCACGTGCGCCACCTGGTCGGCGGCCACGCCCAGCTGGCGAGCAACGAGTTGCTGTACCGGTTCGAGTTCCCCGAACGGCCGGGCGCGCTGCTCCGGTTTCTGCACGCGATGCGCTCCGACTGGAACATCAGCCTGTTCCACTACCGGAACCACGGGGCCGACTACGGCCGGGTGCTGGTTGGCATGCAGGTGCCGCCGAGGGAGATGCCCGAATTCCGGCGATTTCTGGCGAAGGTGGGATACCAGTGGATCGACGAGACCGGAAATCCTGCCTACCGCTTGTTCCTTGGTGACCCTGGGCGGAAAGGCGGGCGGGCGAAACGGCGGAAATGAGCTGGGTCGTTCTCCCGCCCCCCCGCCTTCCCGCCTTACATCAGCCTCACTCCCCACTCCCGCCACAGCGCCCGCCTCCCCGCGTTGGTGAGCCGCAGCGCCCGCGACCCGCGACGCCGCTCGAACCAACCCAGCGCGAGCACCTGATTGAGCAGGGCCTGGCCCAGCGCTCCCGCCAGGTGATGTCGCCGCTCACTCCAGTCGAGACAGACCCGTGCCAGGTACCGCCGACTCTTGCGGGCTTCCGCCGCGATCGCCTCGGTGTCGATTCCCAGCCCGCCGAGTCGAATGCGCCCCGATGGAGTAACGCCATAGGTCCGTCCGTCCTCGGCGATGGACCCATCGGCCACCAGCGCCTCCGTGAGCGCCACCCCGGCGCGCCCGGCCAGGTGATCGTAGCAGCCTCGCGCCAGCCGCAGCTCATCCGACGGTCCGCCCCTCCCGCCGGGTGCCTCGGGAGGAGGGCCGCCCACCACCGCGAGCGCTTCCAGCAGGTCGGCCACGTCAGGGTTGATCAGCCGCATGTAGCGGTGACGTCCCTGGTCTTCCGCGCCGACCCACTTGGCCGCAACCAGGCGGCCGAGATGAGCGCTGGCGGTCGATGGACTCACGCCTGCGGCCCGCGCCAGCTCGCCGGCCGGAAGGGCCCGGCCATCAATCAGGGCCCAGAGCATCGCCACGCGAGCCGGGTCGGCGAGCAGCGCCGCGGCCGGAGCCACCGAGGCGTCCGCTGATGGGTTGGGTCTGTGCCGGGCGGCGGGCATGGCCGGAATATGCGATGGCGATGCTTCGACGGCCATCGAAGCGTCGCGCCGCTATCGTGACGCATGCCAAAGGCCGCCACCTGCCAGCAACTCGCCTCCCCTGCCGGGGACGCCTCCTACCGGGCCATCGAGCCGCGGATCATCTATCCCGGCACGCCTGTCGCCCTGATCGCTTCGACCAACCCCGATGGCAGCGCCAATCTCGCTCCCATGTCCTCCTTCTGGGCGCTGGGCTGGACGGCGCTGCTGGGATTGGGGCGCGGCGGACAGACCTGCGGAAACCTGGAGCGCACCGGGGAGTGCGTCATCAACCTGCCGGGCCCGAGACTCTGGCAAGCGGTGGAACGGCTGGCCCCCCTGAGCGGAAAGGACCCACCGCCCCCGCACGTGCTGGCCTATGGCGGTCGTTTCGAGCGGGACAAGTTCGCGGCCGCGCGACTCGAGCCGATCGCCTCGGAGATTGTCCGGCCGCCGCGGGTACGGGACTGTGACCTGCAGCTCGAGGGTCGGGTCGTGGCGATCCGGCCGCTCGAGCATGAACCCGATGCCGCGGCGGTGGAGGTGCGGGTGCTTCGGATTCACGCCGCACCAGACATCCTCAAGCCCGACGGGCGACAGGTGGATCCCGCCCGCTGGCATCCCCTGCTGTACAACTTCCGCTGCTACCACGGGCTCGGCCCCGAACTCGGCCGCTCCTTCCGGGAGGGCAGGTGATCGCCCCCCCGCTCAGCCACCCGGCTGTCGCCGTCACCGGAGATACCGGACCGGCCGGAGCCGGAGTCCCCAACCTCGACCGGCAGGGAAACTCCAGATGACCATCACCTGCATCATCCGCTACGAGATCGATCCATTCCAGCGAGACGGCTTCAGGCAGTACGCGGAGGAGTGGGGCAGGATCATTCCACGGTGTGGGGGCCACCTGGTCGGATACTTTCTGCCGCACGAGGGAACCAACAACGTGGCATGGGGCCTCATCGCTTTCGATGGTCTGGCGTCATACGAGGCCTACCGGGCACGTCTGAAATCGGATCCCGAGGCACGAGCCAATTTCGAGCTGGCGCGAACCAGCCGATTGATCCTCCGCGAGGAGCGGAATTTCGTGGAAGTGGTCGATGGCACCCTCGGCATTCGCGCCACGACCGGGGAACGGCACCCGTAGGGCGGCCACCGCCGCGGAATGGCGTCAACCGGCAGAGAGGAATGGGCGGACCCATCGTGAAGAAGATCGGAATCGTGGGCGGGGTCGGCTGGGCATCCACCGTCGAGTACTACACGGGCATCTGTCGCCTGGGCGAGGCCCGGCACCCGGGCGGTGATCCCAGTGGCATTCCGTCGACCCCCGAGATGGCCATCGAATCGCTCGACCTGGCCCGAGCGGTCTCGTTCATGGGCATCGATGGGGACGAGGCCTCATGGTCACGGTTCGATCGCTACCATCACGTGGCGTTGCAGCGGCTGGAGGCAAGCGGCGCCGAGTGCGCTCTGATGGCGAGCAACACTCCCCATCACCGGTTCGCGGAGATCGTGAGCGGCATCGGGATCCCGGTCATCAACCTGTTCGAGGTCGTCGCGCGGGAATGCGCCCGGGTGGGAGCCAGGCAGGCGCTCGTCCTGGGCACCGCCCTGACGATGAGTTCCTCCCGACTCCGCGAAGCGTTTGCGACGAACGGAGTCGACGCCACTGGTCCGGCCGACGAGGCGGCACGGAATTCGACCATCGGGCTGATCGCCCGCCTGCAGCGTGGCAGTCACGCCGATGCCGCGGCCCGCATCGGGGAGATCGCGAGCGCTTGGCTGGAGCGGCGGCCCGCCACGGAGTCCCTGGTTTGTCTGGCCTGTACGGAGCTGCCGCTGGCGTTTCCCGGCCAGAAGACACTCCCGATCTTCGAGGTCGCCGGGGTGACCTATGTCAACACGACGGCGCTGCACATCGGGGCGGCGGTCGAATTTGCGGTGAGCGAATAGACGCGGTGGGGCTGTTGCAGCCGCACGGCGGCGCGGCGGCTAGACCAGCACCGCTGCCTTCTGCTCGATGACCTTGAGCAGCGACTCGTACGAGGCCGCGAACGACTTGACCCCCTCCACTTCCAGCGTGCGGGTCACCTCATCCAGGTCGACGCCCGCCCGGGCCAGCCCGGTCAGCACCGCCGGCGCGCGCGCGGCTGATTCGCGGATGCGGACCGCCGGCTTGCCATGGTCACGGTAGGCAGCGAAGGTCGCGGGGGGAAGGGTGTTCACCGTGAGCGGCGCGATCAGCGCCTCGACGTAGTACACGTCGGGCAGCGAGGGGTCCTTGGTGCTGGTCGAGGCCCACAGCGGCCGTTGTACCATCGCCCCCTGGGCCGCGAGCGCCAGCCAGCGTGCCGAGGCGAACAGCTCTTCGAAGGCCTGGTAGGCCACCGCCGCGTTGGCGATTGCCGCGCTTCCGCCGCCCACCTTGCCATCAATCCGGCTTACGAAAAACGAAGCCACCGAGGCGACCCCGGCGACCGGCTTTCCCGCCGCCATCCGGCGCTCGAGGCCGGTGAAGAAGGCCTCCACCACCTCGCGGTAGCGCCGCACCGCGAACAACAGGGTGACGTTCACGTTGATGCCCAGCGCCAGGCAGTGGCTGATCGCCGGCAGGCCGGCCTGGGTGCCGGGAATCTTGATCATCACGTTGGGCCGGGCGATGCGGCTCCACAGCCGCTCGGCCTCCGCGATCGTGCCCGCGCCGTCGTGGGCCAGGGCGGGGGAGACCTCCATCGAAACCAGCCCGTCCATCCCCCTGCTTTCGTGGTACACCGGCAGGAAGAGGTCACAGGCGGCGCGCACGTCTTCCGCCGCCAGCGCCTCGAAGATCTGGACCGGGCGTTTTCCTTCCGCCGCCAGCCGACGGATGTCCTCGTCGTACAGCTCGCTCCCCGCGATCGCCTTCTCGAAGATCGTCGGGTTGGTCGTCATCCCCCGCAAACCGTCTTCGGCGATCAGCCGGGCCAGCGCTCCCGACGTGATCAGGTCGCGGGTGATGAAATCGTACCAGGGGCTCTGGCCCAGTGAGCCGAGTTGAACGAGCGGGTTGGTCATTGAGGTTCCGAGTTCCGAGTTCCGAGTTCAAAGTTCCGGTTCGTCACCCTGAACTCGGAACTCTGCACTCGGAACTACTTGAGAAGTCCCTTTACCGTGTCGACAATCCGGTCTTCCGTGAAGCCGAACTGCCGGTACAGCACGTCGGCCGGGGCCGATGCACCGAAGTGATCGATGCCGATGATCGCGCCGTGACTGCCCACCCACCGCTCCCAGCCGAAGCTGGCCGCGGCCTCGACCGCCACCCTGCGGGTCACCGCGGCCGGTAACACCGACTCACGATAGTCGGCCGGCTGGGCTTCGAACAGCTCCCAGGAGGGGAGCGAAACCAGCCGTGCCGCGATTCCCTCGGCATGCAGGCGCTCCACCGCCGTCAGCGCGATGGAGACCTCCGATCCCGTGGCGATCACGATCACACCGGGAGCACCTCCCGGCGCATCCAGCAGCACATAGCCGCCCCGCAGGGTTCCCGCCGCCGCGCCCAGCCGGCCGCGGTCGAGGATCGGCAGCTTCTGGCGGGTCAGCGCCAGCACGGTTGGTCCGTCGGTCCGCGCGATGGCCGCCTTCCACGCCTCCACCGTCTCTCCCGCATCGGCGGGCCGGATCACGGTGACATTGGGCGTTGCCCGGAGCATCGCCAGCTGTTCGATGGGCTGGTGGGTCGGACCGTCCTCGCCCAGGCCGATGGAATCGTGGGTGCCAATGTAGATCACCGGCAGGTGCATCAATGCGGAGAGGCGGATCGAGGGCTTGCAGTAGTCGGTGAAGATCAGGAAGGTGCTGCCGTAGGGACGCAGCCCGCCGTGAGCCGCCATGCCGTTGAGGCACGCCGCCATGCCGTGCTCCCGAACTCCCCAATGGAGGTTCCGCCCGACCTTCCCCGGGCCGAAGCTGGCCCCGCCCTTGATCTCGGCGCCGGTGCTTTCCGCCAGGTCGGCGGAGCCACCCATCAGGTTGGGCAGCTTTGCGGCCAGTGCGTTCAGCACCTTGGCCGATGCCTGCCGGGTGGCGAGCGCGCCGTCGGCCGGAGTGAAGCCGGGCAGTCCCTCGTCCCACCCCGGCGGCAACCGGCCGGCCAGCCACGATTCGAACTCCGCCGCCGCCGCCGGGTGGGCCGTGCGGTAGCGGGCGAACAGTTCGGTCCAGGCCTGCCGACCCTCCCGGCCACGCGCGCGGCAGCGCTCGCGCCATTCCTCCGCCTCCGGCGCGACGTAGAACGGGGCCTCCGGCCATCCCAGGATCGCCTTGGTGCGCTTGACCTCGTCGGCGCCGAGCGGACTGCCGTGCGCCGCGGCGGTGTCCCGCTTGGTTGGCGCCGGATCGGCGATGTGACTGCGGAGCAGGATCAGCGAGGGACGGTTGGTCTCGACCCGGGCGTTCTCCAGTGCCGCGGCGATGCCCGCCAGATCATTGGCGTCTCCGACCCGCTGCACCTGCCAGCCATAGGCCTCGAACCGCCGGCCCACATCCTCGGTGAAGCTGAGCGCCGTGTCGCCGTCGATGGTGATGTGATTGTCGTCGAAGATCAGCTTGAGATGTCCCAGCCGGAGGTGCCCCGCGAGCGACGCCGCCTCGCTCGCCACGCCCTCCATCAGGTCTCCGTCGCTGACAAAGCCCCACACCCGGTGGGCCACCACGGGGAAGCCCGGCCGGTTGAACCGGTCAGCCAGCACCCGTTCGGCGATCGCGAGTCCCACCGCGTTGCCTACCCCCTGGCCCAGCGGACCGGTGGTGGTCTCCACCCCGGGGGTCAGCCCCCGCTCCGGATGGCCGGGAGTCCTGGAGCCCCACTGGCGGAACTGGCGCAGGTCCTCGAGCGAGAGATCGTAACCCGCGAGGTGCAGCAGACCGTAGATCAGCATCGAGGCGTGCCCGCAGGAGAGCACGAACCGGTCGCGGTCCGCCCAGTCCGGCGCAGCTGGATCGAACCGGAGGAACCGATCCCACAGGACCCACGCCGCCGGAGCGAGAGCCATGGGCGTGCCGGGATGCCCCGACTGCGCCCGCTCCACCGCGTCCATGGCCAGCGCGCGCAGCGAGTTGATGGTGCGCCAGGCCGGGTCAGCGAAGAGCGGGTTCACCGGTGATGGTGGCGCGATCGCAGGGGTGGTCAGGCGAGGTCTCCGCAAAGGACGGAGCAAACTAACAGGTGCTGGCGGGCCATGGCACGGGCCGATATAGTGTTCATTGTTCCAGTAGATAACATTTGACGGCGTCCCAGTCCACCTCCCTCCCCATGACGGCCCCCGCTCCCAACCGCACTTACGAAATCCACGAGGTGGCAGAGCTCACCGGCCTGGCCACGGCACGGCTGCGTGCCTGGGAACGGCGGTACGAAGTGGTCCGCCCCGGCCGCCAGCCCAACCGCTATCGGAAATACACCAGCGAGCAGGTGGCCCTGCTGCGCGCCTTTGCCCGGCTGTGCGCCGCGGGGGAACGGATCGGCAACCTGGTGCGTGAACCCCGTGAGTCGGTCATCGCCCGGGCGGAAGGCCGGGGCACCGACGGCTCTCCGCTGGCCCTGCTGCTGGAGGCCGTGAAGCGGCTCGACCGCGATCGGCTCGATACCCTGCTGGATGAACAGCGGCGGAGCATGCAGAGCGAGCGGTTCGGTCGGGAGATCATCCTGCCCCTCGGCGAGGTCATCGGCGATCTCTGGGCGCTCGGCCGGCTGAGCGTCGCCGCTGAGCACCTCGCGAGTGAGGTAGTGGTGCAGCAGCTCAAGCTCGAGCTCGCGGCCGCTGGCGGCGCCGGCCCCCTGCTGCTGGCCGCATGCCTGCCGGGAGAGAGTCATGAGTGGGGGATTCTCGTCACTCTGGTCCGTCTGCAGACCTCCGGGTGGCGGGTGCGGTACCTCGGCGCCGATCTGCCGCTCAAGGACTTGGTGGATGCGACCTGGACGCTGGTGCCCCAGGTTGTGGCCCTGTCGGCTGCGGACCCCACGAACGTGAGCGGCCGTCTGCCGGAGCTGCGTCGTCTGCCGCGTCTGCTTCCGCCGGGGACTCTCGTGGTCCTCGGTGGGCAGGGGGCGGAGATCAACGGCTCCCGGCTCCGGCGGGCTGGGCTCAAGGTCGGAGCCGAGGTGATTTCCCAGCCGCACACCGGTCGGGGCACTCGAATCGCCAGCCGGGGCCCGTGAATACCACCACGGCATCACCGCGATGAGGCGTTGCTGCCGGGTTCGTCAAGCTGGCCGAGGGTCCGCCTCCGGTGTATCTTCTCCTCCCCTAGCAAAGCACGTGGTCTGGCGGAGAATCGAGCCGTGTCGAACGACGAACCAGAATACCTCAAGGCCATCAAACGCACCCAGGAACAGCAGAAGCAGGCTGGCCCAAAGGCGGCGCCTGCGGCCGGTGCGAAAGGTCCATCCCCGGCGGAGCGTGAAGCGCTCCGTTGGGCCAAGGAAGTGGGTGGAAAGGAAGTCCGGGTGGCGAGCTCCCTGACCGGAGCCAAGGTTGCCATCCTGGTCCAGCCGATCACTCCATTCGGCAAGCCCCCGGTTTCGCTGGAAGGGCTGGCCAGCCGCGAGGCCCTGGCCGAGCGGGTCAAAACGGCTCAGGGTGCCGGAGAGAATGTGATTGGCACCTTCGAGCTGACGACCGGCCGGCCATTGACCTTCGAGATCCAGGAGGGGAAGGTCGTCTTCACCGCTGGCGCGCCCCGCCAGATCATGAAGGCCCAGACTCCCGAGCGGATGATCCGGCTCGCAGCCAAGCAAGCCGAGATTCTCGCGAAGACCCGCAAGGTGGACGATCGGGACCGTGGCGGCGGCCGGGGCCGCTAGCCCGGGAAAACTCGAATTGCAACAGGGCGGACCGGCGTGGTCCGCCCTGGTTCGTTTCTACCTGCGATCTCGACCCGAGGTGACCCGGGCCACAGCGGCTCCTACTTACGTCCCCTACCTCATAGTCCATACCTTACAAGCCGCCGTTCCTCCCCCGATCTCCGGCAGCAGGTTCAACGCGCTCGGGTCCACCAATGCCCCAGGCCAAGCCGCGCAAGCGCTTCACCAGGCGGACCATTGTCATGCTGGTCCTGCTCATTGTCCTCGTCGCGGGCCTGGCGTGGGATGGGTGTCCGCTCGGCAGCCTGATTCTGCGGGAGGCCGTGGCGCTCAAGTTCCGCGATGTCCGGCGGGTGACTCCGGGTGAGCTGGTCGCCTGGATGCGGGATCCCAACCGTCCTCCGCCCCTCCTGGTGGATGCCCGCCCGGCGGATCAGTACGGCCTGAGCCACGTCGACGGCGCGTTGAACCTCGACCCGTCACAGCCGGACATCACCCGGCTCCAGCACGTCCGCCGCGACATTCCGGTGGTGGTCTACGATGGTCCGGGAGTCGTCGGGGCGGCAATGGTGAAGGCGCTGAGCGACACCGGCTTCACCCGGGTATCGAACCTGGACGGCGGACTGTTCCGCTGGGTCAACGAGGGACACCCGGTGGTGAACGAGCAGGGTGCCGCGACCAAGGTGTCTCCCATAAGCTGGACCTGGGGCAGACTGCTCAAGGCCCGGTATCATCCGTGAGGCTCGCGCATGCCGGCACCGCCCTCGCGCTGGCGGTGCTCATCGCGCTGGTTGGTCTCAGTCTCCGTCCCCCCGCACCGCTTCCTCCGCTCGGCCCGCTGCTCGATCCCGTCACCGGAGCGTGGAGCGTCGCCCGCCATGCCGAGCTTCCGCGCCGTGCCTCGGCGGTCATCCCCGGTCTCACTCATCCAGTCGATGTGCGGTACGACGACCGCGGGGTCCCGCACATCTTCGCTGTCACGGAGCCCGACGCCGTTCGGGCCCTGGGCTATGTCGTAGCCCGGGACCGGCTGTTTCAGCTCGAGCTGCAGGCCCGGGCGGGTGCGGGCCGGCTGACCGAAATCGCTGGGCGGGCGGCGTTGAGGCTCGACCGGGGAATGCGTGGTCTGGGTCTGCCCGATGCCGCACGTCGTCGGCTGGCCGCTCTCCCCGAGCGCGAGCGCCGTCTGCTAGATGCCTTTACCGACGGCGTGAATGCCTGGATCGACAACCTGGGACGGAACCGGCCGTTCGAGTATGCCCTGCTGGGCCGCGTGCCGGAGCGCTGGGCTCCGGTCAACAGCCTGCATCTGCTGGGCCGCATGGGATGGACACTCGCGCACAGCGATCTGGAGGATCTGCACGCGGCGGTGGCACAGGCGGTCGGTGCCCGGGCAGCGGACGCCCTCTATCCCATCGAGAGCCCGGTGCAGGAGCCGCTCCAACCCAACGGCGAGCGGGCGCCACGATTCAACCATAGACCTCTGCCGCCACCCTCCGGCGCCCTCGCGGTGCGCCGCGCGGAGGATGCAGCCGTAGCCCAGACCGATTCGGGCAGCATCGAGAACGACGCCATCGGCTCCAACAACTGGGCCGTGGCCGCCGCGCGCAGCGCCTCGGGGCATGCGCTCCTGGCGGGCGACCAGCACCTCGAGCTCACCCTTCCCGCGATCTGGTACGAGGTCCATCTGGTGGTTGCCGATTCGCTCGACGTCTACGGAGTCACCATCCCCGGGGCGCCCGGGGTGCTCATCGGGTTCAATCGCGATGTCGCCTGGACCTTCACCAACACCGAAGCAGACGTGATGGATCAGTACGCCGAGGTGGTGGACAACGTGCAGAGCCCCGCCCGCTATCGGGTCGACGGGGCCTGGCGGGACCTCCGAATGGAAACCGAGCGCTTCCTGGGACCACGGGGGCAGTTGCTGGCGGTCGACACGATTCGCTACACCCATCGCGGCCCGCTGCGCCGCGCCGCGGACGGGTGGCGCTCGGTGCGGTGGACGGTGCTGGAAGCGGGTGGGGACCTGGGTGCCTTTGGCCGGGCGGCTCGTGCCACGAGCGCGGCTGCCTGGCTCGATTCCATGGCCGGCTACCGCGCGCCCGCGCAGAACATGCTGGTGGCCGACCGGCGGGGAACCATCGCCATCCGGTCGAGCGGCCGCTTCCCCATCCGACCGGGAGGTCGCGGTGATCTGGTGCAGCGAGGTGAGACTTCGACCGGCGACTGGACCGGGGACTGGTCCCTGGCTGAGCTGCCGCAGGCCAGTAACCCGGCGCAGGGATACCTCGCCTCCGCCAACCAGCAGCCCATCGATCCCCGGGTGAACCCGCGGTATCTCGGCGCCAACTGGTATTCACCCTGGCGGGCCATCCGCATCAACCAGTTGCTGCGGGCGGACAGCGCCGCTACCCCGGACGCCATGCGCCGGTTCCAGACCGATCCGGGAAGCCCCGCCGCGGACATCTTCGCGCCCGCCTTCCTCGCCGCCGCCGCCAGGTTCGCTCAGGACGACACGGTTCGCCGCGCGGCGGCGCTGCTCGCCCAATGGGACCGCCGGTATACCAGGGACAACACCCGGGCGGTCCTGTATGAGGCGGCGCTGGGCCAGCTGCAGAAGCTTCTGTGGGACGAGCTGGACGGTGTGGAGCCGGCCCCGGGGCTCGCCGTGACCGCCACGTTGCTGGCGGATTCGAACAGCGTCTGGTGGGACGACCACCGCACCCCTCAGGTGGTGGAGGATCGTGACCGTCTGCTGGCGCGGGCCCTGGCACTGGCCCTCGGCCAGACCCTGCGGCTCCATGGTGAGCCCGACGCCGGTGGCTGGCGGTGGGATCGCATCCGGTACGCGAACATCTACCACCTGCTCCGGATTCCGTCGCTCTCCGCGCTGCGAGTGCCGGTGCAGGGCGGTCAGTCGACACTCAACCCCTCGAGTGGAAGGGGGGACTTCGGACCCAGCTGGCGCATGGTGGTGGAGCTGGGACCGGAGCTCAGGGCATGGGGAGTCTATCCCGGCGGCCAGTCAGGTAACCCCGCCAGCTCGCGCTATCTCGACCGGCTTCCGCATTGGCGGGACGGAGAGCTGGATACGCTACGCTTCCCCCGCGCGGCTGCCGAGCTGACCCGGTATCAGACCAGCACCCTCCAACTCCTGCCGGATGCAGCGCCGCGATGATGGAGATCCTGCTGCTTGCCCTTGTCCTCGCGGCTGGCACCTGGTTCGGTGGCTGGTGGGCGGTGCCGATCGCGGCCGCGATCTGGTCGGCCTGGCGCCGGCACCCGGCCTGGCGCGCCGGCGTGGCGGGGACGATCTCCTGGGGTGCCCTGCTCGGGCTCACCATTCCGACGCCCGCTCTCTGGCGCCTCGCCCCGCGGCTCGGCGGTATCCTGGGGTTGCCCGGGTGGGCCATGCTGCTCATGCCGCCTCTGTTCGCGCTCCTGCTGGCATGGAGCGCGGCCCGGGTGGTGCGGGACGTGGTCAGATGGAGCCGTGGTGGATCGGGTGACGGTGAAGGGTGAAAGGTGAACGGTGAGTTAAGGGCTGGACAACTCTCGTTGTGCTACCGACCTTCGCGACGTCTCACGTCTCACGTCTCACGTCTCACGTCTCACGTCTCACGTCTCACGTCTCACGTCTCACGTCTCACGTCTCACGTCTCACGTCTCACGTCTCACGTCTCACGCCCCCACCTTCATCGCGAACGTCACCACCGCACCGCCCGGCTCGCGGACGCTGAACTCGTCCATGCCATAGAAGGTCTGGTGCCGCTCCACGACTCGTGGCAACCCCGCGAGCGCCTGATCCACCCGGTCGATTTCGGCCACCTCGATGAAGAGCACGATGGAATGGCCCCTGGGGCCGGAGGCCGCCGCGGGTGATTCGGCTGCCAGGGACGCCCAGGTCTGGTACATGACCTCGATGCCATCCCGAACCAGCAGCGCGAACTGGGGCTTGTCGTCCGGACCGGGCACCTCGGCCACCTTGGTGAACCCCAGGCGCTCGGTCCAGAAAGGCAGGCAGGGTTCCACTTGATCCACGAAGATGACCGGCGTGACTCGAGTGACGAGTGCTTGGGAAGGCATGGGCGACCTCCGGGATTGGGCGACCGACCCGCCGGGCTGGTCCACAGGAGTAGGACGCGATTAGTCTCGTTTAGACTATGCTGATAGTATAAACGAGACTATATTGGATGTCAAGCATGCCCGTCTCGCTAACCCTTCCCGATCTCGTGGTCCTGAGCCTGCTCCGTGAGCGGCCGATGCACGGCTATGAGCTCAACCAGGAGTTGGAGCGACGGGAGGTGCGCGACTGGGCAGGAATCTCCCGGCCCCAGGTCTACTACTCCCTTAAGAAGCTGGCCCGGAGCGGCCATGTGAGCCGGGCCGGGGAAGGCTCCCCCCGGGCCGGGCCGGAGCGGCAGGTATTCAGGCTCTCGCCCTCGGGTCGGCGGGCTCTCGCCACCGCGCTAGGCCGGGAGGAGTGGGCCACCCAGCGCCCGCCGCCGCCATTCCTCACCTGGATGGCGCTCTCTGCTTTCGCCGAGCCGGAGGACCGCCTCCGCCTGATCCGGCGGCGCCGGTCCTACCTCGAGGAGCAACTGGTCCGGGAGCGGGCTACGCTCGAGGCGATTCTGGCCGATACTGGTCCTATGGTGGCCGCGGCAGCCCAGGTGGTCCGGCTGGTTATCCGGCAGTGGGAGGTCGAGGTCGAATGGCTTGGCGAGCTGGAAACGCAGTTCCGAGTTCCAAGTTCGGAGTCCCAGGGAGAGGCTCCCAACTCAGAACTTGGCACCCCGAACTCTGAACTTTGACCCGGAACTTGTGAGGCGGCGCACTCTTGTCTACATTTGGGACACACGTCAACCGCGGAGGGACCCCCTGTACCCTATCGCTGGATCTAGTAACTGAAGCCAAGGAAGCTGTTGTGTCACGAGCAAACCGTCGTGCCCCGTCCTCTCCCCCACCGCCCAGAGCGCGCAACCTCGGCCGTCGCTCGATGGATGCCCACCGCCGGTGGCTCATCGATCGCTACGGACCGATCTGTGCCTACTGCGGCGCGGACATGGCGGAGGACCGTACCACCCTCGACCACGTGTACCCCCGGAAAGGCCAGACGGCCTACGACCGGCCGGACAACCTGGTCATCGCCTGCCAGCCCTGCAATTCCGCCAAAGCCGATACCCCGTTCATCGCATTCATCGCCCAGAAGCGCTCTCGCGGTGTGTTCCTGCTCCATTACGGAGAGCATCTCTCCGACTGGGTCAAGGACATGATCCGCCAGGCCTCGGCGCGGGAGTTCCTCCCCTCGAACAAGACGCGATTCATTCCCCACGTCGGGAATGGCAACGGGAACGGGCAACACTAGGCGGACGGGCGGACAGGCGGGAAGGCGGACCGTAGAAAGACATCGGGCCAGAGTCTCTCAGAGACCTGGCCCGTTTGCTTGATCACTGACCGCCTGACCGCTTTCCCGCCC
Source organism: Gemmatimonadota bacterium (assembly GCA_041499215.1). Classification (GTDB taxonomy): domain Bacteria; phylum Gemmatimonadota; class Gemmatimonadetes; order Gemmatimonadales; family GWC2-71-9; genus JADJOM01. Next base: position 5,076 of record JBGQJV010000011.1, on the reverse strand, counting down.
GTCCGCCTATTTCAACGCCTCCTCCACAATCCGCTTCTGTTCGGCGGCGTGGGCCGCGGGGTATCCCTCGGCCGGACTGGCCCGTTCCGGGCGGCCGGCGTACCGCAGGGCAGCCCCAGGTGCCAGCAGGGCCCGGAGCCGGGCCTCGAGGTAGTTCCAGGCGCCCATGTTGCGCGGCTCCTCCTGGACCCACACCAGCTCGGTCAGGCTTGGATAACCGGCCAGCATCGCGGCAAGCTCCTGTTCCGGGAAGGTGTACAGCTGCTCCAGGCGTACCAGCGCGAGCCGGGAACGGTCCGCGCCTGCCGCACCCGCGAGCAGCTCGTAGTACACCTTTCCGGAGCACACTACCACCCGACGGACCTGGTCCCGGTGGCTCTGGGCCAGCGGATCGTCCATGACCGCCTGGAACCCGCCAGTGGTGAAATCGTCGAGCCGGCTGGTGGCGAGCGGCAAGCGGAGCAGGCTCTTCGGGGTCATGACCACCAGCGGCCGCTGACGGGTACGCCTCGCCTGGCGCCGGAGCAGGTGGAAATACTGCGCCGGGGTGGTCGGGTTCGCGACCCTGATATTGCCCTCGGCGCACAACTGAAGGAACCGCTCCAGCCGAGCGCTGGAATGCTCCGGCCCCTGTCCTTCGTACCCATGGGGCAGAAGCAGGGTGAGCCGGGTGCTCAGGCCCCACTTGGACAGGCCCGACACCATGAATTGGTCTACGACCACCTGGGCGCCGTTCACGAAGTCGCCGAATTGCGCTTCCCACAGGACCAGCGTCTCGGGTGCGGCGGCGCTGTAGCCGTACTCGAATCCGAGCGTGGCCAGTTCCGATAGCGGGCTGTTGTGCAACTCCATGCTCGCCAGCGCGCCCGGGAGGTTCTTGATCGGCGCGAAGGTGAGTCCGTTCTGGGCGTCGTGCAGCACCAAGTGACGCTGGCTGAAGGTGCCGCGCTCGCTGTCCTGGCCGGTGAAACGGATCGGAATACCCTCGACGAGGAGGGCGGCGAGGGCGAGGGCCTCGGCATGAGCCCAGTCGATTCCCCCTTCCGGCCCCAGCACCGCGCGGCGGCGCTCCAGCTGCTTGAGCAGCTTGGGATTGACGCTGAACCCTTCGGGCCAGGTCAGCAGTTGCTCGTTGAGTGCCCGGAGCAGCTCACCCTGGATGGCGGTCCCGGGTTCGACCCCGCTGGAGCGATCCGGCGCCTTGGGCGGCTCCTGCGGCGCCGTCTTCCCCATGCTGCTCTTGAAGGCCAGCTGGATATCCACCAGCCGTTGATAGGCTGTGGTGTACACGTCCTCGGTTTCCGCGCCGGTCATCACCCCGCGCCGGGCGAGCAGCGCCGCGTACTGCTCCCGCACGGTGGGGAGATTGCGGATCCGCTCGTACATCTGCGGCTGAGTGTAGTTGGGCTCGTCGCTCTCGTTGTGGCCGTGGCGGCGATACCCGACCAGGTCGATCAGCACGTCTTCGTGGAATCGCTCGCGATACTGCATGGCGAGCCGCACGGCGGCGAGGCAGGCCTCGGCATCGTCCGCGTTGACGTGGATGATCGGGACGTCGAACCCCTTGGCCAGGTCGCTCGCGTGCCGGGTGGAGCGGGCATCGCGCATGTCGGTGGTGAAACCGACCTGGTTGTTGGTGATGATGTGGACCGTGCCGCCGGTCCGGTACCCCGTGAGCGCGCCGAGGTTGAAGGTCTCGGCCACCACGCCTTGGCCGGCGAAGGCGGCGTCGCCATGGATGATCACCGGCAGGGCGGCGGACGGGTCGTGATGCGGCTCCCGGCCCTTGCGGCTGGTCTGCTCGGCCCGCGCCCTCCCGTCCACCACCGGCCCCACGAACTCGAGATGGCTCGGATTAGGGCAAAGAGTTACGGTGAGCGCCTTGCCCGCGCGGGTTTTGTAAGCCCCTTCGGCACCGTGGTGGTACTTCACGTCGCCGGTGCCGCCCTCGGGAGTGAGGGTGCCGGCCTCGACATGCCGGCCGCCCTCGAACTCGGCGAAGATGGTCTCGTACGGCCGGCCGACGGTGTGGGCCAGCACGTTGAGCCGGCCCCGGTGGGCCATGCCGATGACCACCTCGCGGGTGCCCTGCTGGGCCGCCAGCTCGATGATCATGTCGAGCATCGGCACCAGCATGTCCACGCCTTCGATGGAGAAGCGCTTCTGCCCCAGGTAGGCCTTGTGCAGGAACTTCTCCATCGCCTCCACCTGGGTGAGCCGCTGGTACAGCCACTTCTGCTCCTCCGCCATCAAGGACTGCCGGTGCGATCCGGACTCGATCATCTGCCGGAGCCAGACCCGCTCCCCGTGATTGGAGATGTGCTCCTGCTCGTAGGCCAGGGTGCCGCAGTAGGCCTCCTGCAGCTGGGGCAACGCTTCCGCGAGTGTGTCGCCGGGCACCGAGATCCTGAGGACCGTACTGGGGATCCCGGCCATGACCTCGGCATTCAGGCCGAGGGGAGCCGGGTCGAGCGCCGGGTCGCCGATTGGCTCGCTGCCAAGCGGGTCGAGCCGGGCCGCCAGGTGGCCGTGGGTCCGGTGGGCCTTCACCAGCGCCATCGCGGCCGCTACGTGGTAGAGATCAGTCTGTGATTCGCGCACCGGCGCGGGCACCGGGCGGCCGGGGCGGGCGGCGGGTCCGGGGAGAGACGAGAGTCCGACCCCCAGACTGGCAAAGACCTCATCGTAGAACCGGTCGTCGCCCTGGAGCAGATTGTCTACCGTCCGCAGGAACTCGCCCGACTCCGCGCCCTGGATCACCCGGTGATCGTAGGTGCTGGTGATCGTCATGACCTTGGCGATCCCGAGCTCCCGGAGCTTGTCGTCGGACAGGTCCGCAAAGGCCGACGGGTAGTTGATGGCCCCCACGGCGATGATGCTGCCCTGGCCCGGCATCAGCCGCGGAACCGAGGCGACCGTGCCGAGTCCTCCCGGGTTGGTCAGGGTCATGTTGGCGCCGGCAAAGGCGTCCGGCAGCAGTTTGTTGCCCCGCGCTTTCTCCACCAGGGCCTCATAGACCTGGTGGAACTGGGCGAAGCTCAGCCGGGCCGCATCGTGGATCACGGGCACCACCAGCCCGCGGCTCCCGTCCTTGCGCTCGACATCCACCGCGATGCCCAGGTTGACCGCGGCACCTGCTACCCGATGCGGCACAGCGTCGATCTCGCTGTACACCGTGGTGAGGGCCGGATGCCGCTCTGCTGCGCGGGCCACGGCATAGCCGATCAGGTGAGTGAAGGAGACTTTTTCTCCTCGGCCCGCCGTCCGGAGGCTGCCGTTGAGCTCCCGGCGCCGGGTCTCGAGCGTCGAGACCGCCAGCTCGCGGAACGACGTGGCCGTCGGCATGGACCGGCTCTCGTTCATGTTCGCGACCAGCCGCGCTGCAGGACCGGTGATCGGGACGGCGCCCGCCGGTGGTGGGCCGGACGGGCGGACGGGCGGACGGGCGGACAGTTGCCGGGGGGATTCAGCGACGGGGGCCCGGGTCATCGGGGGATCACGGTCCGCCGGTCCGCCGGTCCGCCCGTCCGCCGTCCGCCGGTCCGCTCCCTGCCCGTCTGCTACCGATGGGTGATTCCCGTTGCCCTCTGCCTCCGGGCCCAGGCCGGCAAACCCTCGCTGGAAATACTCGCGCCATTCCTGCGAGACGGCGGACGGGTCCCGGAGGTACTCCTCGTATATGATCTGGGCGAAGCCGGCGTTGGCGGTTTCGAAAACGTTCGGATCCACGGGATTATCACTGCCTTTCAGCTGGGAGACCGAAACCGTCAGGAAAGATAACCGCCGGTCCCGGGACCGGGCCAAACCGGCTCCGGGTGGCAATCCAGGTCCCTTGTCCGCGCGTAGTATTGGCGTAGGATTCCGGGGTAACATCGGAGCTGCTCCACGGCCACAGCGGCGTCCATGGGAAAGCTGATGACCGGCTGGGCCAGGTAAGATCCTGACCCAGGAACGTCGGACTTTCTTCTCCGGGGAGTACCATGATCTCTCGACTGCGGCCCAGCCTGGCGCTGGGCGTGGCGGCCCTGGCGGGCGGCCTGGCCTGTGGCGGTGGGTCCGATGGCGGGCCACCGGCGTCTGGCCTGAGAACTGTGCTGGTGGCCAACGACGAGTTTCAGCCCACGACGGTGAACATCACGGCCGGCGACACCATCGTCTGGTCCTGGGTGACAAACAGCCTGAGTCACAACATCATCCCCACTGGCGCGACGAGCTTTGCCAAGAAGGGGAACGACGTCCCTCCGGGTACGGGCACAACTGGCACCGACTTCTTTAACGCCCCGACGAGCCACCAGGTGATCTTTGCCGCGACAGGGACCTACGAGTACTACTGCTCGCAGCACGGCACCACCGGCGGTCCGAATGGGAATACCGGCATGGCGGGGAAGGTGGTCGTGTCGCCGTGATGTCACACAAGGAGGCGGTCATGCGGAGTTCGCTGAAGTGGGCGGCCGGGTGGGCGGCGGCCGCCGGTCTCATCGCGGCGTGCGGCGGGGGCGGCGGCGGCGGAGGCTCGGGACCAAGCGTGACCATTGCGAAGGCGGGCGCGGCCAACGGCGACGCCCAGACGGCCGTAGTTGCGAGTGTACTGCCCGTGCTGCTGCGGGTGATCGTGCTGGAGGATGGCGCTCCCAAGGCGGGGGCCACGGTCACCTGGAGCACGGCCGCTCTCGCGGGGAGCGTCGCGCCGACGTCCGCGGTCACCGATGCCGCCGGCGAGGCCACCACCCAGTGGACCCTGGGCCAGGGCGCAGGCGCCCAGATTGCGCGGGCCGCGCTGGCGAGCGCCAGCGGCTCGCCGGTCACCTTCAATGCGACCGGAACCCCAGGGCCCGCCTCCGCGTTCACCAAGTCCGCGGGCGATGGACAGACCACCGTGGTCAGCACCGCGTTCACGGACCCCCTCTCCGCCAAGGTCGCCGATCAGTTCGGCAACGGGATTGCGGGCGTGACCGTCACCTGGGCGGTGCAGAGCGGCACGGTCACCCTGAACGGCGGCACCACCTCCATCACCAACTCGCAGGGCATCGCGACCAAGACGGTTACGGCCGGCGCCACTCCCGGTGATGCCGTGGT
>JBGQJV010000010.1:0-42672 GCA_041499215.1 Gemmatimonadota bacterium | reverse complement strand
CTTCACCGCCGCGGCCAGCCGGGCCCGCTGGGTCGCGGTCAGCACCTCGAGCGGATTCTGCACGGTGCCAGTGCCGGCGACGATGTAGCCGGCCGGCACGGTGACCTCGTAGTCGAAATCGCCGTACTCGAGATAGAACTCGCCCTGACCCAGGTACTGGGTCGTGTTCCAGCCATGGATGTCGTCGTACACGCACATCCTCGGATACCACTGCGCCAGCTCGTAGAGGGTGCCGTCCCGGCCCATGCGGTCCGCGCCGTGATCCGGAATGTTGAAGCCGTAATCCAGGGTGAAGAGCGCCATCCCTCCCGGCGGGAGCGGCGTGGGCAGATCCACGTCCATCATGGTGTCGTCCACCCGGCTCTTGACCGGGGCGGGCTTCGGCGGCACCGCGGCGGGTCGACCGCGACGGGCCTCCGGGACGAGGCTCATGGTGAAGCGGGAGATCTCGAACCCTCCGTTGAACCCGGCGGCTCCAAAGCGACTCTCCTGGGCATTCAGGAACGAGCCGACGCTCCCCTGACGGAACAGATTCTGGTCCAGCTGCAGCCAGACCCGCTCAAGGGTGTCGGGAGAGTTGTTGGTGTAGCGGATGGTTACGGTGCCGTCGATGCGGCGCCGGGTGGTGTCCAGTGTGGCCTTGATGGTGTAGTCCGCCCGCTGCTGCCAATAGCGCGGGCCCGGCTTGCCATCGGGGCGCCTGAGGTCATTGGCGGGAGGTAAGGGCGCCGGGCTGAAGATGCCGGTGTCGGCGACCGGGGCACGCAGGTCACGTTGCGCCTGAGGCGGACGCGGTGGCGCCGGCGTCGGCGGGGCGGGGGGATTCTGGGCGGCAAGCGGTGCGGTGACCAGCACCGCGAGAAGGAGCGAGCGCATGGACCTTCCTCGAAGGAAACACGGAGAGTGGGACTCGCCCACCCGGCGTCGAAGTGGAAAGAATCTAATCGGGAAGGTCCCGGCCGCCCCTGCCCTGGGTGATGGCCATGGCTTCCGGGACCAGACATATTGGCTGAGCATGCCTTCCAGCGCCTCCCTCTACCTCCTGCACGGACCCAGGAGCTGGCCCCTCGGCGTCCGGCCGCTCACCATCGGCCGCGAGCCGGAATGCGACGTCACCATCCCCGGTGAGCAGGTGTCCCGGAAGCACGCCTACGTGGTTCCGACACCGACCGGTCCCCTGCTGATCGACGGCAGCCGCCTCGGGACCACCGTCAACGGGGAGCGGATGCACGCCCCCTGGGTACTCGCGGAGGGAGACGAGATCCGGATCGGCGTGTCGGTGCTGCGGGTAGCCCTCATGGGGGACCCGGAGACGCCGCCACTTCCCGACACTGGTGCGGCCCCGGCATGGCACAAGCTCAGATCGTGGGTGGGCCGCTACGGGGCGTCGGAACTGCTCGGCACCGTGGCAGCAGTCGGCGCGGCCAGCGCCGTCAAGGAGATGACCGGCAGTACCATCGCAGCGGCGTATGCCGGGACGATGGCCGAGAACGTCATGTTTTACGGGGTCATGTTTCTGCGTGAGACCATCCGGGGCGCCCACGACGCGGGATCACGCGGCCGGATCTACGGCAATGCCGATCTCTTCCGGGTAATGCACAGCATGCTGCTCGAGTTTGGTGCCGCGGAGGCGCTGGACAGCCTGCTGCTCCGGCCTCTGTTCATGGGACTCGGCATCCGATTCCTCGGGCGGAACCTGGGCGCGCTTCTGGGCAAGCTTGCCGCCGACCTGGCGTTCTACGGGCCGGTCCTCACCATTTACGAATGGCGCCTGGCACGGGGAGAAGCGGCCCGGCAGCAGGACCGGCGCCGGCGTACGACCGCCACCAGGCTTCCACGACCTTTGGAGTGAGTCTTCTGGCCCGCCGCCTCGAAGGTTTCCCCCAGGCGCTCGCCGATCTCGGTACGGGTGACATACAATCCGCCCGCGTCCAGCGCCCCGTGCCAGGCGGCTTGCAACGTCGCCACCGCCTCCTGCGGGCGGCCCAGGTGAAGGAGGGCCTCCGCCAAGTCGTAGTTGGCCCGGGTGAAGGGCGCGATCCGAGGGCAGTGCCCAGGTCACCGATCCCGCCACGCTCTCGGGCCGGGTACCGCACTCATGGAGTGCTGACGCTCCTGCGGTAGAGCCTGGAGGGGCGGATAGTGCGCCGGGGCGCGACGGTGTGGCCAGCCGTTGCGCCCCGGTGGCTTATGCGGCCGGAGACTTGCTAGCATGGGATTCACTCGACGACAAGCGGGCCGACCCAGGCTTGGCCGCTCGGATTCGCCCGCACCGATGCGGGAACCTGGATCGGACTGGCCAGGGCCAACGGCCTCAAGGGGTTGCCACCTGGGTCCGCCGCCCGAGACGGAGACTCCGGTGGGTGCGCTCGGCGGGGTGGCGGGCGACATCGACCCGGTTCGCTGTCAGATCGACCCGTTGCGGTTCGATTCGCCCTGTCCGTCTGGAACGGGCTGCCTGACAATGTGCCCCGCGCATGAGGAGGCCCAATGCCGACGCGCCTGCTCTGGTGGACGCTGCCGATCTTCGCCGCGCTGAGTACCGTTCCCCCAGCCGCGAGTCAGGAGACTGTTGACCATCGAGGAACCTGGCTCTCGCTGTTCGTGGGGCACAGCAACGTCGGGTTTCTGCCGGCGGTCGAGCTGTCCACCCGAAATGGAGTGCATGGGATCGCCCTGCGGGGCCTGATGACCGTGCAGGTCAATTTCCTCCGTCTCCAGACGCGCTCATTCGCCGAGCTCGGGGTGCTGTATGGCCCGCACCTGGAGATGGGGCGGTCGCTGGTAACGGTACGGGCGGGCCCATCCCTGTACTGGTACGGTTCGGATGACCCGACCAAAGAACGGAGATTCGGGGTTGGCCCGCGGGTCGGGGTTCCGGTGGAGTTCCAGATAATTGGACGGATGGGGAATAATCTGGGCGCCGGGCTGGTGGTGATGGGGGACCTCAACGCGACCAGGCGGTTTTGGGGCGTTGCCATGGGGGTGCATCTCGGCGACACCCGGTGACGGTCACGCACATCGGGAGTTCAGCCATGCAGAAAGGGGCCCTCTGGGGGCCCCGTCCTGGTGAGTTATTCACATCACAATCATAACTTCGGCAGCGTCACCCCGGTCTGGCGTTGGTACTTGCCCGCCTTGTCCTTGTAACTGATCTCGCAGATGTCCTCCGCATCGGCCTCGAAGAACAGCACCTGGCAGATCCCCTCGTTCGCGTAAATCTTTGCGGGAAGTGGTGTTGTGTTGCTGATTTCCAGGGTTACGTGGCCCTCCCACTCGGGCTCGAAGGGGGTCACGTTGGTGATGATTCCGCAGCGGGCGTAGGTGGACTTCCCGACGCAGATCGTCAGGCAGTTCCGGGGGATGCGGAAGTACTCGACCGAGCGGGCCAGGGCGAAGCTGTTGGGCGGCACGATGCAGACATCACCCTCGAACTCGACGAAGCTGCGGCTGTCGAAGTCCTTGGGATCGACGATCACGGAGAGCACATTGGTGAAGATCTTGAACTCGGGCGCCACCCGCATGTCATAGCCATAGGAGGACACGCCGTAGGAAATGACTCGTCGGCCGGCAGCGTCGGTCCGTCGCACCTGACCGTCCACGTACGGCTCGATCATCCCGTGTTCCCGGGCCATCCGGCGGATCCAGCGGTCGGACTTGATGGACATGAGCGGTCAGGCGGTCGGGCGGACAGGCGTCGGTGGTGCCTGCCAGCGGTGAGTGAGAACCGGGGGTGGGCCGGGGACAAAGCGCGAGCAATATAAGTGATGCCGGGGCAGCCTGCAGCCGGTCTGCCCCAGCGCCACAACGGACTGTCAACACATCAGTTGGAAGGGATGTCGCCCGCCCGCCCGCCGGTCCGCCCGTCCGCCGCGCCAGGGGTACCACATCGTGAAGGCGTGGGTTACTTTGGTGACGCCCAAGCGAAGTAATTCACGAGCGAGGCCCCCACTCAATGCTGCAGCCGTACATTCCGGTGTTGCTGGTCGTGGCGTTCGTGATCGCGAACGCCATCCTGATGCTGGGTCTTTCGCATGTCCTCTCGTCCTACCGCCTGACCCCCGTCAAGCTTGCGCCGTACGAGTCCGGCATGCCGGTGCTCGGCGATGCCCGCGAGCGGTTCAGCGTCAAGTTCTACCTGGTGGCGATGCTGTTCATCGTGTTTGACGTCGAGACGGTCTTCATGCTGCCCTGGGCGGCGGCGTTCAACCAGCTCGCCCCCATCCGGGGCCTGCTCCTGGTCGAGATGCTGGTGTTCGTGCTGATTCTGGCCGTGGGCTATCTCTACGTATGGAAGCGCGGGGCGCTGCAATGGGACTGACAGAACCGGAGGCCGGGTCGGGGACGGAAGTCTCCACCATGTCGCCCAACTGGGTGACCACCCGGCTTGATTTCCTTGCCAACTGGGCCCGGAGCAACTCCCTCTGGCCCATGCCATTCGGCACCGCCTGCTGCGCCATCGAATTCATGGCCTCCGCGGCCAGCCGGTTCGACCTCGCCCGCTTCGGCATGGAGCGGATGAGCTTCTCGCCCCGCCAGGCCGACGTGCTGATCTGTGCCGGGCGGTTGCCGTTCAAGCTGGCCCCGGTCATCCGCAAGATCTGGGACCAGATGCCCCAGCCCAAGTGGGCCATCTCGATGGGCGCCTGCGCCTCTTCCGGCGGGATCTTCGACACCTACACGATGGTCCAGGGGATCGACACGATCATCCCCGTGGATGTGTACGTGCCCGGCTGCCCGCCCCGCCCGGAGGGGCTGATCTACGGGATCATGCTGCTGCAGAAGAAGATCAAGGGCGAGAGCATCTCCGACGACGCGCTCCGGCAGGAGCATCTGGTCGGCCCCGACGGTCTGTTCCTCCCGGCTCGCACGATCGACGAGATCTCCGAGCCGTTCGGGAATTCGGTGCACCAGACGAGGTCGGCGTGAACGGGCAGGCGTCGTGCGGGCGGTCAAGTGCGAAAGCACTTGCTCGGCGGTCAGGTGCTTCTGCACTTGACGCACCTGACGCACCTAACCACCACGACGCGTGACGACCGACCTCTCCCCTGCTGTCGCCGCCCTCCGGGCCCGCTTCGGGACCGGGATCGCCCGCCACCAGATCTCTTGCGGCGACACCATCGTGTACCTCGCCCGCGATCGGGCCCACGAGATCCTCGGCTGGCTGCGGGACGATCCGGGCCAGCGGTTCGACTACCTGACCGACATCACAGCAGTCGAGTACCGCGATCCGGAACGGCCGCTCGAAATGGTGTGGCAGCTCTGGTCGCTCGACCGCAAGGCGACGCTGCGGCTCAAGGTGGAGCTCGACAAGCGCGAGGCCCTCGAGGTCGATTCGGTGTTTGACCTCTGGAAGGGCGCCGACTGGCTGGAGCGCGAGGTGTACGACATGTTCGGCATCGGCTTCCGCGGCCATCCGGACCTGCGCCGCATCCTCATGTGGGAGACTTACGCCGAGGGTTATCCCCTGCGGAAGGACTTCCCGCTGCGCGGCCACTTCAGCCGGGCGGAGCAGACCCGTCAGGCGCTGACCGCCAATCCCGAGGCGCATTACTCGCTCGAGGAGCTGTCCATCGTTGCCGCCTATGATGAGCTTCCGCCCGACGTGAAGGAGCGCCTGGCCCACGGCGAGCGGGGGAAGGTCGAATGAGCAGCCGCACGCTCGACGTGTCGCTCGCCACCCCGGGACTCGACGCCCAGGGCTCGCCCACCCGGGTGCCGCTGGGCGTCAAGCTCCCGGAGTACCACGCCGCCCAGGACGACATGGGCGGTGAGCACATGCTGATCAATCTCGGCCCCCAGCATCCGGCCACCCATGGGGTGCTCCGGCTGGTGATCGAGCTGGATGGCGAGACCGTCATCCGGGTGGTGCCCCACGTCGGCTATCTGCATTCGGGCTTCGAGAAGCTGGGCGAATACCGGCACTACAATCAGATCGTCCCGCTGACCGACCGGACCGACTATCTGGCGCCCATGGCGAACAACGTCTGCCTGGCGCTGGCAGCGGAGAAGCTGATGGGAATCGAGATCACCGAGCGCTGTCAGGTGCTGCGGGTGATCGCCTGCGAGATCAGCCGGATCATCTCGCACCTGGTGTGGCTCGGTACCACGGGTATCGACCTGGGGGCGTACACTCCCTTTCTCTGGTGTTTCTATCAGCGGGAACGGCTGTACAACCTGCAGGAGGCGTGGACCGGGGCCCGGCTGACCACCAGCCTCACCCGGGTCGGCGGGCTCATGGCGGACGTCCCCGACGGCTGGGAGGCGGGACTGGCCGACTTCTGCCGCACCTTCCCGCGGACCCTGAACGAAGTGGACACCATGTTCACCCGCAACGCCATCTGGTGCGGCCGCACCCAGGGCGTGGGGGCCATGAACGCGGCGGACGCGATCAACTACTCGCTCTCCGGCCCGATGATCCGGGCGAGCGGGGTGGCCTACGATGTCCGCAAGGATCGTCCCTACCTCGGCTACGAGACCTACGACTTCGACGTGCCGATCGGTGAGTATGGCGACATCTACGATCGCTACCGGGTGCGGCTCGAGGAGATGTACCAGTCGGTGCGGATCCTGGAGCAGGCGGGTGCGCGGCTGGCCCGGCTCAAGGGCGCGCCCATCAACGTGGACGATCCGCGCGTGATCCTCCCGCCCAAGTCCCGGGCGATGAGCGACATGGAGGCGATGATCTTCCACTTCAAGCAGGTGATGGAGGGCGTGAAGGCCCCGGTCGGGGAGGCCTATCTCGGGGTAGAGAATCCCAAGGGCGAGCTGGGCTATTACTTCGTCTCCGACGGCACCGCCAAGCCGGTGCGCTGGCGGATCCGGCCCCCTTCCTTCATCAACCTCGCCTGTCTTCCGAAGCTGTGCGAGGGTGTGCTCTTGTCCGACGTCATCGCCATCAACGCCAGCGTGGACATCGTCATGGGAGAGATCGACCGATGAGCGGCAACCCCGGGGCCGGGCCGGCGCACGCAGCGGTCCAGCACGAGGAATCCTACCAGCCGGTGTTCGTCGGCCCGGTGAAGGCCAGACTCGAGGCGCTCTTCCCCTTGTATCCGACCCGGCAGTCCTGCCTGCTTCCCGCGCTGTGGATGGTGCAGGAGGAGCGCGGCTGGATCTCGCCCCGGGCCATCGGCGAGGTGGCGCAGGTGCTGGGGCTGACCCCGGCGTTCGTGAAGGGTGTGGTGACGTTCTACACCATGTATCACACCCACCCGGTGGGACGCCATTTCATTCAGGTCTGCACCACCTCGCCCTGCAACATCTGCGGCGCGGAGGACGTGGTGAAGGCCTTTCTCCAGCACACCGGCTGCGGTGAGCTCGGCGCGACCAGCAAGGACGGCCGGTTCACGGTCATCGAGGTCGAGTGCCTGGGCGCGTGCGGATTCGCCACCCCGGTCCTGATCGACGACGATTTCATCGAGGGTGTCACGCCGGAGCGGGTTCCGGGCATCCTGCAGGGGTACAAGTAATGGGCTATCCGCATCCGAGCCACGCCAAAGAGCAGCCGGTCCTGTCGAAGTATTTCGGCGACGCCGGTGCCCGGACCGTCGAGGGCTGGGTGAAGCGGGGTGGTTACGAGGGCCTCAAGCAGGCGCTCGGCCTGACCCGCGATCAGGTGATAGAAGTGGTGAAGGCCTCCGGCCTGCGCGGCCGGGGCGGCGCCGGCTTCCCCACCGGGCTCAAGTGGTCCTTCATGCCCAAGGAAGTCACCAAGCCGCACTATCTCGTGTGCAATGCCGACGAGTCCGAGCCGGGCACCTTCAAGGACCGCGAGATCATCCGCTGGACCCCGCAGCAGCTGATCGAGGGCTGCGCCATCGCGGCTCACGCCATCGGGGCGGAACGGATCTACATCTATATCCGGGGCGAGTTCACCGCCGAGTACAAGATCCTCACCGCGGCGGTCGAGGATGGCTACAAGAACGGTGCGCTCGGCGGGAACGTGTTCGGCAGCGGCCGGCGGATCGACGTGGTGCTCCACCGCGGGGCGGGGGCCTACATCTGCGGCGAAGAGACCGCGATGATGAACTCGATCGAGGGGAAGCGCGGCAACCCCCGGATCAAGCCTCCCTTCCCGGCCCAGGCGGGTCTGTGGGCCTCGCCCACCACCATCAACAACGTCGAGACCCTCGCCGCGGTGCCACACATCCTGGTGCGGGGGGCGGAGTGGTACAAGGGGCTGTGCCTGAGCAACCCCAAGAGCACCGGCACCAAGCTGTTCTCGGTCTGCGGCCACGTGCAGCGTCCCGGCAACTACGAAGTCGTGATGGGGACTCCCATGCGGGATCTCATCTTCGACATGTGCGGCGGGATGCGGCCCGGCCGGGCGCTCAAGGCGGTGATCCCGGGTGGCTCCTCGGTGCCGATCATGACCGTGGCCGAGGTCGAGGACTGCGCCATGGACTACGAGGGCATCGTGGCGAAGGGCTCGATGCTCGGCTCGGGCGGGATGATCGTCATGGACGACTCCACCGACATCGTGTATCAGGTCATGCGGCTGGCGCGGTTCTACGCCCATGAGTCGTGCGCCCAGTGCACCCAGTGCCGCGAGGGCACGGCCTGGACCACCAAGATCCTGGAGCGGATCCTCGCCGGCGCCGGCAAGGCGGAGGATCTCGCCCTGCTGCTCGACCTGGCGGACAACATGACCGGCAAGACCATCTGTGTGCTGAGCGACTCGTGTGCCGCGCCAGTGGTGAGCGCGATCAAGAAATTCCGCGGGGAGTTCGACGCCTACCTGAACCGGATGAAGCGGCCGGTCATGGTGGCGGTGTGAGGTACCCGCCCCTCGGGTGTCATTCCGAGGGAGCGAAGCGACCGAGGCATCCCTCGACCTGAGGCCGGGTCGGGGCAGGGCGCAAGGCGACTGACACAACAGACCCACCAGGCGAATGACCGAGCTCGTCAACGTCACCATCGACGGCATGACCGTCGCCGTTCCCAAGGGAACGGCCATCATCGAGGCCGCCAAGCAGGCCGGCATCCTCGTGCCGCACTACTGCTACCACCCCTCGCTGCCTTCTCCGGCAGTGTGCCGGATGTGCCTGGTGGAGGTGGAGAAGGCCCCCAAGCTGGTCCCCGCCTGTGTGACCACCGTCGTCGAGGGGCAGGTGGTCCACACCGACAGCGAGCAGGCCCGGCATGCCCGCACCGGGGTGCTCGAGTTCCTGCTGATCAATCATCCGCTCGATTGCCCCATCTGCGACCAGGCCGGCGAGTGTGAGTTGCAGAACTACGTGTTCCAGGAAGGGCGGTCGGGCACCCGCTACGGCGACTACGCCAAGCGGTACAACCCGGTAGAGGACTTCGGGCCGGACGTGCTGTACGTGCCTAATCGCTGCATCCTCTGCACCCGCTGTGTGCGGTTCATGGAGGATGTGGCCGGAACACCGGTGCTCAACGTGTCGGAGCGGGGCGATCGGGCCTATATCGGCATCGACGAGGACCAGCTGCTCGACCACCCCTGGGCTGGCAACGTCGTGGACCTGTGCCCGGTGGGCTCGCTCATCTCCAAGGACTTCCTGCACAAGGCCCGCGCCTGGGAGCTGGACAAGACCGCCTCGGTCTGCACCGGGTGCTCGCAGGGCTGCAACATCACCGTCGACACCCGGGACAACACCGTGGTCCGGCTCCGTCCCCGGCCCAATCTCGAGGTCAACCGCCACTTCATGTGCGATACCGGGCGCATGAACTATCGCTGGATGAACCGGGGCGACCGGATCGAGGCGCCGCTGGTGCAGGACAGCGGGCGGCTGGTCGCCGCCGACTGGGACCGGGCCCTCGACCGGCTGACCGGACTGGTGGAGAAGGGTGGCAACGCCGTACTCCTCGCCTCCGGCGCCGCCTCCCTCGAGTCGCTCGGGATGGTGTATCGGCTGCTCGCCGGTACCCGGCTCACGGCCGTGGTGCAGCTGCCCATGGTGGACTCCGAGGAGCCGCTCCAGGGAATCCGGGACCTGGCCCTGCGACGGGAACGAGCCCCCAACGGCGACGGCGCCCGACTCCTCGGCTATGGTACCGACTGGCGGGCAGCGGTGAAGACCGCCTCCAGCGCCGACCTGGTGGTCCTCCTCGACGTGACCCTGACCGATGCCGAAGCCGCCCTGGTGAGCGGGGCGGCGGCGGTGGTGGTGCTGGGAACGGTGCAGGCACAGGAGCTTGCCAGCGCCGCGCTGGTGCTCCCGCTCACCAACGTGGTGGAAGAGAACGGCACCTTCGTCAACCGCGACCAGCGGGTGCAGCGCTACCAGCAGGCCCGCACCGCCCCCGGGATGTCCCGGCCCGCGTGGTGGGTGGCGGCGGGCGTAGCGCCAACAAAGGTGGCCCCAACGCATGCGTTGGGGCCAACCTCGGCACCCGCCACCGCCGCGCAGGCCTTTGAGCTGGTCTGTTCCACCATCCCCTCGCTCGCCGGCCTTACCTACGCGGACCTGGGTCTGCTGGGGAGGATAGCCTCAGGGATGGCGCCTGGTCTGGCGCCAACGCACGCGTTGGCGCAATCCGGCCAGGGAGGGAGCTGACCCATGACCCCCGAGCTCAAAGGCTTCCTGCTTCTCACCGTGGTGAAGCTGCTGGTGGTCTTCACCATCACCTTGGTAGGCGTAGCGCTGCTCACCCTGATGGAGCGGAAAGTCTCCGCCTGGATGCAGTACCGGCGTGGGCCCAATCGGGTCGGCTTTGCCGGCCTGCTTCAGCCCGCCGCGGACGGCCTCAAGAACATCATCAAGGAAGAGACCCTGCCGGGTCAGGCCAACCGCATCCTCTTCCTGCTGGCGCCGGCCTTGTCGTTCATCCCGGCGCTGACCCTGACCTCGATCATCCCCTGGGCGTCGCCGCTGCCGGTCCGGTTCGACTTCACCCTGCCCCTGCTCGGGCGGTTCGCGTTCGACGGGCTCATGCCGATGGCGGTCGCCGATCTCCCGGTCGGAATGCTGTTCGTGCTCGCGATCGGGTCGACCGGGGTGTACGGCATCGCCCTCGCCGGCTGGTCCTCCAACAACAAGTACGCCCTGCTCGGTGGTCTCCGAGCCAGCGCCCAGATGATCTCCTACGAGGTCGCGATGGGGTTGGCGGTGGTACCGGTGGTGATCCTCACCGGGAACATGGCCTTCGGCGAGATCATCAAGGCGCAGCAGCACCTGGCGTTCGGCTGGTTCATCCTGCCGCTGTTCCTCTCGTTCCACAACTTCCTGGTGGCGGGCTTCGCCGAGACCAACCGGGCGCCGTTCGACCTGCCGGAGGCCGAGTCCGAGCTGGTGGCCGGGTACCACACCGAGTACTCGGCCATGAAGTTCTCGATGTTCTACATCGCCGAGTACGCCAGCATGGTGACCATCTCCGCGATGGTCACCACCTTGTTCCTGGGCGGGTGGGACATCCCCTTTACCCATTGGGACGAGACCCCTGGGGTGTGGCAGACGGTGCTGACCGGCGTGGTGATGTTCGCCAAGGTCTTCTTCTGGCTGTTCTTCTTCATGTGGGTCCGGTGGACCTTGCCGCGGTTCCGCTACGACCAGCTCATGGCGCTCGGCTGGAAGGTGCTGATGCCCATCGGCCTGGCGTATGTGATGCTGATCGCGACGGCGGTGTACGTCACCGACAGTCTGCTCGCCCTCACCAGCCCGATGCTCAAGATGCTGATCCTGACCGGCATCAACCTGGGGCTGGGCTACATCGTGTTCATCGTGATCGACCGTGGCCTGCTGATCAGCGGATCGAAGAACCGTCCGGTGCCGGGCGGCCTCGACCAGGCGGCCTGAGGAGTCTATGGCGATTGGCGTGAAGGTCATGAAGCGGCCCGAGCGGGACGTCAGCTACGTCCGGGCCACGCTCAAGGGGATGATGCTCACCTTCCGGAAGATGCTGGAGCCGAAGGTGACCATGCAGTACCCCGAGGAGAAGAGCGCGCCCGAGGCGGAGCGCGGGGCCTGGACCCTCTCCCCCCGCTGGCGCGGCACCCACCGGATGCTCACCGACGAGCAGGGCCGGTCCAAGTGCGTGGCCTGTGGTCTCTGTCCCCAGATCTGCCCCGCCAATTGCATCAAGCTGGTGCCGGGGGAGGACGAGGAGGGAAACCGCTACCCGCTGATCTACGAGATCGACGAGTTCCGCTGCGTCTTCTGCGGGTACTGCCAGGAAGTCTGCCCCGAGGAGGCGATCCACGTCGGGGTGCACTACGAGAACGCGGAGTACAGCCGCGACCGCTTCGTCTACGATCTCGAGCGCCTCTCCTCCCAGACCCACCCGGTGTCGACCCTCTGGGACCCTTCCGACCCGAAAGGCGAGTAGCCCGTGACCGAACAGGTCTTCTGGTTCTTCGCCGCGGTGGCCGTGGCGTCCGCGGTGCTGGTGGTGTTCATGCGGAACCCCATCGCCTCCGCCTTCTGGCTCATCGGCACCATGTTGAGCCTCGCGGCGATCTACTTCATCCTGCAGGCCCAGTTCATCGGCGTCATCCAGGTGCTGGTGTATGCCGGCGCCGTGATGGTGCTGTTCCTGTTCGTCATCATGCTGCTCAACCTCGGCCGGGACACGTCGGACCTCCGGCGCCTCCCCGGGCTGCTCGGCGCGGTGCTGCTGATCGGGGTGCTGGCCAGCCAGGTCGGCCCGCTGGCGGGCTACAGCCGCGAGCGGCTCGCGCTGGAATACACCCGGTCGACCTCGCTGGCCAACCCCGATGTGGTGTTCGACAGCACCCTTGGCGCGGCTCAGGCCACCCGCGAGCGGGGTGTCCCCGGGGACATCGCCAAGCCGCTGTTCGAGCAATACCTGGTGCCCTTCGAGCTCACCTCCATGCTGCTGCTCTCCGCGATCGTCGGGGCGGTGGTGCTCGCCAAGCGGAGGATCTGATGCTGCTCGGACCGTCCCTGCTGGTGTCGGCGATCCTGTTCGTCATCGGGGTGGCCGGGGTGCTGCTCCGCCGCAACGCGATCGTGATCTACATGTGCGTGGAGCTGATGCTCAACGCCGTCAACCTGAGCTTCGTCGCCCTGTCGCAAGTGCACGGGCTGTCGGGCCAGGTGTTCGTATTCTTCGTGATGACCGTGGCCGCTGCCGAGGCGGCAGTCGGGCTCGCGATCATCCTCACGATCTTCCGGCATCACAAGTCGGTGGATCTCCGGAACATCAACCTGCTCAGGGGCTGATGCACCTCCCGCTCGATGTTCTCGCCCTGGCGCTCCCGTCCCAGGCCGAGGTCACGGCCGCCGCACCCGAGGGCCTCCAGCTCTCGGTCGCCCTGATCATCGGCCTGCCGCTGCTGGGGTTCCTGCTCAACGGTGCCCTGGCACTGTGGCGGCCCGCGGCCAAGACCGCGGTGTCGCTGATCGGGCCGGGCGTGCTCCTGGCGTCCTTTGTCATCGCCGCGCTCCAGTTCCGCGACTTGTCGGTGCTGTGGGGCGCCAGTCCCGACACCGCGCCGGTGGTGAGCCTGTGGAGCTGGCTCCCGGTCGGCGATCTCAAGGTGGATTTCGCCTTTCAGGTCGACCAGCTGTCGATGGTCATGCTGCTGGTCGTGACCGGGGTCGGCAGCCTGATCCACCTGTTCAGCGTCGGCTACATGCGGGAGGACGAAGGCTACGCCCGCTACTTCGCCTACCTGAATCTGTTCGTGGCGTTCATGCTGGTGCTGGTGCTGGGCGCCAGCTTCCCGATGATGTTCATCGGCTGGGAAGGCGTTGGCCTCTGCTCCTACCTGCTGATCGGGTTCTGGTTCACCGAGAAAGCCAATGCCGACGCCGGCAAGAAGGCCTTCATCGTCAACCGGATCGGGGACTTCGGCTTCCTCATCGCCATGTTCCTGATCTGGGGCGCTTTCGGGAGCCTGAATTTCCACGAGGTGTTCCACCGCGCCCCCGAGGTGCTGCCCGCCGGCGGCCCGCTGGTCACGGCGATCACCCTGTTCCTGTTCCTGGGCTGCATCGGCAAGTCGGCCCAGATTCCACTGTATACCTGGCTGCCCGATGCCATGGCCGGCCCGACCCCGGTCTCCGCCCTGATCCACGCCGCCACCATGGTGACCGCGGGCGTCTATCTGGTGGCCCGGGCCAACCTGCTGTTCGCCCTGGCCCCGGTGAGCCAGACGGTGGTCGCCGGGGTAGGGGCGCTCACCGCCCTGTTCGCGGCGACGATCGGACTCAGGCAGTACGACATCAAAAAGGTGCTGGCCTACTCAACTGTGTCCCAGCTGGGCTACATGTTCCTCGGTGTCGGCACCGGAGCCATCACCGCCGGCATCTTCCACCTGGTGACCCACGCCTTCTTCAAGGCGCTGCTGTTCCTCGGCTCGGGCAGCGTGATCTACGCGATGCACCACGCCTACCACGCCACCCACAGCCACGAGGACGCCCAGGACATGCGCAACATGGGCGGGCTGTTCCGGTACATGCCCGTCACCGCGGTCCTGATGATCCTGGCGACCCTCGCCATCGCCGGCATCCCGCCGTTTGCCGGGTTCTTCTCCAAGGACGAGATCCTCGCCTTCGCCTTCGGCCGCGGCGAGCACCAGCCGATCTTCCGGCTGTTCTGGGCCATGGGTGCGACGGCCGCCCTGCTGACCGCCTTCTACATGGCCCGCCTCATCGCCATGACCTTCTTCGGCCCGAATCGCACCGGGGAAGAGGAGCGGAAGCACCTGCACGAAGCCCCGCTGACCATGACCGGACCCCTGCTGCTGCTCGGCATTCTCACCGTGGCCGGGGGCTGGCTCAACCTGCCTGAGTTCGCGCAATCGCTGGGCAAGCCGGAGCAGCTGCACCACTGGCTGGAACCGGTGCTGGCCGCCGGCACCCGGGCCTCCGAGGGTCTGGGCATGCTGGCCACACTGCCGCATGGCAGCACCGAGGAGACGCTGATCGGCCTGGCAGTTGCCATCGCCGTGATCGGGCTGCTGTTCGGGTTCGTCGTGACTCTCAGGGCCCCGACGGTCCGGGCACACGACGCCCCGGCGGACGTCGGGCTCTGGAATGTGCTGTACCGCAAGTACTACGTCGACGAGTTGTACGACTGGCTCATTGTCCGGCCGCTGGTCGCCTTCTCCCGCGTGGTGCTGTGGCAGTCGGTGGACCAGGGCACTATCGACGGGGCGGGGGTGAACGGCGCGGCCCGGTTCTCCAGTGCGCTGGGCTGGCTGGGCAGCCGCCTCCAATCGGGGCAGCTGACCACCTACGTGACGCTGTTCCTGGCGGGCGTCCTGTACGTGCTGGGGATGGTGTCGTGGCGGTAACATCCGTTCCGGGTTCCGCGTTCCGCGTTCCGCGCGGCTGGGTGGCCGCGCACGAATCGTCGCGACGTCGAACGGGGAACGCGGAACGCGGAACCCGACAGGCTCATGACTGACTTCCTGACCCAGATCGCTTACGACCGCTGGATCCTCAACGCCCTCCTGGTGCTGCCGCTCCTCGGGGTGATCCCGATCGTGCTGGCTCCGGCGGCCCGGGCAAAGCACATCGCCATGGCGATCACCGTGCTCGAGCTGCTGCTCTCGCTCGGGCTGTGGTGGGCCTACAACCCCGGCGATCCCGCGATGCAGCTTGGCGTCACCGGCCCGTGGCTCCCGCGCTGGGGCATCAACTACACCCTGGGGCTGGACGGCATCTCCCTCTTCATGGTGCTGCTCACCACCGGGATCACGCCGCTCGCGGTGCTCTCCAGCTTTCATTACATCACCGAGCAGGAGAAGCTGTACTACGGCCTGCTGCTGACGCTGCTCACCGGCATGCTCGGGGTGTTCCTCGCCCTCGACATGTTCCTGTTCTACGTGTTCTGGGAGCTGATGCTGATCCCGATGTACTTCATCATCGGGATCTGGGGCGGGAGGAACCGGCTCTACGCCGCCATCAAGTTCTTCATCTACACCATGGCCGGCTCGCTCCTGATGCTGGTGGCGATCCTGGTGATGATGTTCCAGGTGGCGAAGACGACGGGGCAGTACACCTTCGCCTACGACAGCTTCCTGCAGGCCTCGCCCGGCATGGGGGCATACGCCCCCTGGCTGTTCCTGGCCTTTGCCCTGGCCTTTGCCATCAAGGTCCCGATCTTCCCCTTCCATACCTGGCTCCCCGATGCCCACGTCGAGGCGCCCACCGCCGGCAGCGTGATCCTGGCCAGCGTGCTGCTCAAGATGGGAACTTACGGCTTCCTCCGGTTCGCGGTGCCGTTCTTTCCGGAAGTGGCGTTGTCTCCCGCGGTGACGGCGATCGTCACCACCTGCGCCGTGATCGGGGTGATCTATGGCGCCCTCGTGGCGATGGTCCAGCCGGACGTCAAGAAGCTGGTGGCCTATTCCTCCGTGAGCCACCTGGGCTTCGTGATGCTCGGCATCTGGGCCGCCACCCTGCAGAGTGTGCAGGGCGCCCTGATGATCATGATCGGCCACGGGCTCTCCACCGGCGCCCTGTTCCTCCTCATCGGCATGCTCTATGAGCGGCGCCATACCCGTGAGATCTCGGCCTACGGCGGACTGGCCCGGGTCATCCCGGTCTTCAGCCTGATCCTGGTGGTCACCTCCCTCGCGTCCATCGGCCTGCCCGGACTCAACGGCTTTGTAGGCGAGTTCCTGGTCCTGCTCGGCAGCTTCGGGCGGCATCCCTGGGCCACGGGTCTCGCCACCACCGGCGTCATCTTCGCCGCCGCCTACCTGCTGTGGGCGCTGCAGCGGATCCTGTTCAACCGGTTGGACAAGCCGGAGAACGCCCACTTGCCGGACCTCAGCGCGCGCGAGCTGGTGGTCGTCCTTCCGCTGGTGGCCGGCATGGTCTGGCTGGGACTCTATCCCAAGCCGGTGCTCGACCGCATGGACGCATCGGCGCGGCACTACGTTCAGCAGGTCCAGCCCGGGTTCGAGCGCCAGCCGGCCACTGCGCTCAATCGGGCAGGGGAGGAGCGGCCGTGACCCAGTCGATCGATCTGACCACTCCGGCTGGGATGGTTCTTGGCCTGCTGCCCGAGTCGGTCCTGTCGCTGGCCATTCTTGCTGTGCTGCTGGTCATCAGCTGGCGCCACACGGGGCCCGCGGACAGTCGCCGCGCGGGCTGGCTCAGCCTGGCGAGCCTGGGAGTCACCGCCGTCGCCCTCGCCTGGCTGGCGCAGGCCGCTCCCGCCGACCCGGGCCTCGGACTGATGATCGCGGTGGACAGCTTCCGCTTCCTGGCTTCGAGCCTGGTGCTGCTGCTCTCGGCCGGCTCCGTCCTCTGCTCACTGGGCTATCTCGAGCGGGAACGCCTGCTGGCGCCGGAGTATTACGTCCTGCTGCTCCTGGCCGTACTCGGAATGCTGTTCATGGTCAACGCCCAGGATCTGATCATTCTCTTCCTGGGGCTCGAGACCATGTCGGTCTCGATCTACGTGCTGGCGGCCTACAGCCGGGGGAGCACCTTCTCCGCCGAGGCCGGACTCAAGTACTTCCTGATGGGGTCGTTCGCCGCGGGGTTCCTGCTCTATGGCGTCGCGCTGGTTTACGGCGCGGCGGGGACCACCAATCTGGTGCAGATCGGCGGCCAGTTCGCCTCCGGCGGGCTGTCGCTGATGGCCCGGCTGGGACTGGGCCTCCTGATCGTGGGGTTCGCCTTCAAGGTCGCCGCCGTCCCGTTCCACATGTGGGCGCCGGACACCTACGATGGTGCCCCGACTCCGGTCAGCGGTTTCATGGCCACGGCGGTGAAGGCCGCAGGGTTCATCGCGCTCGCGCGGGTGTTGTACACCTGTTTCGACAGCTCGGTGACCCAATGGCAACCGATCATCTGGGGCATTGCCGTCGCTTCGATGGTCCTGGGGAACCTGGTCGCGCTCGCCCAGAAATCGCTCAAGCGGATGCTGGCCTACAGTTCCGTGGCCCACGCCGGCTACCTGCTGACCGCGCTCTGGCCCGGCTCTCCACTCGGTGTATCCGCGATGACCTTCTACCTGCTGGGGTACGGCATTACCAGCATCGCGGCCTTCGCCCTGCTGGCGGCGGTGGGACGCGGTGGCGAACGGGATGTCTCCCTTGCCGATGTCGCCGGTCTGGCGGGCCAGCGGCCGTGGCTTGCCTTCGCCCTGGCGGTCTCCCTCCTCTCGCTGCTGGGCTTCCCCGGCACCGTGGGGTTCATCGGGAAGTGGTACATCATCTCGTCGGTGGTGGCCGCTGGCCACGCGACGCTGGCGGTGATCCTGGTGGTCACCAGCGTCGTGTCGGCGGGCTACTACCTCCCGGTCATCATGTCCATGTACATGAAGCCCGCTCGGGCGCCGGCGGTCTACCACGATACCCGGCTCTCGTCCACCGCCGGGTTCGCGGTGGCCCTCGCAGTGATCGCGATACTCGCGCTGGGCGTGTACCCGGTGCCGGCCCTCGGCCTGACCGACGACGCTGCGGCCTCGTTGGCCCAGTCCACTGCGGAGTCGGTCGCGGGACAGTAACGTGACGCAAGACCTGAGACGGACCACAGCCTGTCCCTCTCCGTGGACATAGCTTGGTGCCGGTTTTTCGGATTGTTTCTCCCTACCGCACCTCACGTCTCACCTCTCACGTCTCACGTGTATGAACGTCCCCCGCTCAATCTTCCGGCAATACGACGTCCGCGGTCTCGTTGGCTCCGAGCTTACACCTGAGCTGGCCCGCGCCCTGGGCCGGGCGTACGCCACCCTCGGCTGGGAACGGCTGGGCCGGGCTCCAGTACTCACGGTCGGTCGGGACAACCGGCCGTCGGGCGAGGCCCTGGCCTCCGGGGTGCGGGAGGGAATCGTCGCCGCTGGCGGGACCGCCATCGACGTCGGGCAGATGCCCACCCCGGCCCTCTATTTCTCGGTGCACGCGCTGGAGACCGACGGAGGCCTGCAGGTCACCGGCTCCCACAATCCGCCGGAATTCAACGGCTTCAAGATGGTGCTGGCGGGGGAGGCCATTTATGGTGACGAGGTTCTCCACCTCCACGAGGTGATCTCGCTGGAGTCGTGGCGCACCGGCTCGGGGCGGCAGACGGCGGATGGCTCGATGCTCCGCCGCTACCGCGAGGCCATCCTCTCCCGGCACCGGCTGCACCGTCCGGTGAAGGTGGTGGTCGACTGCGGCAACGGCGTCGGCGGACTCATTGCCGTCGAGACCCTGGAGGGACTGGGGGCCGAAGTCATCCCGCTCTTCTGCGAGTCGGATGGGACCTTTCCCAACCACCATCCTGATCCGACGGTGCTGGAGAACCTGCGCGACCTGCAGGCCGAGGTGCGCCGGAGCGGCGCCGAGCTCGGAGTGGCCTTCGACGGTGATGCCGACCGGATCGGCGCGGTGGACGAAACCGGAGAGGTCATCTATGGCGACCAGCTCCTGGTGCTCTACGGCCGCGATGCGGTGCGCCGGTTCGGTGCCGGGATCCCGGTGATCTTCGATGTGAAGTGTTCCGAAGTGCTGCCTCGGGCGCTCAAGGCCGCCGGAGCAGAGCCGGAGATGTGGAAGACCGGGCATTCCCTCATCAAGGCCCGGATGAAGGAGCGCGACGCCCCACTCGCCGGCGAAATGAGCGGGCACATGTTCTTCGGCGGCGACTGGTTCGGCTTCGACGACGCGCTCTTCGCGGCGGCCCGACTGCTGGAGATCGTCTCGGCCCAGCCGGGCGGCCTCTCCCGGACCCTGGCGGACCTGCCACGCACCTTTTCAACCCCGGAACTCCGGGTCGATTGCCCGGAGGAGCTCAAGTTCGCGCTGGTCGAACGCGCTGCCCGTTACTTCTCCCCGAAGTATCCCGTGAACACCATCGACGGAGTGCGGATGACCTTCCCCGATGGCTGGGGCCTGATCCGGGCCTCGAACACCCAGGCAATCCTCGTCCTACGGTTTGAGACCACCGATCAGGCCTCCCTCGACGCCCGCCAGGAGGAAGTGATGGGCTGGCTGGAACGGGAACGGGCCGCCCCGGTGGGAGCACTCTAGCCGTCGGAGACCCGCGACACGGGGAACGCGCAACCTGTTAGCTTAGGCGAAGCATGTCTCCCCGCACCCGCCGCCTCGCCATCCTGGTCATCGCCATCGTCGTCCTCCTGTTCGCGGGGCGGTGGACCGCGGGCCTCTATGCCGAGCGGTGGTGGGCGCTGCAGATCTCACCGGCAGCGGCCAGTGCAGTCACCGGCTGGAGCCTGCTGGGCTTCGGCCTCGAGGCCACCGGAATACTGGTGGCCTGCACTTGGTTCATCTGTCACCTCCTGCTGGTCTATCGGGCAATCGGCTCCGTCCAGGTTCATCGCCGCCTCGCCAATCTGGAAATCCGCGAAGCGGTCAACATGCAGGTGCTGGTCTGGCTCAGCGTCGCCGGGGGCCTGCTGCTCGGGTTCCTTGCCGGGCGCGGGGCGGGGGAGTGGGCCCCGTCCGTCGTCCTCAGCTGGAGCGGCAAGTCCTATGGAGCGGCCGACCCCCTGCTGGGCCGGGATCTCACCTTCTATCTCACCCGCCTCCCGATCTGGCGGTTGCTGCACGGCTACGCCCTCCTGCTCACCCTCCTGGCGCTAGGCGGGGTCGCGACCCTCTACGTCGTTATCGGCGCGATCCGCTGGCAGGACCGACGTCCCGCCATCAACGAGCATGCCCGGCTTCACCTCGGCGGCCTGCTGGTGCTGCTGGCCCTCACCCTGGCCTGGGGCTATCTGCTGGAGCCATACGAGCTGGTCGCCGGCGTGACGAGGACGGTCCACGATGGCCTCTTCGACTTCCGACACCGCGTGGCAGACCTACTCACTGGTGTGGCGCTGGGCACGGCCGTGCTCTCGCTCTGGTGGGCGATCCGCGGACGCCACGCGGTCCTGCTCAGTATCTGGGGCCTTCTGATGCTGAGCTCGCTGCTCGGTCATCTGGTGGTCCCCGCCCTCATCGTCGGCGGGCACGCCTCCGCCCTCGACGCGGCGACCCGCCGCAACCTGGATCAGCTGGCTTATGGCCTGGTCGGAATCCGCGACTCGACCTTTGTGCGCCGGGATCTCCAGCCCGACCCGCCGAAGCCGATGGCGTTGTGGACCCCCGCGCTGGCCGTCGCCGCGACCTCGGCCGACTCGGGCCGGCCGGTGGCGGCAGATCGGGCGGTGGTCACCGTGGGCCGCCGGCCACGGCCCAGCTGGATCGTGGTACGCGATCAGGGCCAGCAGGGAGCCAGTCTCACCGTCCTGCTGGACGACCAGACCTCGACCTCAGGCGTCCCGATCGTGTTTCACGAGGCCGACAGCCTCCGTACTCCCAGCGGGCCCCCCTCGCTCCGGCTCCCGGCGCGCGGGATCTGGCCGGGTCGGCGGCAGGCGGTCATCGACACCAGCGGGAGCGGCGTGGATGTCGGCAACGGTGTTCGCCGGCTGGCGCTCGCCTGGGCGCTTCAGTCCGGCAGCCTCCTGGGCCCGGCCACGACGGATCAACGAGCCTTCTGGAAACTCGATCCAGCCGCCCGGCTCGAGTGCCTCGCTCCTTTCGCGGTCTGGGGCACACCGGTGCCCCGCTTCATCGGTGGCGAGCTGGTGTGGCTGGTCGATGGCTACCTGGCCTCGAACACCTTTCCGGGGTCGACCCGGGTCGAGTGGCGCGACCGGTCGGTCGGCTCGCTCCATGCCGGATTCGTCGGAGTAGTGCAGGCCGAGTCCGGCCGCACTCGCATCTATCTGCGGCACAGCGCCGATGAGATGGCCAAACAGTGGCAGGGCATGTTCGACAGCCTGATTCAGCCCGCCTCGGCGTTGCCGGCCGAGGTTGTGCGCGCTCTGGCCTATCCGGTGGAGCTGGTGGAGGTCCAGGCCCGGGTGCTGCAGCAGGGTCATTGGGGGTTGGGACAACTGGTGGGTCGCTCCGATGAGGTCGGTCCGTCCGGGCCGGCGGAAGATGCCCGCTGGGAGAGCGACACCAGCGGGGTGGAACAGGTCATGCCGTACGAGCGTGACCGGGTGATCACCTCGCTCGTGCTGGCCCGCATGGCGGACGGATGGGAAACGCTTTCGATCCTGCGAATCGACAGCATCCTGTCCCTGCCGGCGCCGCCGGTCCTGCAGACCCGTTGGACCAAGTTCCCCACCTTTCAACAGATCAAGGACTCGGTCGAAAAAGCCGGCGCCCGGATGGAGCCGGGTCCCGTCCGCTACTGGCCTACGCCACAGGGCCTCGGCGCCTCCCAGGTCTGGTTCGCCCAGCGTGAAGCGACGGAGCCTCTCGCCGTGTGGGTCAGCCTCGCGGTCACGGACCGGCGCGGAGCCGGGCACGACCTGGAGGAGGCCTGGCAGAACATGCTCGGCCTTTCGGCGCCCATCATCTCCGCCGGAGAGCGCGGCAGCCGCATGTTCGAGGCCAGGCGCTATCTCGAGGACGCCGATCGGGCGCTGCGCCGCGGGGACCTGGAAGGGTTCGGGAGAGCGTGGGAAGGGCTTAAGCGAACGCTCCGGGCTCCCTGAGGCGGCCGAGTTCCAAGTTCCAAGTTCAAAAGTAAGCCGGAGGCCGCCACTTGGAACTCTGAACTTCCCAACTAGGAACTTCTAACTCCTATGCTTGCCTTCGCTTAGCCCCAGCCTTACCTTCCGCGCCGCATTCGAAGGACCCGCCCGCCAGGGGTGCGTCCCGGCAGTGCAGAACCCCGATTCGAGGTCAGTGTGAACCTGCATGAGTATCAGGGCCGCGTCCTGTTCCGGGCGGCCGGCATTCCGATGCCCGATGGCGACGTTGCCTCGACCCCTTCCGAGGCGGAGTCCATCGCCAGACGGTTGGGTGGGACGGTAGTCGTGAAGGCTCAGGTGCACGCGGGAGGGCGGGGCAAGGCGGGCGGGGTGAAGCTCGCGCCAAACCCGGCGGAGGCCGCGGGAGCGG
The DNA here is from genome assembly GCA_041499215.1 of Gemmatimonadota bacterium. Lineage (GTDB taxonomy): Bacteria > Gemmatimonadota > Gemmatimonadetes > Gemmatimonadales > GWC2-71-9 > JADJOM01. The sequence continues at coordinate 19,877 of JBGQJV010000010.1, read as the reverse complement.
CCGAGAAGATCCTCGGAATGACCATCAAGGGGCTGGTGGTGCACAAGGTCCTGGTGGTGCCTGCCGCCGAGATCGCCAACGAGGCCTACGTCGGCCTGATCATGGACCGCGCCAGCCAGCGGCCGGTGTTCATGGTAAGTCCCGCGGGAGGCATTGACATCGAAGAGGTGGCGGCTAAGACCCCGGAGAAGATCCGCCGCCTGTCGATCGATCCACGGTACGGGATTCTGCCGCATCAGGCGCTCGGCCTCGCCTTCTTTCTGTATCCCGACTTCGCCAAGGCCCGTGCCGCCGCCCGGATCATGGAGCAGCTCTACTCCTTGTTCGTTGCCAATGGCTGCTCGCTGGCGGAGATCAACCCGCTGGTGACCACACCCGAGGGGAAGGTCCTGGCACTGGACGCCAAGGTATCGATCGACGACAACGAGCTCGATCGCCGGCCCGATCTCGCGCAGCTGCGGGACGAAACGGCGGAGGAGCCGAGCGAAGTGCAGGCCCGGCGGGCCAACCTCACCTTCATCAAGCTGAACGGTAACGTGGGGTGCTGCGTCAACGGTGCCGGTCTGGCGATGGCCACCATGGACCTGGTCAAGTACTACGGCGGCGAGCCGGCCAACTTCCTCGATATCGGCGGCAGCTCCAATCCCGACAAGGTCGTCAATGCCCTCCGGATCATCACCAGCGATCCCAGCGTCAAGGCGATTCTGTTCAACATCTTCGGCGGAATCACCCGGACGGACGACGTGGCCAACGGGATCGTCACCGCCACCCGTCAGTTCAAGGTGAAGGTGCCGATTGTCATTCGCTTGACCGGCACCAACGAGAAGGAAGCGATCCGCGTCCTCGAGGCAGCTGGCATGCAGGCGCTCTCCGACATGGATGAGGCGGTGCAGAAGGTCGTGGCCCTGGTCCGGGAGGCAGCGTGAGCATCTTCGCCGATCGGCGTACCCGGCTGCTGGTGCAGGGCATTACCGGCCGCGACGGTTCCTTCCACTCCCGTCAGATGCTGGAATACGGCACCCAGATCGTCGCCGGGGTGACCCCCGGCAAAGGCGGCCAGGTGTTCGAGAGTAAGGTCCCGGTGTTCAACACCGTGGCGGACGCGGTGGCCGCGACGGGCGCCGATGCCACGGTGATTTACGTCCCGCCCGCTGGAGCGGCGGGGGCCATCTTCGAAGCCGCCGACGCGGGCCTGGGGCTCATCGTGTGCATCACCGAAGGGGTGCCGGTGATGGACATGACCCGGGTGCTGCCCTACGTCCGGGAGCGCGGGGCACGACTGATCGGCCCCAACTGTCCCGGTCTCATTACTCCCGGCCAGACCAAGATCGGCATCATCCCCGGCAACATCTGCGCTTCGGGGCGGGTGGGACTCGTGTCCCGCAGTGGTACCCTCACCTACGAGGTGGTCAACCACCTCACCAGGAACGGCATCGGCCAGAGCACCTGTGTCGGCATTGGCGGCGATCCGCTCAACGGCACTTCCTTCATCGACTGCCTGCGGGCATTCCAGGCCGATCCGGAGACCGAGGCCATCGTGATGCTGGGCGAAATCGGTGGGACGGACGAGCAGAACGCCGCGGTCTTCGTGAAGGAGCACGTCACCAAGCCGGTGGTCGGATTCATCGCGGGCCAGACCGCGCCGCCCGGCCGCCGCATGGGCCACGCCGGCGCCATCATCTCCGGCGCCTCGGGCACCGCCATGGAGAAGATCGCCGCGTTCGAAGCCGCCCGGGTCTCGGTGATGAAGCGGCCGATCGACGTCGTTTCGTTGCTGAAGGCGAGGCTGAAATAGGCGGTCAGAGTTCCGAGTTCGGAGTTCCGAGTGGCTCGGACTCCCACTTTGGAACTCTGAACCTGGAACTTGGAACTCACAGGGGAGAACCGTGGCGAAGATCCTGACTTTGGGCATACTCAAGCCCGATGCCATCGAGAGTGGCAAGGCCGGCCTCATCATCGCCCATCTGCAGAAAGAGGGGTTCGTTCTGCGGGCCAGCCGGCTCACCCGGCTGACCCCACCGCAGGCCGGCGCCTTTTACGAGGTCCATCGCGGCCGCCCGTTCTACAACGACCTGGTGGCGTTCATGACCAGCGGGCCGTGCCTGCCGATGGCGCTGGAGCGGGACGATGCCGTGGCACATCTCCGCACGGTCATTGGAGCCACCGACCCGGCCGAGGCGGCCGCCGGCACGGTCCGGAAGCTGTACGCCGAGTCCAAGGGCAGGAACGCGATCCACGCCTCGGACAGCGTGGACAACGCCCGGCGGGAAGTCGCCTTTTTCTTTACCGAATCGGAGTTGGCGGGACTCTGGGGGTAGAAACGTTCCGAGTTTCGAGTGACGGGTGCCGGGCAGGAGGGCGTCGAAAGTGACCAGAAACCCGGAACCTGTAACTCGGAACTCGGAACTCATTCTCTTGACCCAACTCGTTGTCCCGGCTAGCTTTTGGGGCTATGCTTCTGGTCGATGTTCGGGACCTCAACCGGGGTCCCGTAGAAACCGAAGGCCGGCTCGAACCTGACGACCCGGCCTTTGCGGGGCTGGACCTCGGACTCGATGGACCGGTCGCCGTCAGCGGCAGACTCTCCCGCACCGGCGACCAGGAATATTTCTGGCACGCGCGACTCCAGGGCCGGTTCCGGGGGTCCTGCCGCCGCTGCCTCACCGAGGTAGTCTATCCCCTCGACGCGGACGTCGAGGTGCTGTTCAGCGCCAACGCGGACACGGCGGACGATCCCGCGGTGTACGAGCTGCCGGCGCCGATAACTCGCGTGGACGTCCGCCCGGCAGTGCGCGAGGAGGTCGCGCTTGCCGCGTCTGCGTACCCCCTCTGCCGTGAGGACTGTCCCGGGCTATGCCCCCGGTGCGGTACTGATCTGAACGCCGGACCCTGCGGATGCGGGTCACCGGCCGAACCTGACTGAGGCTGCGATGGCCGTCCCCAAGCGTAAACTCTCGAAGTCCCGCAAGCGGCTCCGCCGCGGTCATCACAAGGCCGAGTCCATGGCCACCCAGGCCTGTCCGCGCTGTAGCTCCCCCAAGTTGCCGCATCGGGTCTGCCCGACCTGCGGCTACTATCGCGGCAAGAAAATGGTTGAGGTCGAGGACGCCTGAGCGTGATCCGCGTGGCGCTCGACGCCATGGGGGGTGACCACGCCCCGCTGGCGGAGATCGAGGGGGCGGTCCAGGCCCTGGCGGAGTTGCCGCCCGGCTTTGTCGTGCAGCTGGTCGGCCGACAGGCCGCCATCGAGGCCGAGCTCGCCCGTCATCCGGGGGTCGATCGCTCCCGGATCGAGGTGCATCACGCGCCCGACGTCATCGGGATGGACGAGAAGCCGCTCGCGGCGGTCCGCAAGAAGCCGGGGTCAAGCCTGGTCGTGGGACTCGGGCTGCAGAAGAGCGGCGCTTCCGACGCCTTCGTCTCCGCCGGGAATACCGGCGCGGTGCTGGTGGCCTCCACACTCCTGCTGGGACTGCACGAGGGAGTGGAACGCGCCACCGTAGCGACCGCCTTTCCCACCGTGGATCTCCCGGTACTGGTGCTCGACGCCGGCGCCACCGTGGACTGCTCCCCCCGCGAGCTGCTCGGATTCGCCTGGCTCGCCACCATCTACATGCAGGATGTCCTCGGCCGTCCCAACCCCAAGGTGGGGTTGCTGAACGTCGGCGAGGAAGACGAGAAGGGAAACGCCAGCGCGAAGGAAGCGCACCAGCTGCTGCGCCAGGCCGCGGGTGTGAACTACGTGGGCAACATCGAGGGACGAGACATCGTTGCGGGTCACCCCCGCTTCGGGCTGGTCGACATCGTGGTGTGCGACGGCTTTGTCGGCAACATCGTGCTCAAGTTTTACGAGTCCGTGGCCCGCCTGATCGTCCGGCTGGTCAAGAAGGAAGCGCCCGAGGTGCTGGCAATGCCCCAGATCCAGCGGGTGTTCCGTCACCTCGACTATGCGGAGTACGGCGGCGCGCCGCTGCTCGGCGTGAAAGGCGTGACCATCATGTGCCATGGGTCGTCGCCGGCCAACGCATTCAAGAACGCCATCCGGATCGCGACCCAGGCGGTGGCCCACAACCTCAGCGCCCATATCGGGGCCCATTTCGCCCGCCGCGAAGCGGAGTCGCGCGGCTGATGCAGCGACCCATCGCGGCCATCGCAGGGCTGGGTGTGTACCTCCCGGCCCGGGTGGTGACCAACCACGACTTCGAGGCCCGGCTCGAGACCTCGGACCAGTGGATCGTGGAGCGTACCGGCATCCGGGAGCGACGTTGGGCCGGCCCCGGGGAAACCGTGGCCACCATGGCGCGGGGCGCGGCGGAGCAGGCGATGGGCCGGGCCGGTGTCACCGCGGGCCAGCTCGATGCCATCATCGTCGCCACTGCCACGCCGGACCGCATCCTTCCCTCGACCGCCTGCTATCTCCAGGCGCTGCTTGGCGCCGAGCACGCCGCCGCATTCGACATCGGAGCCGCCTGCTCCGGATTCATCTATGGACTCACGGTCGCGGAAGGTCTGATCGCCACCGGGCAGGCCACCCACGTGCTGGTGGTCGGCGGCGAGAAGCTGACCAGCATCACCGACATGAACGACCGCTCCACCGCCATCCTGTTCGGCGACGGTGTGGGCGCCGTGGTGGTCACCCGTACCACCGGCAACCGCGGGCTGCTCTCGTCGTTCATCAAGTCGGATGGCCGCCTCGCCCCGCTGCTCCATATTCCCGGCGGTGGCTCGGCCGATCCGATCAGCGAGAAGGTGGTCCGCGAGCGGTCGCACTACATGAAAATGGCCGGCCGGGAGGTGTTCAAGCACGCGGTGCTGACCATGGCGGAGGCCTGTGACGAGGCGCTCCGCCGCGCTGGGATCCAGGGGCAGGACATCGATCTGCTGGTGCCGCACCAGGCCAACATCCGGATCATCGACGCCACCGCCCGGCACGCCGGCATTCCGGAGGAGAAGGTCGTCATCACGGTGGACCGGTACGGCAACACCTCCGCCGCCTCGATCCCGATGGCCCTGGCCCACGCCGAGCAATGCGGCCGTCTCACCGCCGGCAAGGTGGTGCTGCTGGTCGCGTTCGGCGCGGGCTTCACCTGGGGCAGCGCGGTAATCCGGTGGTGACCGTGGTTCTGTGCCCCGGTCAGGGGGCGCAGAAGGTGGGGATGGGCAAGGACCTGGCGGACCGGTTTCCGGCCGCGCGGGACACCTTCGATCGGATCGATCAGGCGCTGGGTGTGTCCCTCTCCCGCATCATGTGGGATGGGCCGGAGAGCGAGCTCACCCTGACCCACAACGCCCAGCCCGCGATTCTGGCGCACAGCGCCGCGGTGTGGGCGGTGGTTGGCGACCGGATCCGCGCCGACCTCGGGGCCGGCGCCGGCCACAGCCTCGGCGAGTACAGCGCCTATGTCGTTGCGGCCGCGCTCGCCGCCGAGGCGGCGGCACGGGTGGTGCGCCGCCGCGGTGAGCTGATGTACGAGGCAGGCACCCGTCGCCCCGGAGCGATGGCCGCCGTGCTGGGACTGGCCACCGATCAGGTGGAAGCCGCCTGTGCCGAGGCGTCCAGCGCCACAGAAGTGGCCGTAGCCGCCAACCTCAATGCGCCGGACCAGACCGTGCTGTCCGGCGATCCGCCCGCGGTCGAGCGGGCCGGCGAAGGCTGCAAGGCGAGGGGTGCCAAACGGGTGATCGGGCTCAAGGTGAGCGGGGCATTCCATTCGCCCCTGATGCAGCCCGCGGTTGCCGGGCTGAGCGCCGCGCTCGCCGAGGCGGTGTGGAACGAGCCCGCCGTCCCGGTGATCGCCAACGCCAGCGCGACGCCGGTGAGAACCTCGGCCGAAGCCCGTCGGCTGCTGGCCGAGCAGCTGACCGCTCCGGTGCGCTGGGTCGAGTGCATGCAGCAGGCGGCGAGACTGGCCCCCGGCGCACTCTTCGTGGAGATCGGACCGGGTAACGTCCTCTCCGGCCTGCTCAAGCGGATTGTCCCGGGAGCACCGACTGTCACCCTGGGCACGGCGGACGAGGTGGAGAAGTTCCTGGGCCGGTAGCTGTTGGCCGCTGGCCTTTGGCTGCTGGTCGCCGAGGCAGAGTCATGAGACGTACGATGATCAACGCTGAGTCCGCGAACGGCCAACGGCTAACGGCTACCGGCCAATGACGACCATCGATCTCTCCGGCCAGACCGCCTTCGTCACCGGCTCCACCCGCGGCATTGGTCGCGCGGTGGCGGGCGCGCTGTACGCCGCCGGGGCGAAAGTGGCGATTGTCGGGCGGGATGCCGACAAGGCGAAGGCGGTTGCCGGGGAGCTGGGCGAGCGGGCGCTGGGTGTGGCCGCCGATGTGGGCGCCGGCGCGCAGGTGGAGCAGGCGATCGCCGCGACCGAGCAGGGGCTCGGTCCGGTGGACATCCTGGTGAACAACGCCGGCATCACCCGGGACAACCTGCTCCTCAGGATGAGCGAAGCTGAGTGGGATGAGGTGCTCCGGGCCAACCTGTCCGGCGCCTTTCACACCACCAAGGCGGTGCTCAGGGGCATGATGAAGCGCAAGCGCGGCCGCATCATCAACATCGCCAGCGTCGTCGGGCTCACCGGCAACAAGGGCCAGGCGAACTACGCGGCCAGCAAGGCCGGTCTGATCGGGTTCACCAAGTCGGTCGCCAAGGAGTACGGCAGCCGCGGCATCCTGGTGAACGCGGTGGCGCCCGGGTTCATCGACACCGACATGACCGGCGGCTTGCCGCCGGAGGCGCGCGCGGCCATGTTGGGCGGGATCACGCTGGGGCGGTTCGGCCGTCCCGAGGACGTGGCCGGCGCCGTGCTCTTTCTGGCGTCGGATCTGGCGGGATACATTACCGGACAGGTGCTCGTGGTCGACGGCGGACTCGCCGTCTGACGGGCACGCACTCAACCCTCCCTCTCTCGAGGAACGTCATGAGTAACGTCGAAGACCGCGTCAAGGACATCATCGTCGAGGAGCTCGGCGTAGAGCGTGAGAAGCTCACGAACGAGGCGAGCTTCATGGAGGATCTCGGCGCGGACAGCCTCGACACCGTCGAGCTGGTCATGGCGTTCGAGAAGGAGTTTGACATCGACATCCCGGACGAAGAGGCCGAGAAGCTCCGGACCGTCGGCGACGCCCTGAAGTACCTCCACGAGAAGCTCGGGAAGTAGCCTTGCCGCACCGCGTGGTTGTTACCGGGGCGGGGTTGGTCACGCCGATCGGTCCCGACGTGGCCAGCACCTGGACCGGCCTGCTCGCGGGCCGGTCCGGCGCGGGACCCATCACCAAGTTCGATCCCTCCCGGCTGGGGGTGCGGTTCGCCTGCGAGGTGAAGGGGTTCGATCCCCTGCAGTACATCGACCGCAAGGAGGCGCGCCGCTACGACCTGTTCGCGCAGTTCGCGCTCGGCGCCGCCCACCAGGCGATCACCCAGGCCGGGCTGGAAGGCAAGTTCCCCGATCCAGACCGGAGCGGTGTGGTCATCGGCAGCGGGATCGGGGGCATGCAGACCTACGAGGACAACTGCGCCGCCTACATCACCAAGGGGCCGGACCGGGTGTCCCCGTTCTTCGTGCCGATGTACATCCCCGACATCGCCGCCGGGCTGGTCTCGATCCGCTACGGGCTCAAGGGCCCGAACTTCGCCACCGTGTCGGCCTGTGCCTCGTCGGCTCATGCCATCGGCGAGTGCTACAAGATGATCCGGCACGGCACCGCGGTCGCGATGGTGGCGGGGGGAGCCGAGGCCGCCATCACCGGTCTCACCGTGGCCGCCTTCGACAACATGAAGGCCCTGTCCCGCCGGAACGACGCGCCGGAACAGGCCAGTCGGCCGTTCGACAAGGACCGCGACGGGTTTGTCCTCGGCGACGGGGCCGGGTGCGTGGTGCTGGAGAGCCTGGAGCATGCCCGGGCCCGAGGAGCCACCATCCTCGGCGAGATCATCGGCTACGGCATGAGCGGCGATGCCCACCACATCACCGCACCGCCAGATGACGGCAATGGCGCCGCCCGGGCGATCGTGCATTGCCTGGAGGACGGGCAGATCGCCAAGGCGGATGTGGGTTACATCAATGCCCACGGCACCTCGACTCAGCAGGGCGACGTGGCCGAGACGCGCGCGGTCAAGGCGGTGTTCGGCGACCACGCCCGCAAGCTGATCTTCGGTTCGACCAAATCGATGACCGGCCACCTGCTGGGCGGGGCGGCGGCGCTGGAGTTCATCGTGTGCCTGCTCACGGTGACCACGGGCAAGGTGCCGCCTACGATCAATCATGCCACCCCGGACCCCGACTGCGATCTGGACTGCGCTCCGAACCGGATGGTGGAGCGGCAGATCAAGGTCGCGCTGTCCAACTCATTCGGGTTCGGCGGGCACAACGTGACCCTTGCCGTGCACCGCTTCGAGGACTGATCCCCGACGAGCCGCCGGCGCGCACGCCGGCGGCCCCACACTCTGGACCACCCGTCCGAGGCCGCCGCTTCCTGCCGCCGCGTGCTGGACACCGCTGGCTGAGGAGGTCTCATGTCCACCTGGCACCGTCTCGGGTCCCCTGAAGAACTGCTTCCCAGACTCCCCCTCGCCCTGAAGCTGGATCGCCAACAGATCGCCCTGTTTCACCATGAGGGCCGCTTCCGCGCCATCGGCAGCCGGTGCAACCACCGGGGCGGGCCGCTGTCCGAGGGGAAGGTGCGGGGAGAGTTCGTGATGTGCCCGTGGCACGCATGGGAGTACAGCCTGGTCACCGGGAAAGGCCCGCCCGGCTACGATGCGGAGGCGGTGCCGGTCTTCGCGGTCGAGGAACGGGCCGATGGGGTCTGGCTCGACAGCGATCCGGTGTCACCCCGGAAGCTGGTGCGGCACGACCCCCACCCGTTGACCCTGCCGAGTCCCCACCCCTCCGGCGCGCCAAGGGTGCTCGGCATCTCCACCACCGCGATGGACCGGGACAACCCCCGGGTGTCCACCTCTGAGCTGCTGCTGCAGGAAGCCCTGACCCACGCCGCGACCCGGCTCCGTGCCGACACCCGGATGATCCGCCTGAGGGATCTCTCCTTCCGGCCCTGCGAGGGGAACTACTCCAAGGCCGCCCACGCCTGCACCTGGCCGTGCGCCATTACCGAGCGCGACCCGGAGGACCAGTTGACCCCGGTCTACGAGGGCCTGGTACAGTGGGGCGACGTGGTCCTGATCGCGACCCCCATCCGCTGGGGCGCGGCGGCGTCGCTCTATCACCGCATGGCGGAACGACTCAACTGCATCCAGAATCAGATCACCATTCACAACCGGTCGTTGATTCACCGGAAGGTCGCCGCCTTCATCATCACCGGCGGCCAGGATAATGTGCAGGCCGTCGCCGGCCAGATGCTCACCTTCTGGGCGGAGCTGGGCTTCGTCTTCCCGCAATTTCCCTTCATCGCCCATTCGCGCGGCTGGGATGCGGAGGACATGGAGACCAACGTGCGGGCGGTGCAGGGGAGCGATGCGCTGCGGGGGGCGGCCCGGGAGCTTGCCGAGCGCGCCGTCGACTTCTGCCGGGTGCTGCATCAGCACCAGGGGGAGCTGGAGAAGCCGATGGAGCGCACTGGGCGGAAGGCACAGCGGGCGGCAGGTACCATCCCCACCGAGGTCGAGCGCGAGGGCTAGGGCGAAACCGGCAGACGTTGGGGCTGCGACGGGGGCGCTCCGTACGCGGCCTGGACCAGAACCCCGAGCGGCCCGCTGCCGGGGCTCACACTGTCCCGGAGCATGCCATAGCGGGCCAGACTGGCCCGCAGCCGGTCGTATTCCTCTTCGGCGCCTTGTTCCTCAAACTGGACCCGGGCGCCCAGGGTCTGGTAGCGTCCGGCCTTGTCGACCAGCAGGTCGAACACTCGCTCGAGCGCCTGCAGCAGGGAGTCCGCCCGGGCGGCATCTCGTCCGGGCTCCAGCGGCTTGATCCGCAGCCGCCATTCCTGCTCGTCGATGCGAGACCAGAACCCGGTCTTTACCAGGCCGGCCGCGCTGTCCCGGTAGACCTGATCGCTGTGCCGGAGAGCGCCACGGTATTCCTCGATCAGGGCCCGCAGGGAACTCAACCGGGCGCGGCCCAGCCTGACACTGTCCAGGACGGCGAGGCGCCGGGCGCCCAGCACGTCCCTCATCCCCAGGTGCTCGGCGCTGTCCGTGAGGTCCCGTGCGGCCGCCTCCGCCATCGCGGCTCGGTGGCCGGCGAGGTTGACCGGGGCGAGGCGCATGGCCTGGACGCTGACGACGGAGGACGCGGATCTCGATGTGGACGTCGGCTCGGTAGCGTCAGCCGGGGAGGTAGGTTCGTCGCGATGGACGGGGCCGGACGGCTCGCGTCGCATGACTACCATCATGCTGGCGACCATAACCACTCCGGCGACGATGGTGAACGCAGGAAGCAGGCGGGCCGGCCGCCGCTTGGCCTGCAGCTCGGCAGCGCTGCGGGAGAACATCTGGTAAATCTGAAATGGACCAGAATTCCGCTCGCCTATCGGTGGGGCCGGCAGCACCGGGCTCACCGGCTCCGGGTCGGGCTCCATGGTCGCAGCGAGTATGGCAGCTCGAGCGAGAGCCTCATGGTATTCAGGATGCGAATCGATCGACTGCCAGTCCTGCGTCCGGGCGTCAAACACCCGCGCAGCCGCGGTGATCGTCCCGCTGCTGATCCCCATGGCCAACTCTTCGACCGTGCGGTACACGGCCTCCTCGCCCGAGGCGAGCAGAATGCGCAGCATAGAGCAAGAGTATACCTCGCCGCGGAAGGGGGGGCGAGGAGGGCCGGCTCAGTGGGCCGGGGGCGGGCGGTCAGGTCCGATGGCGCGGAGGAGCCGGGGCATGGTCACCCGGTCGGCGGCTTCCACTGGGTCGCCGAGGCTGGCGAGCGCCTGCGTAATCCGACGGCGAACCTCGGAATAGGCCCGGGAAGCCCGGTTGTTGAGGAAGTAGAGGGCGTTGTCTCGATACCGGACCTCTCCTTCTTGCCCTACGAGGATCGCGAACAGGCTGTCGACGTCCGAGAGGAGCCCCCGAGAGGCCTCCGCCACCTCGAATGGCTCCCGCAGGGACCCCCGGCCCTCCGGCTCACCCGGGCGGTAGGTCTGCTCCAGCATGACCTCCCGGCCTCGGTAGACCCGGAGGATGTTCCCTGCCGCTGCTACCGTCCGGCGGGCCGACCGCACGCTATCCGGAGAAGCGAACCGCACCGGGGCGAATATCCGGCGGAAGTTGACGTAGTCGAGACCTTCATCCATCTCGGCTCGGGCGTCCGCGTATGCCTCGAAATAGGAGGGCATCCGCGTGACGGTCGTGCCGAGGCGGGAAACCACTCTCGGGGCCGGCGGAGCGGTTCTCGCCGGGGCCGAGGCGGGCGGGAGCGGCTGTGAGGGCGCCGGGTATTCCACGGCCACGGTGTCTGGCCTTGCCAGCCGCGGGGGTTGCGCCAAGTCAGTCGGCTCGGCAACGGCGGCAGGCTGCTCGTCGGGCTTGACCACCGCAGGTGCCGCCGGTTCCGGCTCGAGACCGGGGGCCGGCCCCATCCCTTCCACTCGTTCGGGAACCGCCTTCCCGACGTCGGGGTGATGGGACGCCGCCGAGTAGAGGACCACACCACCAATGACGAGCAACACCGTTCCGGCGGCCAGCGCTATCGACAGCGGGCGCAGGGACCGTCGGCGTGGAAGGGGCGGCGGCGAGTCTGCCAGGGGGGTTGGCAGGGCAGCGAGCTCGTCAGGCTGCGGACCCAAGTCAAGGATCTGGACCTCTAGCGGTTCCTCCGGCGGGAGCGCCTCCGGCTCCACCGCTGGCACTGGCATCCCGGAGAAGGGGTCCCTGGTAAGGCTCGGGAGGGCCGGTGTCGAGCGTGGGGTAGGCATTTCGGCCGGGGAGGCTGGGGGCGCCACAGGGGCCGAATACGGCCCTGACTTGCGAGTGACTGCGGCGCTCTTCCCGGTCACCAGCGTACGGTAATCCGGGTGGGTGTTAATCGGCAGCCAGCGGTTCCCTGCCTTGTGGAAAACTTCGGCAGTGGGACTAATGACTCCGGAGGAGACCGCCTGGGCAAGCTCCTCGACGGTCTTGTAGACCGCCTCTTCGCCAGACACCAACCTGATACGGTACATGTGCCCCCGGAGTCGCCCGAAGAATCAAACGAGGGATTCAGCATCACATTGTGTGCCTGACTGGCTCGGCGCGGTGCCGCAACGCACATTTCGGCATGCAGGCGCAACAGCACGCCTCTAAATCACTTTATATACACAGATGTATACTATTAGTCCTAATGAACTTAACACTGCAAGCCGCATGAGGTATTGGATTAGGTCCTACCCGGGTATCTGGCCCGGGCTGGACCGGGCAGGATCACCACCGGAGAGTTTTCTCTCTGGCAGTGAAGAAATTTCCTCGCAAGGAGGCAGCTGATGTCTGCAGTGCCATCGGACGCGACCCAGGAATTGTCTCGAAGGAGCTTCCTCGCCGTGGCCGCGGTGGCGCTCGGCGCCACCACGAGAGTGGCCCCTCCGAGCGCCGCCTGTCACTTTTCAACACCCCGTGCCGCCGATCTGACCCACCGTTCTGGCGGCAGGCCCGAGAGTTTCGAGCTCGAGGAGCTCTCGATCGCGGAACTCCAGGCCGGCCTGGAGACGGGGCGATGGACCTCAGCTGATCTGGTGGAACGGTACCTGGGGCGGATCGGCGACCTCGACCGGAAGGGCCCCGCGTTGAGACACGTACTGGACATCAACCCGGAGGCGACCCAGATCGCCCAGACCCTGGATCAGGAGCGGAAGGCGGGACGGTTGCGCGGGCCGCTCCACGGAATCCCCCTCGTCCTCAAGGACAATGTCGACACCAGCGATCGCATGGGGACCTCGGCGGGAAGCCTGGCCTTGGAGGGGGTCACCGCCCCTCGGGATGCCGCGCTGGCCGCCCGCCTGCGGCAAGCCGGCGCTGTCCTCCTCGCCAAGACCAGCATGAGCGAATGGGCGAATTTCCGGTCCACGCGGTCCTCCTCCGGCTGGTGCAGCCGGGGCGGCCAGGGCCGGAACCCGTACGCTTTGGACCGGACGCCTTGCGGCTCCAGCTCGGGGACCGGGGGCGCGATCGCCGCGAACTACGCGGCAGCCGGCATCGGAACCGAGACGGATGGCTCGATCACCTGTCCCGCCGCCGCCTCTGCCCTGGTCGGGATCAAGCCTACCGTGGGTCTGGTGAGCCGCTCCGGCATCATTCCGATCTCCCACACCCAGGACACGGCCGGGCCAATGGCCCGCACCGTGGCCGATGCCGCGGCGGTGCTCTCTGCCATCGCCGGGGTCGATCCGGCCGACCCGGTAACGAAGGGCGCCGCGGTTCATGCCGAGTCCGGGTTTCTCAAGTTTCTTGATCCTGACGGGCTTCGGGGAGCCCGGCTGGGAGTCCCCCGGAAGCACTTCACCGGCTACCACGACGGCACCGACCGGCTATTCGCCGACGCCCTCGATGCCATGCGCCAGCTTGGCGCGGTGATCGTCGACCCGGCCAATCTCCCCCACGCCGGGGAATACGACGACGCCGAGCTCACCGTCCTGCTCTACGAATTCAAGGCCGGCCTGAACGCTTATCTGGCGGGACGGGGCCCGACCTCGCCGGTGAAGTCCCTGGCGGATGTGATCGCCTTCAACGAGCGGGAACAGGGTCGGGTCATGCCCTACTTCGCCCAGGAGCTGATGCATCAGGCCCAAGCGAAGGGCCCGCTCACCGCGCCGGCGTACCGGGCCGCGCTTGCCAAGTGCCGCGACCTGTCCCGCACCCGCGGGCTGGACGCAGTGCTGGCGCGCCACCGACTGGACGCCCTGGTGGCGCCTACCGGCAATCCGGCGTGGCCGATCGATCTGGTGAACGGGGATCATTTCACCGGATCGGTGACCACTCCAGCGGCGGTGGCCGGATATCCCCACATCACCGTGCCGGCCGGCTTCGACCACGGGTTACCCGTCGGAGTTTCGTTCTTCGGGCCGGCCTGGAGCGAGCCGGTCCTCATTCGCCTGGCATATGCCTATGAGCAGGCAACCCGGCATCGGCGGCCTCCGGCGTTCCTGCCGACCGCGGATATGGGTCCCGGGGTCGACGGGTCGGTCGGCATGCGGAGCTGACTTGCGGACTCTGTATCTGACTCTCGCGCTGCTGGCGCTCTGCCAAGGCACCAGTCTGGCACAGGGCGACAGCGTTCCGACCGGGCAGCCCGGGTACCGCACCCGGGTGACCGTCCTGCCGTACGCGACTTACACGCCCCAGACCAAGGTCCAGTTCGGGGTGGCTGGTGGGGTGCAGTTCAAGTGGCCGGGCGCGGCGCTCGATTCCGCCACCCGACCGTCGTATTTCGCCGGAAACGTCGCGTACACCACCAAGGGGCAGTGGCTTACCTACTTCGAGAACAGCCTCTATACGGCATCGAACCGGTGGTGGGTGTTTGGTCGGGCGAGCGCCGGCTACTTCCCCCTCTTCTACTACGGCGTCGGGCCCCACACCACCCGGGCCGACACCAACCTCATGAAGCACCGATTCCTCATTCTCGAGGGGAAGGCGCTCCGGCGGGTGAAGGGCGATCTCTATGCCGGGATGCATTACCGGCTGGAGTCGTTCTTTGACCTGGACTGGCAGTTCCCGGGGCGCATTCCGCCGGACCTGCCGGGAGGCTACGGCGGCCACAGCTCAGGCCTGGGCGTCACGGCCCAGCTGGACTCGCGCAATTCCACCACCACTCCGACCCGAGGTCGCTTTCTGCTGTTCGACTATCTGCGGCAGGCGGCGTGGCTCGGCAGCGACTTCGATTACGACCAGGTGGCGGTGGACGCCCGGCTGTACCTGCCGGTGAGGTCGGGCCGGGATGTGGTGGCACTGAATCTCTACGGAGAATGGAACGGGGCCGAGGTGCCGATCCAGTCCATGGCCAGGCTGTCGGACTACAGCAGCGCGATCCTCGCGCGCGGCGTGTACCTGGGTCGGTTCCGCGACCGGCACGAGGTGATCGCCCAGGCGGACTACCGCGGTCACCTGAAGGGCCGCTTCGGGTACGTCGTGTTCGGCTCCGCGGGCAACGTGTTCGGCAGCAGGGATGCCGGCCTGTTCGACCGGATGAAATACACCTATGGCGCAGGACTCAGGTTCAACGTGAACCCGGCGGACCCGCTCAATCTTCGGGTGGATTACACCCTCACCAGCTTCGGGGAATCCGGGCTGAGCCTGGGAGCGGCGGAAGCGTTCTGATTCTCTGGATTGCGCCTGAGTGACCCCGGAACGATCTTAGCGGACACCCCAACGGAGTACCGATGCGCGGCCTCGCCGTGGGACTCCTCGTCTTGGTCGTAGCCTGTTCCGATCCGACCAACCCGTCGGCTCCGCCGGTTGTCGGCATCAGTCCGACTGTGCAATGGAGCGGGGGTGAGGTGGTCATCCAGGGCAGAGGCCTCCAGGGCTCGCCGACCATCGTGGTCGGGGCCGAGACGCTCACGGTGTCGCGGCTGAACGATTCCACCCTCTCTGTCCGGCTCCCGATCCTACCCAGCGGCCACGCTGTCCTCCAGTCAGTGCAAGGCCACCGGCTCGACAGCCTGGGCAGCGTCCAGATCGTCGGATTTCGGGAACGGCGGAACGTCGCACTGGGCATCTACGGCGTGCTCGTGAACAGTGTGTCGGGAGGTGACCCCGTGGTCGTGGGGCAGGCTTGGCCATGGCTCCCCGATGCCGCGGTTGCCGCGGTGAATCTCACCGACGGCCAGGAGACCATCTACCCGTCGGTCAAGGCGCCCGGTGGCTACTACGGTGTCGGGCTGTCACATCGGTCGGCCGACGAGTTCATCCTCACCGACAGCGCGGGGACGGTCGGCATCTGGCATCTCTGGCCCGCGATGGTCCGCTTGGACACAGTGCCGTTCGCCCTTTCGCCGCTGCGGCAGGTGGCGCTCCTCAGCGACAGCATCTGGCTCCTGACCTCCAGTCACTATTCGGTGACGCGGACCGAGACCAGGACCATCGTGCCCCTGTTCGCGCTTCCCACCGAATCGCCGTGGCAGATCTTCATATCGCCGACCAAGGACCGCGCTACCCTCGCCACCGTCGGCGGGGTGGGAGGGGCCCCGGTGTTCGATCCCCTCTCCGGCGATACCTCCTACATGATCCACGGCTTCAGCAACGTGGGATGGGCCGGGTTCTCGCCCGACGGGAGTCGACTTGCGGTGGTGGGAGGGCGGGCCTACGGCTACGACGACTCGCTGCTGGTGGTGCGGGCCAGCGATGGGCAGCCGGTCGTGTCCGCCAGACTGCCCGTGGGCGTGGTGCCGATGACGCTCGCGTACGACCCCGTAAAGCCGCTGCTCTTCGTGGGGGCTCAGCGCGATAGCCTGCCGTCGGTGCTCATCTACGACAGCAACACGCTGGCGCTACTGGGTGAACTGGCGGGGAATGACTGTGGCCAGGACTACTGCCACTTCACCGGCTGGAGCGGCGCCATGGCCGTGGATCGGAGCCGGAACCGGCTCTACGTGATCTGGCCACACTACCCGGCGCCGCTGTGGAGTTTCGACCTGCTGCCGTGAGGTGGGCCCCGACCGCGCATGACTGGCACGACGGGGCCGGTCGCAAGTACATTTCCGCGTCACTAAGCCGCTGACGCGGAAGGACATACGATGCCTGTCTCGCTCGACCCCGCGCAGCTCCGCGATCCCGCGCTCCGACCTGTGGCGGAGAAGGTCCTCGAGGGCCAGAGGCTTGGCCCCGAGGACGCGCGCGCGCTCTACGCGAGCAGCGATCTCATCGGAATCGGGGTGCTCAGCGACTTCGCTAACCAGCGGAGGAACGGCGACCGGGTGTTCTTCTCCGCCAACCAGCATATCAATCCGACCAACGTCTGCGTGCTGCGGAACACCTGCGTCTTCTGTTCCTTTGCGCGGATGCCAAAGGAGGATGGGGCCTACACCCGTTCCCTGGAGGAGGTGTTTCACGAGGCGGAGGCGGCCCGCAATTCACCGACCCGCGAGTTCCACATCGTGGGGGGACTGCACCCCAAGCTTCCGCTCTCGTACTACACCGACATGATCCGCGGGCTCAAGGAGCGGTTCCCCCGGGTGCACATCAAGGCCCTCACCGCGGTGGAGATCGCCCATCTGGCGCGAGTGGAAAGGAGTTCGGTGCGCGACGTTCTCCAGCGGCTCCTGGAGGCCGGCCTGACCAGTCTGCCGGGCGGCGGCGCGGAGGTGTTCAGCACCGCGGTGCGCGCCACGATCGCGGAACGGAAGCTCACCGGCGAAGAGTGGCTCGCGGTACACCGGGAGGCCCACCAGCTCGGCATCCCGAGCAACTGCACGATGCTCTACGGCCATGTCGAGACGGCGGACGACCGGATCGAGCATCTGGGATCGCTCCGGGCGCTGCAGGACGAGACGGGGGGCTTCCTCACTTACATCCCGCTGGCCTATCACCCTGACCACAACGAGCTGGGCGAGGAGCTCGGCCGGGTCGGGACCGCCACCACCGGCTTCGAGGACCTGAAAAACATCGCGGTGGGCCGGCTGTACCTGGACAACATCCCGCACGTGAAGACCCACTGGCCGATGGTCACGCCGTTCCTGTCGCAGATCGCTCTCAGTTTCGGCTGCGACGACGTGGAAGGCACGGTTGTGTACGAGCGGATCTACCACGAGGCGGGCGCCCGGACCGAGATGCACCTGCACTACCTGGATCTGGTGGAGCTCATCCGCGGGGCGGGGCGGCGGCCGGTGGAGCGGGACAGCCTGTACCAGAGCCTGCGGGAGTCGTTCGACGACCTGGAGCCGGACCCGGAGCTCGGACCGGGGGCCTCGGCGCCGGCGGTACACGCGGCATGAGACTCGGCCGGCTTCCCTGGATCAACTGCTATCCGGTCTACGGGGCGATTGACCGCGGGCTGGTCCCGGTCGACGCCGAGCTGGTGAGTGGGACGGCCTCGGATCTGAACGACCTGCTCGCGGCCGGGGAGCTCGACGTGAGCGTCATCTCCGCCGTTGAGTACGCCCGGGAGGCAGCGGCATATCACCTGTTGCCCGATCTGGCGATCAGCTGCGACGGTCCGGTGCACAGTGTGAAGCTGTTCTCCCGACGGCCGCTGGATCGGCTCTCCGGCGCCACCGTGCTCCGCACCTCCTCGTCGCGGACCTCGGTGCTGCTGTTGGAGCTGCTCTTCCGGCATCGCTTCCGGGTCACGCCGCGCTATGCCACGGTGCGGGCGGAGCCGGCGGATCTGGACGCGCTATCGCAGTTCCCGCACGAGGCGGTGCTGGTGATCGGTGACTCCGCCTTGCTCCTGGCGGCGCGCGACTGCTATCCGGTGGAGGTGGACCTGGGCGCCGCGTGGCAGGAGTGGACCGGCCTGCCGTTCGTCTTCGCGGTGTGGGCGGCGCGCCGGACCGCGGACACCGACGGGGTGCGCGCAGTGCATGGACGGCTGCTGGAGTCCCGCACCTGGGGCCTGGGACACTTGGACCACCTGGCGGATCAGGCCTGGGCGACCACCGGAATCTCCCGCGATGTCTGCCGGTCCTATCTGGGCGACCTGGATTACGGGTTCTCGTACCGGCACCTCGCCGGACTGACCGACTTCTTCCGGCGGTTGGCGCTGGACGGGCTGGTGCCGGACGGGAGCTTGAGCTTTATCACGGCGGCGTAACGGGGGCCGTTGGCCATCGGCCTTCGGCCATTGGCTGATTTCACCTGCCGCAGAGGTCCGCCTGTCCTGACGTCGCACGGGACGATTTCTAACGGCCAATGGCCAGCGGCCAACGGCCACTGAACGGCAAATCCATGGACACCATCGATCGCACTTCCGGCGAGTTCCGCGACTACCTCGAGCTCTACCAGCGGGCCAGTCTGCTCGAGCTGGGAGCGCTGGCGGACCAGGCCCGGTGGCGGCATCACCCGGAGCCGACGGTCACCTATATCATCGATCGGAACATCAACTACACCAACGTGTGCGTCGCGGATTGCGGTTTCTGCGCCTTCTATCGCCGGCCCAAGCACGGCGAGGGGTACGTGCTCTCCTTCGAGCAGATCGGCCGGAAGATCGATGAGTGCAAGGCGGTCGGCGGGGTCCAGATCCTGTTCCAGGGCGGCCACAATCCGTATATCCCGTTCGAGTGGTACCTGGACCTGATGCGGTACATCAAGGCCAATCACCCGATCCACATCCACGGGTTCTCCCCGTCCGAGGTGGTGTTCTTCTCCGAGCGGTTCCGCATGACCGTGCCCGACGTGATCCGCCAGCTCCGCGAAGCCGGACTGGACAGCATCCCCGGCGGTGGGGGTGAGATCCTGGTGGACCGGGTGCGCCAGCGGGTGGCCCCCAAGAAGGCGCAGACCGACGAGTGGCTCGGAGTGCAGGAGGAGGCCCACCGGCAGGGGATGCGTACCTCGGTCACCATGATGTACGGCATGGGAGAGAGCGCCGAGGACCGGATCGAACACCTGCTTCGGGTGCGGGAGGTGCAGCGGCGGACCGGCGGCTTCACCGCCTTCATCTGCTGGCCGCTGCAGCCCGAAGGAACTCCGGAAATGTCGCACTACCGGAAGAGCGATGCCGTCAGCTATCTCCGCACCCTCGCGATCGGCCGGATCGTGCTCGACAACATCCCCAGTTTGCAGTCCTCCTGGGTCACCATGGGGCACAAGGTCGGCCAGGTGGCGCTGCGTTTCGGGGCCAATGACTACGGCAGCCTCATGATGGAGGAGAATGTGGTCTCCGCAGCCGGCACGACCTATCGCACGACGGTCCCGGAGATCGAGCGGATCATCCGCGATGCCGGGTTCGTGCCGCGGCGGCGGCGGCAGGACTATTCGGTGATCGACGAGCCGGCGACGGTTGCCGCCT
>JBGQJV010000009.1:0-43978 GCA_041499215.1 Gemmatimonadota bacterium | reverse complement strand
CGGCGGCGCTCAAACTGAAACGGCGCGCCACCGGGCGCGCCGTCGGAGCCCTACCGGCCCTTGCGGGCCGGGGCAGGCGGTGGGGTCGCTCGGCTCACCTGCGCCTTCTTCCGCTCGCGCGCGAGCAGCCACTGCTGCGGAATGCTGGACAGGTTCTGCACGAAGTAATACAGGTTGAGGCCCGAGGCGAAGTTCAGGAACATCACCGTCATCATGATGGGCAGGAAGTACAGCATCATCTTCGTCTGCGGGTTCGGCGGCATCCCGGCCATGCCGATCTTGTTCAGTCCGAACATCGACAAGCCCATCAGCACCGGCAGCACGAACAGCGGGTCCTTGAGCGAGAGGTCGGGCAGCCACAGGAATGACTGGCCGCGCAGCTCGATCGTATTGGCCAGCACGAAGAACAGGGCCAGCAGCACCGGCCAGGGCAGCAGCATTGGCCAGCAGCCGCTGAAGGGATTCACCCCCTCGCGACGGTACAGCTGCATCACCTCCTGCTGCATCTTCTGCGGGTCGTTCTTGTACTGCTCCTGCAACCGCTGCATCTCCGGCTGGATCGCCTGCATCTTGAGGCCGGCCCGCATGCCCCGCTGGTTGAGCGGCCAGAGCAGGAGCCGGATCAGCACGCCGAAGACCACCAGGACCGCGCCGTATGCCAGCGACAGGTGCTGGTGCATCCACACCAGGAGCCCCCGTGCCCCGACCGCGATCGGGCGGATGATGGTCCGGAAGCCGGGCCAGCCGTACGGGTTGATGTCGTAGAAATCGTGCCCGATCGCGCGGAGCCGCGGATACTCCATCGGGCCGGCGTAGATCCGGTAGTGGAACGTGCCGGCGGCGTCCACCGGGACGCCAAATGCCACGTCGGCCTGGTGCACCTTGCCGGGGCCGGTGTGGGCCCGCATCGTGGCACCGCTGATCTTCGCGGCCCCGCTGTCCACCGCGAGGAGGGCCGTCACGAAATACTTCGACTTGACCGCGGTCCACTCGAACGGCCCGTTGAGAGTACGCACTTCGCCGGGGTCGAGGCTGGTGAATTTGACCAGTTTCGATTCGTCGGTCTTGGTGACGACCCCGTAATCGAACAGGTTGGCGTTGGTGTCGGCCTCGGTCTGCCGCATGCCATGTCCCATGTCGATCAGCAGCGTCCCGCCCACCGGCCCGAGTCCGGTGGCCCGACCGGATACCTCGATCTGATAGTCATCCGGCCGAAACCGGTACACCAGTTGCATCGAGACCCCGCCCCGCGTGGCCGCGAGCGTCAGGCTGTCCCGCCCCGCGACCGTGAGCGACCGGGCCGACGGGGTGAAGTCCCAGTCGGAAAAGTGCAGGGTATCGTTGCCTACGATCAGGCCCAGCTGGTTGATGCTCGTCCCGTCCGGGATCAGCCGCAGCGGCTGGTCCCGTTCTGCCAGGTAGAGACTCCGGTAGGACAAGGGTGTCGCCTGGACGATGGCGCCGCCCCGGCTGGAGATGCTGTAGGTGTAAAGCGGAGAGGAGACCGTCAGCGTCTCCGCCGTCACCAGCTCGGGTCCCTGTCCGGTGGGTAGCGGAGTGGAAGGCATGGCCACACCAGGGCCCGCCGCTGGCGCCGGAGCGGTGGCGGACACACTGTCCGCCCGTCCGCCCGTTCGCCGGTCCGCCTTCTTTGACGGCTTCATCAGAAACGTGGGCGCGAGCGCGATCAGCATCATCAGCGCGATGGCCCAGAGTACGCGTCGATCCATTGCGGGGTGAAGTCGAAGTCAGGGCACCGGGTCGTAGCCGCCGGGATGCCACGGATGGCAGCGGAGCAGACGCCAGGTGCCGAGCAGGATGCCCTTGAGGGCGTGGTGCCGCTGAATTGCCTCGAGTGTGTACTGCGAGCAGCTCGGTGCAAACCGGCAGCGGGAGGGAACACCCGGGGAGATGCCCAGCTGGTAGAGTCGGATGAGGACGATCGCGGCCCAGGTGAACGGGGCCTGGAGCCATTGCCAAGCCGTCCGCGGAATGGGGAAGAGCCGTTCCGAGTTCCGAGTTCCGAGTTCCGAGTTCGCGAGGGCAGGCTTCGCGCCAGCCGCAGCGTCCGGAGCACTAGGAACTTGGAACTCGGAACTCGGAACTGTTTTCACACCACTTCTCCGTCCGGGCGGACCGGACCGAAGACTTTGTCCGCGAACTGGAGCAACTCGGACCTCAGTTCGGCGAACGAGGCCCGGTAGGCCTCGCGCCGGGCCCGGATGATCAGGTCGCGCGGTCCCTGCCGGCCCATGACGCTCCGGCGCCACAGCTCCAGCAGGCGCCGCCGCAAACGGTTGCGGGCCACCGCAGTGGACTGGAACTTCGGAACGATCAGTCCCATCCGCGGGTGGCCCGTCATGTTGTCGGTCCAGCTGAACTCGAGCGACTGGCTTCGCTGCCGTCGGCCCTGCGAAAGACACCGGGCGCGGTCCGCCTGGCTCACCAGGCGACGCGGCCGCGGCAGCCGTTCGCTCGTGGTCAGCGGCTCCCGTGCTTCGAGCCGATGCTCACGGTGAGCCGCTTGCGGCCCTTCTTCCGCCGGCGCGCCAGCGTCTCCCGGCCCCAGCGGGTTTCCATCCGGGCCCGGAAGCCGTGCTTGGCGATTCGCTTCTTGTTGCGCGGGCGATAGGTCGGCTGCATGAGAATCCCCTAAAATGAGCCCGCAAAGCTACCCGCGAAGGGGGCTCCGGGTCAAGGTTGACTTTTCCACAATCGACTCGTACAATCGTGCGCCCTTGCGAACGCCCTACCCGTCCTGAGCAGCATGCCGCAGTCCCCCAAAGAGGTCTGGAAGCGGATCCTCGACGAAGCCAGTCGCCAGCTTCCAGACAAAGTAGTCCGTGCGTGGCTCGAACCAACCGAGGCCATGGCGCTGGAGGGCGACCGTCTGGTCGTCGCCGCGCCGGACGAATTCGCCGCGAAGTGGAATGAGACCAACCACGGCGCCCTCCTGTCGCGACTCGCGGAAGCGGTCGTCGGTCAACCGACGACCGTGACGTTCCGCGTGCAGGAGGACCGGCAGCGGCGACCGCAGATGGATTTCTTCGTCAGCCCGCCGGTCGGCCAGGCCAGCGTGCCGCAGGCCAATCCCAGCAACCAGCCGCTCAACGAACGCTACAGCTTCGAGACGTTCGTGATCGGCAAGTCCAACCAGCTGGCCGCCGCCGCGGCTCATGCCGCGGTGGAGGCGCCTGGCAAGACCTACAACCCGCTGTTCATCTACGGCGCCACCGGGCTGGGCAAGACCCACCTGATGCAGGCCATCGCCCACGCCATGCTGCGGCGGCGGCCCGAGACCCGGGTGCTGTACGTCAGCGCCGAACAGTTCATCAACGAGGTCATCGAAGGCATTTCCCGGCGCACCATGCCGGAGTTCCGCAAGCGGTACCGCACCGATATCGACCTCTTCCTGGTGGACGACGTGCACTTCCTGGAAGGCAAGGAGGCCACCCAGGAGGAGTTCTTCCACACGTTCAACGCCCTGTACGAGGCCGGCAAGCAGATCGTGCTCACCTCCGACCGGCCGCCCAAGGAGATCCCCGGGCTCGAGGCCCGGCTGGTGAGCCGGTTTGAGTGGGGCATGGTGGCCGACATCGGCCAGCCCGACCTGGAGCACCGGATCGCAATCCTGCGGAAGAAGCAGGAGCAGGACCATCTGGAAATGACCATTCCGGACGACGTGTTGCGGTTCATCGCCGAGCACGTCCGCTCCAACGTCCGGGAGCTGGAAGGGTGCATCATCAAGCTGCTGCTGTACGCCTCGCTCAAGCACCGCGAGGTGTCGATCGAGCTGGCCCGCGAGGCCCTGGCCGACAAGATCCGCCCGGGAGACGACCTCCCCGGCTCGCCTCGCAGCCTGCCGAGCATCGACCGGATCCAGGACGTGGTGGCCCGGCGCTGGGGGGTGACCGCCGAGCAGCTGCGATCCAAGGCCCGGATCAAGACCTTGGTCATCCCGCGCCAGATCGCGATGTATCTGGCGCGGGACATCCTCCAGATGCAGCTGATCGAGATCGGGCAGGCGTTCGGAGGCCGCGACCACTCCACCGTGATCCACAGCGTGGACAAGGTCCAGCGGCAGATGTCGCGCGACCGCGGCTTCCGGGAACGGATCGAAAGCGCGCGCGCCGAGCTGGGCACACAGTAGGATGTCCACTTGCGTTGTGGGCGATGTGGGAACTCGTGGGTTGCCGGCTGGTTGCCCCCAGGCCATCCCCGGCGCTCCACACCTGATCCACAGACGGCGGAACGATAGACCAATGCGGTGGGCGGAGTTGGGACGATCGTCCACATCTCCAGAGAGCCTACTGCTACTGCTGAGTCTACTATACTTAGAAGCTAGTAGGCTTTTCTTGCACCCTCGAGGAGCGGGATGAAGTTCACCATCACGCGGGAGCAGTTCCAGGAAGGCCTGCAGGCAGTCACTGCCTCCATCCCGACCAAGACGACGCTCCCGGTCCTCTCGAACGTTCTGCTCGAGGCGACCAGCGACGGCCTGCGTCTGTCCGGAACCGATCTCGACATCGCGGTCAGCACCACCGTGCCCGCCTCGGTCGACCAGGAGGGCGCCATCACCCTCCCCGCCAAGAAGCTTTCGGACATCGTCCGCGAGCTTCCCACCGCCGCCATCCGGCTCACCAGCTCCGGCGAGCAGCGGGCCACGATCGAGTGTGGCCGAGCCAAGTTCCGCCTGCTGGGGCTGCCCCGGGAGGAGTTCCCGGCCTTCCCCACGGTCAAGTTCGAGGGCGGATGGCGCTCCAGGGCAGGTGACGTGCAGAAGCTGGTTTCCCACGTGGCGTTTGCCGCCAGCACCGAGGAGAGCCGGCCGATCCTGAACGGGGTGTTGTGGGAGCTCAGGCCCGAACGCATGCGGATGGTGGCCACCAACGGCCACCGGCTCGCGCGGATGGACGTGCCGGTGACCGCCGGGATCGGCAAGGGCCAGGCCGACCTGATCATCCCGCCCAAGGCGTTGGAGCAGATCCGGCGCCTCTTCGGCGAGGCCGACGAGCTGGAGATCGCCAAGAGCGAGAACCACCTGGGCTTCCG
Organism: Gemmatimonadota bacterium; assembly: GCA_041499215.1. Lineage (GTDB taxonomy): Bacteria > Gemmatimonadota > Gemmatimonadetes > Gemmatimonadales > GWC2-71-9 > JADJOM01. The sequence goes on along the minus strand of JBGQJV010000009.1, from coordinate 38,926 downwards.
CTCGGCCACCACCCAGGTCTTCACCCGGCTGATCGAGGGGCCGTACCCGAACTACGAGCAGGTCATCCCGCGGGAGAACGACAAGTCCATGACTGCCGACAAGGCCGCCCTTGCCTCGGCCCTCCGCCGCATGAGCATCGTGGCCAGCGACCAGACCCACCGGATCCGCATGGGGCTCGCCAGCGGCTCCTGCAAGCTCTCGGTGCAGACTCCCGATCTGGGCGAAGCACAGGAAGAGATGTCGGTCGCCTACGACGGCGACTCTCTGGAGATCGGGTTCAACGCCTCCTACCTGCTCGAGATCATGAAGTACATGCCGACCGACGAGGTCCGCATGACCTTCAAGGGTCCCGAACGGGCGGCCACCTGCGAGCCGGTCGGCTGGAACGATCCCGCAGCGTACATGACGCTGGTCATGCCGCTCAGGCTGGTTGACTGAAGTTCCGAGTGCCAGGTTCCGAGTGCCAAGGTTTCCCGGAACTCGGAACTCGGAACTCGGAACTCGATGCCTACCGCTAAACCGAAGCCTCGCAACAGAACCGTGCACGTCATCGGCGTCCCCATGGACCTCGGGTCCGGGCGGCGCGGTGTCGACATGGGTCCATCCGCCATCCGCATCGCCGGTCTCGAGCAGCGACTGACCGAGCTCGGTCAGACCGTGATCGATGAGGGCGACCTCCTGATTCACAACATGGAGGAACTCAAGGTCGGCGATCTGAGCGCCCGTTACCTGGCGGAGATCGCCCGCGCCAACCGCATGCTCGCGGATCGGGTCCGCCGGGTGGTCCGCCGGGGTCACTTCCCGCTGGTGCTCGGAGGCGATCACTCGATCGCGGTGGGCACCGTCTCGGGCCTCGCCGCGTGGGGCAGGGCCCGCGGCAGGAAGGTCGGCGTGCTCTGGGTCGATGCGCACAGCGACATCAACACCCCCGCGACTTCCCCCTCGGGAAACGTCCACGGAATGCCGCTCGCCGCGCTCCTTGGTCTCGGCCCCTCCGCCCTGACCTCGATCGGAGGAAGGTTCCGGAAGGTGGCCCCGGAAAACGTGGCGCTGGTCGGAATTCGGAGTGTGGACGAGGGTGAGCGGACCCACTTGCGCCGGCTCGGTGTCCATGTCTACACCATGGCCGACATCGACCGGCACGGCATCCACGTAGTCATGGAGAAGGCGATCGAGAACGTCACCCACGACGCCGACCTGGTGCACGTGAGCTTCGATCTCGACTCGGTGGACCCCAGCCTCGCCCCCGGGGTCGGAACGCCGGTGAAAGGCGGGCTCGACTACCGCGAGGCGCACCTGGTCATGGAATCGCTGGCCCTTGCCGGAGTGATGACTTCGCTCGAGATGGTGGAGGTCAATCCGATTCTGGACGACCGCAACCGCTCGGCCGAGTTCGCGCTCGAGCTGGTCGAGTCGGCGTTCGGCAAGAAGATCCTCTAGCCGTGGACCTGAAGCACCGTGCCCCCATGCTGCTGCGGATGCTCGCCGGCGCCGGCATCGCCGCCGGCGGTGGCTTCGCCTTCCTGGTGGCCCATCGTCAGACGGCCGCCACCGGGGAGTTCTCGGCGCTCGGCGCCTTTGGCGGACCGGCCTTCGGCGTGTTGGGGCTCGGCCTCCTGCTGTGCAAAGGATACCGGGAGGAGCGACTCGAACGCGGTGAGGACATTTCCCGGCTGGAGGGGCTGGGGCTCCTCACGCCGCGCTGGCGCGCGGTGCTGGGGGCGGCGCTGCTCGCCGGGCTGGCGGGGTTCGGCGCACTCTCAGGATGGTGGTAGTGCGGATCGTCGCCCGGAGCATTCCGTTTTCGCGGACGCCGTGGCTCGTCGGTGGGGCAGTGCTGATGGTCTGTGGAACGGGGCTGATCCTGGTCCACGATCCGGTGGCAGGCTGGGTGGCCCTCATGGCCGGCGCCGGACTGCTCTGGCTCACCGCTCGTCCAGCGTATTCCACCCGCGACCGGATCGTCCTCGACGACAACGGTGTGACCGATCTCGCCACCCCAATCGGACCGGTGCCATGGTCCGCCATCATCCGGGCCGAACCCCGGGCCCTGTCGACGTCGTCGTTGGTCGTCGTCGAGGTGACCAACCCGGCCTACTGGGAGAAGCGACTTCCGGAGAGTCTCCGCCGGATCCGCCAGCTGGCCACGGACCTCGACCTGCCGCCGGTCATGCTGCTCACTCCCCGGCTCGACATCTCCGCCGAGGAGATCGTCCGACTCATCAACGAACGGGCCCAGGGCCGGCGGCCGTAGCCCGTCACCTGCCCACCAGCGTCATCATCGCCTCGGGATAGCGCGGGCCCGCAGCCACGCCCCGTGGGGCGACCGCGCCGATCTCACTCAGCTCCGCCTCGGTGAGCCGGATGTCGAGCGCGCCGACGTTCTCCTCCAGGTACTTGCGCCGCTTGGTGCCGGGGATCGGCACAATGTGCTCTCCCTGTGCCAGCACCCAGGCCAGCGCCAGCTGTGAGGCGGAACAGCGACGGCGTCCAGCCAGCAGGGTCAGCCGGTCGACCAGGTCAAGGTTCTTCTGGAAGTTCTCGCCCTGGAATCTGGGAGAGTGCCGGCGATAGTCATCCGCCGGGAGGTCGTCGACGGTGCGGAAGCGCCCGGTGAGAAAGCCGCGTCCCAGTGGGCTGTAGGCCACGAACCCGATACCGAGTTCGCGGCACAGCGGCAGGATCTCGTCCTCCGGGTCCCGGCTCCAGAGCGAGTACTCGTTCTGCAGGGCCGAGATGGGGTGCACCGCATGGGCCCGCCGGATCGTCGCGGGTCCGGCCTCGGAGAGGCCCAGGTGTCGCACCTTGCCCTGCCGGACCAGGTCGCCCATGGCACTCACGGTGTCCTCAATGGGCACCGAGGGATCGACCCGGTGCTGGTAGTACAGGTCGATCACCTCGACTCCCAGCCGCCGGAGCGACCCCTCGCACGAAGTCCGCACATACTCCGGCCGTCCGCTCACACCCCGGGCGGTCGGGTTGGCCGGATCGCGCACGATACCAAACTTGGTCGCGATGACGACGCGGTCCCGGCGGCCCCGGATCGCCCGGCCCACCAGCTCTTCGTTGGTGTACGGGCCGTAGATGTCCGCAGTATCGAGAAAGGTGACGCCCAGCTCGAGGGCGCGGTCGATGGTGGCCAGCGACTCCTGATCGTCCCGCCCGCTGTAGAACTCGGACATACCCATACAGCCTAGACCTTCGGCGGAGACGACCAGGTCCTGGCCCAGGGTGCGATGTGGGATCATGGGTGGAGCTCCTCGGTGTGGATTGTCATCCCGCCAGGAAACGTGTCACCCGCTCAGCGACTCCCGGATCCCGCATGATCGCGTGATGGCCGAGGCCTTCCGTCTGCACCAGCAGCGATGGCCGCCCCGCCCAGGGAGTGCCCAGGTCCAGGCGGCCAGCGCTCCCCGCGAGGACTGGAACGAGAACCGTCGCCCGCTGGTAAGGAACTCCTCTTCGTTCGCGCGAGGCTGCGCCTTCCGCGGGCGGAAGAACAGTTCCTCCGCCCAGCGGGCGGCCGTGCCGGGTGCCATGCGCCCCATCGCACGGAAGGTGGCCCGCACCGCCATGAGTTTGAAGCCTGTCGCCATGCGGGCAATCTAGCGACGCCCGGTCGAGGACTGCTTACCACAGAGGCGCCGAGGCCACCGAGAAGCACCGACTACGGTGCTGTGCTGGAATCGGCCGGAGCGGGAGGCGGGGCGGTCAAGTCGGGAGGTAGTGCGGTGGTGTCCGCCGGCGGGGGCTCGGGCAGCGTCGTGTCCGGGACGGGATACTCGGGGATGGAATCGACGATGACGGCGGCGGAGTCAGGCGTCTGCACCGGCTGCAGGTCCTCTTCCTCCACTTGCGGCACTTCCACCAGCTCGCCCCGCATCCGCCGGAGGATCAGGTCTTGGCGCCACCGCATACGGCCCGGCCGATAGCCGGGGTTCGAGCGGAGCGGGAAGGGGAGTGCGCCGGCCAGGGCCGCGGCCTGCTCGCTGGAGAGTTCAGCCGCGCTCCGCTTGAAGTAAAGCTGGCTCGCGGCCTCCGCCCCGAAGACTCCGTCGCCCAGTTCGACCACGTTCAGATACAGCTCCATGATGCGGCGCTTGCCGAGGACCGCCTCCAGCCGCCAGGTGATGACGGCCTCCTTGAGCTTCCGGAGCGGATTGCGCGAAGGCGAGAGATACAGGTTCTTCGCCAGCTGCTGGGAGATGGTGCTCGCGCCCCGGAGCCGATCCCGGCGGGACCAGGCCTGGGGCAGCACCGCCATCAGCTCGGTGCGGTCGCGCGGGTTGCTCCACTCGAGCGTGGTTCGGCGATAGCCCAGGGCGTGCGCCAGAGCGAGGTAGTCGATGCCGCGATGGCGGAAGAAGTTGTTGTCCTCGCCGATGATCACCGCATCCTGCAGGCGGGGCGTGATCGAGTCGAGCGGCACCGGACGGTACAGCCGGGTGGGGGGGACGCTGGAGCCGGACTTGGACGAAGGGGGCCGCGAGATGGGACGGGCCATGAAGGCGGTCTCTCGGGGCCAATGGGTGCGGTACCACGCCGGTGGTGGCCACACGGCGAGCAACCACAGGAGGAATGCTCCAACGATGGAAACGAGGGTCAGCAGCAGGCGCCGGATCAGACGCTACTCCAGGATGCCAGGCCCGTCGTCCGCCTGGCGGAGGTGGGAGATTGGGAGAGTGAGTGTCAGCGGAGCAGGGTCATGCTGATGCTGGAAATCTCCCGCGCCGGAACCGACTGGCCGATGGCGGTGAGCTCCACCACCAGCGAGGTCCACCGATGGCCGCCCGCCAGGAGCACCCGGCCGTCGGGCGCCAGCTGGTAACTGAGGGTGTCACTCCCCGTCGCCTTGATGTTGATGGCCTGGCCGAACTGGTTCGCCTCGCCAGCCGCGCTCCGGCTCGCCGTCACCTGGATCGGCAGCGCCCCCGAGGGAAGCGGCTCGCCGGCGTCGCCGCTGGACACCGAGCTCTCCAGCGCCTCGAAGACACTTACCCGCGCGGACGCCTCGGTCGAGTCACGCCAGTGGGCCCCGGGCCGGACGCCGTCGGGGGGCAGGCGGGGGAAGAGCAGCGTGAGCTGGTCACGCTGCTGGTCGCCCAGCAACGAGGTGCGGGTGCCGGTGAGACCGCTCAGTCCGCCGGTCGGGGGCCTGGTTCCCGTCCACCGGGTTCCCCTCGCGCTGTCGAGCACTGCGGCCGGCACCGTGATGCCGCTGTCGGCCACCACCGAATCGATCGTGGTGGTGATCTTGGTGCCGCTGTCGGCCGCGATCCAGGTCAAGGTCAGGTAGGCGGTGCGGGCCAGCACCTGCACCTGCTCCTCGCCGCTGGGCATGGTGGCCACGACGGAGTCGCGCCGGGTGAACGCATATCGCGCGATGCCGGCGCCGCTCCGCGGGTATCGGTACACCACATCGGGCTTCGGCTCCGTGCGCCCCGGGTCCAGGCCCGGGCCGGGCGCCGGAGGCGGGGTCGTCGGCCGCGCGGCCGGAGCCCCGGACGCGCAGCCCGCGATCAGCAGCAGCGCGGCTACTTGCCAGGGGGAGGTCACGGCCTACTTGAGCAGCGAGGCGGTTCCCTCGGTGGTGATGGTGAGGGGAAGCGGCTCTGGCGCGGCCGCCACAGTGAGGTGAAGGGACTGGCTCCCGGAGTAGGTGCTCCCCAGACAGGTGCCATCCGTCCCGAGGAACCAGGCGCTGGTAGCCGAGCCGGTGCCCTCGAATTGCACGGTGCCTTGCGGGCCTTCCTGGCTGCCGGAGATCGAGCTGCTGGAGGCGCCGGCCAGCTTGAGCACCTTCTGGCCGTTGTACGAGTCCGATGTGGTCTGGAAGTTGGTGACCGTTCGGATCGCGATGGTGCCGGCGCGCTGCGTCTCGATTGTGTCGGTCCAGGTCTTCCCTGCACCCGTGCCGCTCCGGATGGGGGGGAAGAGCTGCTGCAGGACCCCCTCCAGCGCCGAGGCCACGGCATTGTCCTGGGTCAGCTTCAGGTCCTTCACCCGGCCGCTTGGCTCACGGTAACCGGTCCAGGTGGCGCCGGCTGCGGCCTTGGCCTGCTCCGCCGGTATGGGGGATCCCTCTGCCACCTGCAGCGAATCGAGCACCACGGTAACCGCTTGCCCGCCGGCGCTGTCGGTACTGGTGATGCTCACGAACCCGGTGCTGGCGATCTCCACCCGCTGCTCGCCCTGGCCGAGCGCCGCGAGGTTGACCACCTGGGTTGTTTTGACGTCGACCTTGTAGCGCCGGGCCGTGGGGGGCAGGGTCCAGCCGACAAGGGTGCCGAAACAGAGCGCCGCGACCATCCACGGACGGAACGTCATGACTTCCTCGAGAGAAGGGGGAGCCGCAGGCTGGTCACGAGCCGGCCTGATTGAGATCTGCCTTGGTCTTGCCGAAGACGGCAACCAGCTCGGTCTCGTCGCTCGTCACCCGCAGCAGCTTCCAGCCGCGCTTGCGCATGTCCTGGCGCCAGCTGATCAGCCGGTCCCAGTCCGAGGCGCTCGTCCGGAACACGCGCAGGTCAGCTACCTGCTCCCATGATTCCGGGTACGGCTTGTTGCGGTCCTGCGGTGCTGTGGGGCGCGACATTCACACTTCCTGCGGGGGCAAGTGCCGGATTTCTAAGCTACCGTCCAACCCCCGTTGGCGGGAGGGGATAAGTCACAAAAGGGCGAGAGGGCGGGAAGGCGGAAGGGCGGAAGCACCTCCCGCCACCCCGCCCTTCCGCCCTCCCGCCTACCAGCTCCAGGCCGGACCGTAAGCCGAGTTCTGTTTGGGTCAGGCGCACAGGGCACGCCCTGTCGCCAAACCCAGATGGTCATCTCTCTGGGACGGCCGTTGCCGGCCGCCTCGAGCAGCCTACCCGCGGCTGTGGTCTGGCCAAGGCATGCCTTGGCCACACCTCGGTGTGGGTCACACCTCGCCGCTTATTTGGCCTTGCTCCGACTGGGGGTTACCGTGCCGCCGCTGTTGCCAGCTGCGCGGTGGGCTCTTACCCCACCGTTTCACCCTTACCCCGCCGCGGCTTGCGCCGCCTTGGGGCGGTCTGTTTTCTGTGGCCCGGTCCGTCGCCTTTCGGCGCCCAGGCGTTACCTGGCAGTCTACCCGTTGGAGCTCGGACTTTCCTCGAGCCGGTTGCCCGACCCGCGACCATCACGTCCGGCCTGCGGTACAAAGATAGCCGGAAGGGAGGGGTTCGGTGACAGGCGGGCAAGGCGGAACGCTGGAGGCACGAGCTGGAGAGATCCCCAGCGAACAGACTGCCCGCCGCTTCCGCCCCGCCCGCCTGTCTACCCCTCGCCCCCCAACCGGTCCAATCTGGCCCGCACCCGATTCACCAGCTCTTCGAGCACCGGGTCGGCATCGGCCCACTGGGCAAGCGCCTGGCGATACTGGTCCCGCGCCTCGGCGTTCTTGCCCTGCCGTTCGAAGATCTCGCCCCGCAGCACCCGCGCCTGACCCAGCAGCAGCCAGCGGATGTCCAGGCCGCTGGTGCTCAGCTTGGATGGCTCGAACCCATCCAGGGCCTTGAGCGCCCGCTGGTCGTCACCCAGTTCGGTCCAGGCGTGCGCGGCGATCATCTGCCGGTAGCCCCACCACTGGGGCCGGGCCATGAACTGCTTGCCGGCGGCGGAGTCAGGTTGCTGCAGCAGGCGTCTCGCCTCGGCCGAGTCGCCCTGCTCCAGCGCCTCCAGCGCCTTGAGCTCAGGGGGCGGTGTGCCGCCGCCCAGGGCGGAGAGCTCGTTGAGCGGGGCGGGGTCGGTGGTGTCCTGCAGGTAGAGACCCACCGCCGCCGGCCAGCCGAATTCCGCGATGCTGCCGCGATTGGCCCGCGGAGCCCGGCGGGCGCTGTCCGCGATCCGTTCCCAGATCGGTCGCAGCTTGGCGGCCGGTGCCCCGAGTGCGGTGTACAGGTGGCTCTGCAGCATGTGGCCGTACAGCGACCGGTCGCCCAGCTGTTCCGACCCCGGCAGATCGGGGTACCACCGGTCGTGGATCCGGGCCGCCAGATCGAGGGTCCGGCTGGCGAGAGAAACCTTTCCGGAGTAGGCCAGGACGTTGGCGCCGTTGCTCACCTCACCCAGCGTCTCGAAGGCGGGCAACCGCCCGGCATCGAACCGCTCGGCCTTGGCGCTGTCCAGCGCCTTCACCGCCACCCGCACGGCTTCCTTGAGGTCCCCCTGCTGGGTCAACAGCTGGGTTCGTATGAAGTCCAGATCGGCCCGTCCCGCGCCCTCGGGCGAGCGGGTCAGCCGGTCCACTTCCGCCATGGCAGTCTCGAGCTGCTTGGCCGCGGCGAACCCGAAGATCAGCGCGTTCTGCGCGTGTGCGTTGCCCGGCTGGTGCGCCAGCCATTCCCGCGCACTGGCGATGCCGTCGGTGCGCGCGCGCTGGACCGCCTGCTTGAGTCGCAGCGAATCGAGTCGTGGCTTGCCGCCCGCGTCCGCCACCACGATGGAGTCGCCGGGAAGGAGGGCGAGGTATGGCTTGTCCTGCGCCGTCATCCGGTAGATCGCGGTCAGGTGCTCATAGGCGAGGTAGTAGTCGGGATCCAGCGCGATCGCCCGCCGGAAGGCGCGCAGCGACTGGGTGAAGCGCTCGGCAAGTCGAGTCTGATCGGGGGCGTGAAACGTCACGTCCCCCAGCCCATACCAGGCGTCCGCGTCGGTCGAGTCCCGCGCCAGCAGCGCGCGATACGCGGCCGCGCCTTTGTCGTAGTTGCCTTCGAGGAAAAGCCGGTACGCCGTGACCATCATCCGGTCGTGCTCCGGTAATCGGTCGGTGAGCAGGGTCGCCCGGCGGATCGCTTCCATCCCGATCGAATCCGCCGGTCCGGCCAGCCAGCCGCGGGTGAGCGACAGCTTGTAGTAGGCCAGGCCGAAGGAGGAGTCCAGCTCCACCGCCCGGCGGAACCGCTGTTCGGCGGAGCCCAGATTCCAGCCGTTCAGGTCCTCGAGGCCCTGGAGGTAGGAGCGGAATGCCTCGAGCGACTGCGTGGTCGAGCGAGCCAGGTCGGCCCGCACCCCGGCGGGAGCGCCGGAAAGATTGAGCAGCTGCGCGGCCAGCTGGTCGAACAGCGGCCGCACGTCATCGCCGGTTCGGCCCTCCACTCTGGCCACGTCGATCCGGCCGCCGGTGGCCACGTCGTACAGCCGGGCCACCAGCTGGAGCGAATCGCCCACCTTGGTGAAGTCGCCCAGCGCGACGGTCCACACTCCCGCGTCGCGCGCCAGACGCCGGGCCATCTCCAGCCCCACCGGCTGACGGCTGTCGAGCTTGCGGCGCTCGAGCAGGTCGTGCAGCCGCTCGTGGTCCACCACCGTCAGGTCGTTCCACTGCGACAGGTTCAGCGCCAGCATGTTGACGCTGCCGTCGCGCAACCAGTCGACCGAGGGGTCCTGCCGCAAATTGTCGAACGGCAGGACCAGAATCGAGCGACGGGGGTTCACGCCGGAAGGCGGTCCCGCCGGCCGGAATGCGAGCGCGATGCCGAGGGCAACGACTGCCAGTACAGCGGCCACGGCGACCACCCAGCGACGACGGCGGGGCGAGCTGGGCGTCGCCGGAACCCCGCCTTCGCCCACAATCGCCTGCCGGAACTCGGCGCCGGTCTGCCATCGCTGAGCGGGGTCCTTGGCAAGGGCCCGCATGATCGCGGTGCCGAGTGAGAGCGGAACCCCGCCGCGGAGAGACTCCACCGCCACGGGCCGCTCGGCCAGATGCATGGTCGCCACCGCCGCTGCGGTCTGGGCCCGGAACGGCGGCCGGCCGGCGAGCATCTCGTACGCCACCACCGCGAGCGCGTAGAGATCGCTGCGGGAGTCGACCTGGTCCCCCGCCGCCTGCTCTGGGCTCATGTAGGTCGGGGTTCCCACCGCGACGCCCTGACCGGTCCGGATCCCGTCGGGATCCGCGGCCATCGCCCGCGCGATTCCGAAGTCCGCCAGCATCGCCCGGCCGGTGGCCTGGTCCAGCAGGATGTTCTCCGGCTTCACGTCGCGGTGGACCAGACCGGCCTGGCCCGCGGTGTTCAGGGCGTCGGCCAGGTCGGCGACGATCCGGATCACTTCGCCGACCGGGAGTCGCCCTTCCCGGGTGAGCCGCTGACGCAGACTCTCTCCCGGGACGAAGTCCATCACGTAGTAGAACACCCCGGTGGTTTCGCCGGCGGTGTGAATCGCGACGATGCTGGGGTGCCGCAGGCGCGCGATCATCCGCGCCTCGGCCAGAAACCGCTGGGTGATGGTGGTGTGAACGGCGAGGTCGGGGTGCACCACTTTGACCGCCACCGGGCGATCGAGCGTGGTATCGCGAGCCAGGAACACGACGCCCATACCGCCGTGCCCCAGCTCCCGCTCAAGCCGGTACTGGGACCCGAGCGCAGCCTGCAGCCGGCTGAAGAGCTCCGAGGGCGCCGTCACACTCAGTCCGTGTTCCAGGTTTCCAGGTCCGAGCCGACCGGGGGGGGAGAGGACAGCCCTGTCTGAAGATAGGGCCACCGGCCTAGGGGACGTTCGGCCCGGGGCTCCATGGACGGCTCCCGAGGAGGGGACCCGACCTCCCGGTGACCATCGCCCCTGAAACCCCGCACTCCGAACCGGCAACGCGACCCCTGTATGACGCTTTCCGCGCCGCGATGGTTGCAGGGTGCGCCGGGGGTCGCTTGACCCGACGTTGAGCCTCTCGTCATAGAATAGGGGCGACCTCTTACTGGGGGTTCGCCTGCCCGCCTCACCCACCGCAGTTTCCCGCCCACCCGTGGTGGCTGCCGTTCTGCGCCCCGAGGAGCGCAGCCGGGTCGAAGCCGCCGGTACAGGGTGGTTTTCTCTGCTTCACGGGGAGAGCATCCCCGACGCGATTCGCACCGTCCGGGAGCGGCCGGTGGACGCTGTCCTGGTCTCGGTGCACCGCTGCCGGGAGGGCCAGCTGGATGCCCTGGGCCGGTTGGTCCGGGGCTTCCCCGGCATCCCGACCGTCGCCCTGGTGAGTCGGCACGATGCCGAGGGCTCCGAAGCGCTGCTACATCTCGGCGCGAGCGGAGTGCGGCAGGTGGTGGATGTCACTGGTCCGGATGGATGGCACCGCTTGCGCCAGATCCTTGGTCAGCCGGTGACCCGTGACGTCGCCCGGATCCAGCAGCCGGTGTTGCTGGCGCTGGGGGAGGTGCCCCCGGACACCCGGTTGTTCTTTGAAGCCCTGATCCGGCTGGCTCCCGACGTGCCTACGGCCCGGCAACTGGCCGAGCGACTGGGAGTACGGACGACGACCCTGATGTCCCGGTTTGTCCGTGCGGGGCTGCCCTCGCCCAAGAGCTATCTGGCAGCGATGCGGCTGCTACATGCGGCGCTCTATTTCGAGCGCCCAGGGTATACGGTAGCCGACGTAGCCTACCGGCTGGATTACTCCTCGCCTCAGAGCTTCGGGCGCCACGTCCGCACTTTGCTCGGAATCACCAGTTCCGAGCTACGGCGACGATTCCCCTTCGAGCAGGCTGTGGGTCGGTTCGTCGAGTTGATGGTGCAGCCGTATCTGGAGACATGGCGGGGGTTCAGGCCATTGGCGCGGAAGGACTAAGGGTGTAGGGCCGCACAGCTGTGCGACCCTGACGCAGCCTCGGAACTAGGACTTGAGCCCCAGGCGCGTAGCAGTTGTGAGTGCTACGACTGACCACCCGGCAGCCTCGAGCGTCGCGCGGCCCCCCTCCTCCCGATCCACCACCGCCAGGATGCCCAGGGTGCTCGCGCCTTCCTCTCGGAGCGCTTCGATCGCCTTGAGCGCCGAGCCACCGGTGGTGATTACGTCTTCCACCACCACAACGGGATCACCCGAAGCAAAATTTCCTTCCACCCGTCGACCGGTGCCGTGCGCTTTTGCTTCCTTGCGGACGCTGAAGGCGTTCAGAATGGGGGGCGCGCCTGCGCTCTGGGCCGCGATCGCGTACGCCACCGGGTCGGCGCCCATGGTGAGCCCGCCCACCCCACGCGGCGCCCAGCCGTGCTCGCGGATGGCCGCCAGTCCCAGCCGCCCGATCAGGACCAGGCCTTCGGCGGACATAGTGGTCAGGCGGGCGTCGATGTAGAAGCTGGAGCTGCGACCGGATGCGAGTACGAAGTGGCCGCGCTTGACGGACCGCTCGAGCAGCAGGCGGTCGAGCGCGGCATGGTCCGACGGGATCATTTGCCGAAAAGGCTCTTGAGGAAGCTCTTGCGCTCGCCGGTCCGGCGCAGCGCGGTGCAAAGGCCGGTGGTGAACTCGTCCACAGTACTGCTGCGCTTGGAGAGATCCCGCTCCAGGCCGGCCATGAGGGCCTCCTCCACGCCGTCGGAGAACCTGAGGCCTTTCACGGCCTGATTGAGCGGGATCGGCGGCTGGGTGAGCAGCTGCTGGAACAGCTCACGCGGAGAACGCCCGGTGTAGGGCAGCGTGCTGGTGAGCAGGTAATAGGCGATCGTGGCGAGACTGTAGACATCCGCCTGGGCGGTGACCAGCTCGCCGGAGAGCGCCTCGGGTGCGACGTACTGCAGGGTCCCGACGAAGAACCCGGTGCGGGTGAGCCGCTCCTCCGGCTTGAGGTCCGCGTCCCGCGCGATTCCGAAGTCGAGCAGCACCGCCCGCTGAGTCTCGGGGGTGTACATGATGTTCGCGGGTTTGAGGTCCCGATGGATGATGCCCAGGGCGTGCGCCGCGGTCAGCGCGGCGCCGATCTGCTCGATGATCGTGGCCACAAGCGTCGGGACCAGGCGGCCGGAGCGGGCGGCGAACTTCTCCAGCGCCTCGCCATCGACCCACTCCATGGCCAGGTAATACAGATCCTCCGTCTGGCCGTAGTCGTAGGTCTTCACGATGTTGGGATGATTCACCCGGGTGCCGAATTCGGCCTCCCGGAGAAAGCGCTTGACGGCCACCGGGTCCTGGGCCAGGCGGGTACGCAGTACTTTGAGAGCGACGGGGCCGCGCTCAGGGTGCTCGGCGCGGTACACCGTGGCGGTACCGCCTTCGCCCACATGCTGGAGCAGGCGGTACCCGGCCACGGTCCGGCCGATAAGGCTGTCTTGGCTCATGGGATGGCTGCAAGCTACTTCTCCCCCGTACCCCGAGCAAGCGCGTGCTTGAGGTCTCGGTTACGTCGCGCTAAGCTAGGTCATGATACCCTCCTACCGGCTTTCTCGCGGCCCCGTGCGGTGGCTCGTTCCCGGACTCGCATTCGCTCTCTTCGGGTGCGGGTCGTGGGGTCGGGCCGGCAGCGGGCCGGCTCCACAACCTGGTGAGGCCCTCGCCCAGGTGCTCGATCTCAACGCCGCCTTCCGGCGCATCGGCCGCCTGACAGGAGGTGCGCCCACCCCCTTCGTCGCCGACGTCGCGCTGCTCGCCGGCCCCGGCGATTCCACCATCGCCGTGATCGGCGTATCGCTGGAAAACCAGAACCTGAGCTTCCAGCGGGACGGAGACGTCTTCGTCGCCCGTTACCACATCATGCTTTCGGCCCAGCCGGTGGACGGCGGTGCTCCCGTCGTCCTGAATCGCGACCAGTCGGTGCGGGTGGCCACCTTCCCGGAGACCCAGCGGAGCGAGGAAAGTGTGTTGTTCCAGGAAGGGTTGACCCTCTCGCCTGGCGCATGGAAGATCGCGGTGCAGATTGGCGACCCTGCGCCGGGGCGGAACAGTCGCGCCGAGGCCCAGTACACCGTGCCCCGGTTCGGGCCGGGCAGCTTCAGCGCCCCGGCTCTTGCCTACAAGGTCCGCGCGCGCTCCGCCCGCAACGCACCGATCTCGGTCATTCTCAATTCCCGGGGCACGATTGCCTACGGTGGTGACAGCGCCATCGCCTTCGTGGAGGCGTACGCTCTGCCGGGTCCCCGCGTGGTTCCCATCCGGCTCGCGGTGGGCCGGGACAGTACGGTGATGGAGGACTCCCTGCGCTTCGTCGGAGGGCGGGAGGTCGAGACCGCCATCCTGCGGTTTGCGGCCGACAGCCTGCCGCTGGGAGAACTGCACCTGGTGCTCGGCACCCGCCCCGATACGCTGGTCACCAACGGGCTCGTCTCGTTCTCCTCGAACTGGGTGGTGACCAACTTCGACGACATGCTGAACCTGTTGCGCTACTTCCCGTCGTCACCCGCGCTCGATTCCCTCCGCAAGGCACCGCCCCCGGAGCGGGGGAGATTGTGGAAGGAATTCTGGCGCAGCAGCGATCCCAACTCTGCCACCGGCAACAACGAGGCGCTGGACAACTACTTCCGCCGGGTCGCGCTGGCCAACCTGCGCTTCCGGGATGAAGGCGTGCTGGGGTGGCGAACCGATCGAGGCGAGGTCCTGATCCGGCTGGGCGAGCCGGACGAGGTCTTCGATGCCAGCCCTCAGAGCGAGGGCCGGCTCATTCGCTGGGGGTACACCCAGTACCAGCTGGCGCTCTATTTCCTGGACGAGACCGGGTTCGGACGCTTCCGGCTGACCCCGTCCTCTCGCTCCGAGTTGGAGCGGGTCGCGGCCCTCCTGAGTCGGCGCGACCAGTAGCCCGGGCCCTGCGGGACCACAGAGCCGGGGGACTCCCCGGCTCTGCTGCGTTTCAGCACCTGGCGGAACTATCTTCCGGCCATGTCCCACCACAGTCCGCCGCAGCTGTTTCTGATCGATGGCTACGCTCTCATCTACCGCGCCTTCTTTGCCCTGATTACCCGCCCGCTCCGCACTACTCGGGGAGAGAACACGTCCGCAGCATGGGGGGTGGTGAACTTCCTGCTTCGCCTGCGGGAGAAGTACCGGCCGGACTATCTCGCTTGGGTGCACGATGCGGGCGATTCCTTCCGCACCGCGCTGTACGCCGAATACAAGTCGACCCGCGAGAAGCTGGACGACGAGCTGCAGGCCGAGTTCGATCGCTCGGTCGAGCGGATTGAACAGCTCCTCGCCACCTTCCACGTCCCGGTGGTGAGCGTCCCGGGGTACGAGGCGGACGACGTGATCGGAACCCTGGCACAGCAGGGCGCCGATGCCGGCTTGCAGGTGGTGATCGTCTCGGGAGACAAGGACTTCTATCAGCTGATCGGTTCCCAGGTCGCGCTGCTGAATCCCGGCCGGGGCGGGCCTGGCGCGGTGGACGAACAGTGGGTCGATCAGTCCAACGCCGCTGAACGGCTGGGTGTCCCGCCGGAGCAGGTGGTGGACTACCTCGCGCTGGTCGGAGACAGTTCCGACAACGTGCCCGGCGTAAAGGGCATCGGGAGCAAGGGCGCCGCCGAGTTGCTCTCGCAGTTCGGCAGCGTGGCCGCGATGCTGGAACGCACCGGGGAGGTCAAGGCCAAGCGCGCCCGCGAGGCGTTGGAGCAGTACGCCGCCGAGGCCCGTCTCTCCCGCGCGCTGGTGACCATCCGCCGGGACGTGCCGGTGACGCTGGACCTGGCCCGCCTGGTGGAAACGGAGCCGGACCGTCCCGCGCTGCTCAAACTCTGCGCGGAGCTCGAGTTTTACTCGCTGGTACGGCGGCTGGAGGGCGGGAGCGGCGGGAATGGCGGAAGTGGCGGGAGCTCGAGGGCTGAGGCGGTCGCGATCGAAGCGCCGGAGTCTCCCGCCCCTCCCACCGCTCCCGCCCTTCCCGCCGCCCTTCCCATCGCCATCCGGGTGATCGATGATCCGGTCGACCTCCCGGCACTCGTGGCGCGGCTGCGCTCGGTTCCACTGGTGGGGCTCGACACCGAGACCTCCTCCATGGAGCCGCATGACGCCGAGCTGATCGGGCTGTCACTGGCGGCTGGACCGCAGGAGGCCTGGTACCTGCCCTTCGGCCACCGGCCGCAGGACGGGGAGCTGGCCGCTCCAGCCCCGGTGCGGAACCTGCCTCCGCTCACCGACCCGGCCATCGCGCCCATCGCGGAGCTGCTACGCGACCCGGCCGTTCCCAAGGCCGGCCACAACATCAAGTACGACTGGCAGGTGCTCCGCCGGGCCGGGGTGGAGCTGGCTGGAGTGGCATACGATTCGATGCTGGCGAGCTTCGTGCTCGATCCGGGCCGGCGGTCGCATGGCATCGATACGCTGAGCCTGGAGCATCTCGGCCGGCCGATGCGATTGTACGGCGATGTGGCCGGCCGGGGGAAGCGCGAGATCCCGTTTGCCGAGGTGCCCATTGTCGAGGCGGCCTCATACTGCGGGACCGACAGCGCCACCGTGCTGGCGCTCGAGGCCTTCTTTGCTCCGTCCCTCCGGGAGATGGGGCTGTCGCGCCTGCTTCGCGAGATCGAACTGCCACTGGTCCAGGTCCTGGTGGACATGGAGTGGCAGGGTATTGCGATCGATCCGGCGCTGTTCACCCGGATGTCGGCGGAGCTGACGCGTGACCTGGCCGACCTCGAGGGGCGAATCGCCCGCGCGGCCGGGACTCAGGTGAATCTGAACAGCCCCAAGCAGCTCGCCACCCTGCTGTTCGAGAAGCTCCAGCTGCCGATCCTCAAGAAGACCAAGACCGGCCCCTCCACCGACGCCGACGTTCTGGAGCAGCTGGCCGCGCAGGGGCACGAAGTGCCGAACCTGATTCTCGACTACCGGGAGGTCCAGAAGCTCAAGTCCACCTATGTGGAGGTGCTGCCCCAGCGGGTCAACCGGGTCACCGGCCGGATCCACACCAGCTTCAACCAGACCGGCGCGGCGACCGGGCGGCTGAGCTCATCGGAACCGAACCTGCAGAACATCCCCGTCCGCACCCCGCGCGGAGAGGAGATACGCAAGGGATTCATCCCCGGCCCGGGGTGCCGGTTCGTGGTGGCCGATTATTCCCAGATCGAGCTTCGGTTGATGGCGCACCTCTCGGAGGATCCTGGGTTCATTCAGGCCTTCCGCTCCGGGGGAGACATCCATCGGCAAACTGCTTCGATCATCTTCGGGGTGCCGGTGGAGCAGGTCACGGTCGAAATGCGCGGGCGGGCAAAGACCATCAACTTCGGAACGATTTACGGCCAGGGTCCCTTCGCCCTCTCCCGGCAGCTGGGCATTTCGCAGGAGGAGGCGAGGGCCTTCATCACCCAGTATTTCGAGCGCTTCGCCGGCGTACGCGCTTACCTGGACCTGCAGGTGAAGCTGGCCCGGGAGCAGGGCTACGTGGAGACCCTGTTCGGTCGCCGGCGCTACATCCCGGAGATCAAGGAAAAGAACTTCAACGTGCGCGCCTTCGCGGAGCGGACCGCCCAGAATACGCCGCTGCAGGGCTCGGCGGCGGACCTGATCAAGATCGCCATGGTGCGGATTCACCAGGCACTGGCCAGGGAGGGACATCGGGGCCAGCTGCTGCTCCAGGTGCACGACGAACTGGTGCTGGAAGCACCGACCGATGAGGTTGATGCCGTGGGGGCGCTGGTCCGCCGACACATGGAAGGGGCGGCGGCGCTGAAGGTTCCGTTGGTCGTGGACGTGGGGATCGGTGACAACTGGCTCGACGCCAAACACTAGGAGAACGCCATGCCCTGTATCCCGCCGCCGCCTGCCGGCCGCTGGAAAGCCGGCCCTGGTGCCCACGCTGCCGGTCGTCTCCGTGGCCGCGGCGGGTTCACCATCATCGAGATCCTGGCGGTGCTGGCGGTCGTGAGCATCCTGGCTGCGATCGCCTACGCCCGGCTCCAGTCACAGAAGGACAAGGCCACGGTCGCCGCCATGACCTCGGACCTGCGCGCCATCGCCGAGGAACAGGAGGCGCATTACTTCCAGAACCGGGTCTATTCGAACAATCTGGTGGCGCTCAACGCGAATCCATCCCCGGGCGACACCATCGTTATCGTCGAAGCCTCGGCGGCGGGCTGGTCCGGCCGGATCTACAACCCCAAGATCACCAAGCAGTGCTACATCATCGTCGGTCAGGTCGCCCCGCTCGGCTCGGCGACGCGCGACGGCGTGATCAGCTGCTCCTGAGCCGCAGATGGCGGGACCGTTCGGCAACGGCCCTCGCCGGTCCCGGTGGCGCTTCGGGCCTTGCTCCGGGGGTTTCCGCGAGTGTGATCTTCCTCGCACCTGCCGGAGCGGCCTTCTGGCTATGCTTCGGCGCGCCCCGTTCCGGCGCCGACCTGGAGACCCCCTGATGTCGACCCGAACGATCCCAGCGCCCCGCGTAGCCGTGGCGCTGGCCCTGCTGGGTGTGGCCATGCTCGGAGTGGGATGCAGTTCCCCCGAGCCGCTCAAGCCAGCCGGATCTCCGGTGGCCACCATCGTGACTCCGCCGGCCGGGACAACCTATCACGCCGGCCAGACCATCCAGTTCTCCGGCAGTGGGACCGACGCGGAGGGGGCCGCCCTTCCCGGAACGGCACTCAGCTGGTGGGCAGAGCTGCACCACGACACCCATACCCATCCATTCATGCCGGCCGCCCCCGGACCGTCCGGCAGCGTGGTGATCCCGACGATGGGTGAGGTCTCGGCCAACGTCTGGTATCGTTTCTATCTGCGGGCCGCGGATCCCGCCGGAGCGGCCGACACCGCCTTCCGCGACATTCTCCCCGAGACCGCCGAGATCACCGTAACCAGCACACCGGTGGGCCGCACCATCACGCTGGACGGTCAGCCGCACGTCACGCCGTACACCGTCACCGGAGTCGTGGGGATCGAGCGGGAGCTGGGCGCTCCGAGCCCGCAGACGGGTACTGACTCCATCTATGCCTTCCAGTCCTGGTCGGACGGCGGCGCCCAGACGCACACGCTCAGCACGCCGGCGAGCAACACCACCGTCACGGCCCAGTTCCTCGCGACCGGTCCAGCGAACCAGCCGCCGACGGTGGCCATCACTGCGCCGGCGCCAGGCAGCAGCTCGGTCGTCAACACCCCGGTGGCAATCACCGCCACTGCCGGTGATGCCGACGGCTCGGTGAGCTACGTCGAGTTCTTCGACGGTGCCGTCTCACTCGGCCGTGATAGCAGTGCGCCGTACGGCGCCAGCTGGACTCCGACCACGACCGGGGCGCACAGCCTGACCGCGCGTGCCGCCGACAATGACGGCGCCACGACCACCAGCGCGGTAGTCGGCGTGACCGTCACTGGTGGCGGGTCCGACACCGAGGCACCGGTTGTGATGATGACGGCACCGGCCGATGGAGTGATGGGCCTCACCGGTGTGGTGACCGCCACGGCGACCGCCACGGACAACGTGGGAGTGGCCGGGGTGGAGTTCCAGTTGGACGGAGAATCGCTGGGTGAGGACACCGGCGCGCCGTACCAGATGGCGCTGCCGGCCACGTCGGGCTACACCACCGGCGTGCACCAGGTGCGAGTGCGGGCCCGGGACACTGCCGGGAACCTGTCCGCATGGGCCGTCGCGCGGGTCACTTTCGGCGGCAACGTCGATCAGCCGACGGGCTTCATGCGCACTACGTTCGTGCAGAATCTCGGGACCACCGGGACCGCGATGACCTTTGCACCTGATGGGCGGTTGTTCATCTGCGAGCAGGGCGGGGACTTGCGGGTGGTCAAGGGCGGATCCCTGCTGGCCAAGCCGTTCGTGCACGTGCCTACCACCGCCAACGGCGAGCGCGGTCTCTTGGGCGTCACCTTCCATCCGAGCTTTGGAGCCGCCAACCAGTACGTCTACGTCTACTACACCCTCACCACCGCGGGCACCTCACACAACCGCATCAGCCGGTTCACCGCCAACGGTGACACCGCGATGACTGGCAGCGAGCTCGTCATCACCGACCTCCCGAACCTGTCCACCGCCACCAATCACAACGGCGGGGCAATTCATTTCGGGCCGGACGGCAGGCTGTACGTCGCGGTAGGTGATAATGCCAACGGCTCGAACAGCCAGGTTCTGACCACTCGTCTGGGCAAGGTGCTGCGCTACAACGATGACGGCACCATTCCAGCCGGCAACCCGTTCCTGGCGACGGCCACGGGCCTCAACCAGGCTATCTGGGCCATGGGTCTCCGGAACCCATTCACCTTCGGCTTTCAGCCCGGCACGGGCCGGCTGTTCATCAATGACGTCGGGGAAGTCACCTGGGAAGAGATCAACGAGGGCGTTGCCGGAGCCAACTACGGCTGGCCGACCACCGAGGGGGCGACCACCGACCCCGCCTTCACCGGCCCCCTGTTCACCTACAAGCACTCGGCCAATCCCACGCTCGTGGTGGGCTTCGCCATCGTTGGGTCGGCGTTCTACAACCCGACCACAGTGCTGTTCCCGTCCAACTACGTGGGCAACTACTTCTTTGCCGACTATGTAAACCAGTGGGTCAACCGGCTGGACCTGTCCACCGGCAACGCCGCGGCTTACGCCTTTGCCCGGCTGCCGGGCTCCGTCACTGACCTCGCGGTAGGACCCGACGGCACGCTGTACGCGCTGGGCGTGCAGCTGAACGGAACGTGGGGAGTGTGGCGCTTTACCCACTGAGGGAGTAGGAAGTAAGGAGTAAGAAGTAAGGAGTAAGGAGTGGACACTCCTCGTCACTCCTTACTCCTTACTCCTCACTGCTCACCTTCTCTTCTTCCGCACCCCCGGCCACCAATTCCACTCTCCCGCCAGGTGCATGATCGCCGGTACCAGCACCATCCGGATGATCGTCGCGTCGAGCAACACCGCCACTGCCAGGCCGAAGCCGAGGAATTGCATCGCCAGGACCCGAGCAAACGCAAACACGCCGAAAACCAGGATCATCACCAGCGCAGCCGAGGTGATCACCGAGGCCGTAGCCGAGAGGCCTTCCTCGGTGGCCTTGTCGTTGTCGCCGGTCTTGTCGAAGGCCTCCTTGACCCGGGAAAGGAGGAACACCTCGTAGTCCATACTGAGTCCGAACACCACGGCGAACACCAGCACCGGAACCACCACGAAGATGGCCGAGGTCGGCCCGGTCAGGCCGAAGATCCCGCCGCCGATACCATGCTGGAATACCAGGACGATGAGTCCGAATGTGGCGCTCACCGAGAGGGTGTTCATGATGACCGCCTTGATCGGTACCAGCACCGATCGAAACACCAGCGCCAGCATGATTCCCGTACAGGCCAGGATGGAGATCACCAGGGCGGGAAACCGCTTGAGCAGCACGTCCTGCAGATCCAATGAGGCCGCGGTGTATCCCCCGACCAGAATGCTGGCATCGTGGAGCTGCCTGGGAGGAGTCCGCGCCAGTGCCCGGGCTCGGCGGGACACATCCATGCTCGAGGTGAGCGAGGTACTGTCGCTCAGGATCACGTCTATCAGGGCTACCCGAGCATCTCGACTCAGGTAGCCGTCGAGGAAAGCGCCGTATTGCCTGCGCGCGTCGTCCAGGTTGCTGTAGAGGATGGAGTACTGCAGGATGGAGTTTCCCGGCTCCAGATCGACGATGCTCCTGACCCGGGCTACCCTGGGGTCGGCCCGAAACGAATCCGACAGCGCCCGCAGTCCCCTGAGGCTGCTGGCGGAGACCACGCTCTGGCCGTGGGGCACCTCCACCGTCACTCGCACCGGCAGGATGATGTTGGAGACCCCCATGTCCTCCAGCATCTGTACCCCCTGCCCGGCCTCCGTCGCGGTAGGCCACCAGTTGCGGGAGGGGAGACCCACCTTGATCCAGAACACCGGTGCGGTGAGCAAGGCGATGATCGCGGCGCCAACCGCCAGGGCACGTCGTGGGTTGCGGGACAGGCTGCGAGCCCATTTTTCCCACGCCGTGGGAGCGTGGTACCAGGTGAGTCGGCGGGCCAGCCAGCGTGGCCGGTCAATCTGACGGCCCAGCACCGCGAGCAGGGCCGGCAGCAGGGTGGTGGAGAGCGCCACCGCCACGCTCACCACCACCAGGCCTCCCAGCCCTACGCTCTTGGTCTCCACCAGCGGCGTAAACAGCAGGGCGGCAAAGCCCACGACCACCGTGAGGCCGGAGGTGAACACGGCCGCCCCAGCTGTGCTCAACGCCCGGGCCGCCGCCTCCTGCCGTCTGAGCCCGCGATTGAGCTCCTCCCGGAAGCGGGTCACGATCAGCAGCGAATAGTCGATGCCCACCCCGAGCCCGAGCATGGTGGTCATGTTGAGCACGAATACCGACATCGGGGTGTAGTTGGCCAGGATCACCACCACCGCGAGGGTGATCCAGATGGCGAGAAACCCCACGATGAGCGGGAGGATCGCAGCCACCAGGGCGCCGAAGGCCAGGAGCAGGATGCCTGCGGTGAGTGGCAACAGCCGGATCTCGCCGCGGCGGCTGTCGCTCGCCACGACCGAGCGCACATCGATGTCCAGGGCGGACCGCCCGGTCACCCGGACCGTGGTCGTGGTGGTGTCGACGCCCGCGGTCTGAATCGCCTCTCGCACCAGCGCCCGGATCGGGGCCACCAGCGCGGAGACGCTGTCTCCTCCGTCGGGGCGGATCGCGAGCACGAGCAGCGTCTGGTGTGCGTCCCTGCTGAGGAACGTGGAATCGCCGGTGGACTTGAAGGAGGCGACCGTGCTGACGTAGGGCTGTGGCTCGAACCGGCTGACCAGGCTGTCCACCAGCGGGCTGCTGTCCGCCCGGCCGGTGGTCCTGATCACCACGACGAAGAAATCATTGAGCGAGCGGGTGAAACGGCCCCGCATGATCTCTTCCGCCTGGCTTGCTTCGGTGGGCTCTCGGGTGCCACCCCGGACGTTCAGCGCCTCCTCGACCTGAGGAGACTTCTCTGCCGCGAGGTAGCCGACTACCGCCCAGAACACGATGATCGCCCAGCGCCAGCGGATCAGGGCCCGCGAGAGGAGTGATGCCACGGTGCTGGGGTTCTCCGGAGTGCGACGGGCGCGGAGCGGCGCGCGCGAAGTAGGCGAAAGTCTAGAGGAGCGCTGTCCCTACCGCCAGCCATAGCGCGCTGCGGGTCCCCGCACCGATATTCCCAGCATCATGCTGCGCCGGCTCCTTGCCGCGGTTCTCCTCTTTCTGCTGGCTCTTGCCCTGCTTGCACGCCTTGGTGACCTGCACCGGGGTGCGGCGGCGGCGGGAGGCTCACGCCCGGCGCTGTCCCCCGACCTCACCCTCGCGACCGCCCGGACCGACCGTCAGAGCCGGGCTGGCATGGACCTGCCCGGAGACATCGCCGCGCCTCTGGACTCGCTCACTCGCCTCACCGTGCAGCTTCGCCTGGTGGGCGAACCCGAACGGCACTTTCTGGACTCGCTGATCGCGGCGTCCGATTCGATCCTGCGCCGCTGGCCGGTGGGGGATCGCCCGCTCCAGTTCGCGATCGTTCCCGGCGGGGCACCGGGGTTCCTCCCCGAGATGCTGCACGAGGCCCGCTGGGCCATCGATACCTGGGGGCCGGCGGCGGTGGGGCTCAATCTCGTGGAAGTCTCGGACACCGCCCTTGCGCTGATGGTGATCCGCTGGTCGGATACGCTCTCCGGCGATCGCGCCGGATTCACCGATGTCACCTGGGACCGCGCCGGGCGGATCCGCCACGCCGAGGTCTACCTGGGTACCCGGTCGCCGAATACCGGCCGGCCCCTGCTCACCGAGGCCCGTCGTGCGGTGGCGTTGCACGAGCTGGGCCACGCGCTTGGCCTGCCCCATTCGCCCGATCCCGACGACGTGATGTATCCCGTCGCGACCTCCACCGTGCCCAGCGATCGCGACCGCTTTTCCCTGCGACTCCTCTACCAGCTGCCAACCGGCTGGGTCGGGGCGGGGTCGGCGCCGCTCGCGGCGCATCGGTGATCCGACCGGTCTGGGTTCACGCCGTGCTCGGCGGAACGCGGGTATGTTGCGTAGTAGTCGCTGCCTATGCTACGTACAGCAACTCCTTGCGGGCTCAGTCGTTTGCCAGCGCTGACTCCATCGTAGAGTCCGGCATTCGCCGCGGCATCTACCCGGGGGCCGTGCTCCTCATCGGCACTCGGGAAGCCGTGCTGCACTCCCGCGGATTCGGTCGCTTCGAATGGAAAACAAGCCCCCGGCCTTCCCCTGATTCCACCCTCTGGGACCTTGCCTCGCTCACCAAGGTGGTCGGCACCACCGGAGCGATTATGCGGCTGGTGGAAACCCACAAGGTCGAGCTCGACGCCCCGGTCGCCCGATACCTGCCGCGGTTCACTGGCCCGGGGAAGGACCGGGTCACGGTGCGCATGCTGCTCAACCACACCAGTGGCCTTCGCAGTTACCTCCCCTTCTTTCAACTCACCAGGACGAGAGACAGCGCCATCGCCCTGCTCTATCGAGAACCACTCAGGCGGAAGCCCGGCGCGTCTCCGGAATACAGCGATCTCAACTTCCTGCTCCTCGGCCTGCTGGTGGAGCAGGTCACCGGAGAGCCCCTGGACCGGTACGTGACCCGGGCGGTGCTTGAGCCAGCCGGACTGACCCACACGACCTACCGGCCCGCCGATTCGCTGCGCGGCCGCACGGCTCCCACCGGCCGCTATCGCGGCACGGCCGTTTGCTGCGTGGTGAATGATCAGAACGCCGTCCGGATGGGTGGCGCGGCAGGCCACGCGGGGCTGTTCAGCACCGGCTCGGATCTCGCCCGCTTTGCCCGGATGTGGCTCAACGGTGGAGTGATCGAAGGAAAGCGCGTGTTCGAGTTCATCACTCTGCAGACCTTCCTGGCCCCGGGCGGAGGAGCGGGGGACCGGCTGCTCGGATGGGAGCGCCCTGATCCCGCCAACCGCGACGACTCCGCGTACGGCCACCGGCTTTCCCCTGGCGCCTACGGTCACACCGGCTGGACCGGCACCCTCCTCTGGATCGATCCCGACCGGGACCTGTTCCTGGTGCTGCTCACCAACCGGGCGTATGACCCGAAGGTCGGCCGTTCCATCCGTGCCCTCCGTGCGGTGCGCAGCGCTCTGGCCGACCAGGTGGTCCGCTCGGTGGGGAAGCCGCCGGCGACACCCGGGATCCGCTGAGGCGCCGCGCCACTTCGTCTTTCCCCTCCTCCCATGCTACGTTCCTCAGGGGAGGGACATATGCAGACCGAAGAAACGATCCGGAAGGCGCTCCGCGGAGTGAAGGACCCGGAGCTTAACCTGAATATCATCGACATCGGGTTGGTGTACGATGTCACTGTCTCCGAAGAGGGCGCCGTCCAGGTGAAGATGACCCTCACCTCGCCCGGTTGCCCGGCCGGGGCTGAGATCGTGGGCGACGTGAAGCGCACCGTCGAGGATCTCGAAGGCGTGACGTCCGCGGATGTCGAGATCGTGTGGGAGCCGTACTGGACGCCCGAAAGGATGGATCCCCGCGTCCGGGCGTTTCTCGGGGGGTAACCCCGTCCTCGAGGGCCTCCGTTCCTCAGTTCCCGTGCACGGCCGCTGTCAGCTCGGGCCCCAGAACCTCCCGCTGCCATTTCCGCATTTCCCCGATCTCGGCCAGCTGATCGAGGCTGCTCGGCTCCAGCCTCGCGATCGCCTCCAGGAGCCCGTTGGGGCAGAGGACACCCGGGGCCAGGCTGATCCGCTCCGCGATGGCATTGCGCACCTGCTTCAGTCGCTCGAGTCTCGCGTCGAAAGCCAGGTCCGGCGGGGGTCGCCGGCTGCGCTCGAACACCGGCAGGCTGTCGGCCGGGGCCTGAACGCCGCGGGCCACGGCCTCGAGTAGCTCGCTGCCGCGGCGGCGCAGCTGCTCCGGCGATAGTGCCTTGAGTTCCCTGAGCGCCGTCTGATCCGCCGGCATCGCCCTGGCGATTGTGAGCATCGATTCGTTCTGCAGGATCCTGAACGGCGCGCGATCGAGCTGGCCCGCGGCCTGCTCGCGCCAGGCGAACACTTCCCGCAGGACCGCCAGCTGGTGCCCTCGGAGCGCTCGGGCGCCCTTGAGGCGGAGGTATGCCTCTTCCGGCGGGCCGGCCGCCGTCCAGATCACGTCCTTCAGCAGCCCGAACTCCTCCTCGGCCCAGCTCCACCTGCCGGCGGCCTCCAGCCGCTCCTTCAGGATGTCGCGAAGCCTTGGCAGGTAGCGGGTGTCGTCCGCCGCATACGCCAGCATCTCGGGGGACAGCGGCCGCACCGACCAGTCGGCGCGTTGGTATTTCTTGTCCAGCGTCACGCCGACGTACTTCTCCAGCAGCGCGGCCAGGCCGATTCCGGGTTCGTTGAGCAGCTGGGCGGCGATGCGGGTGTCGAACAGCATCCTGGCGTGGAATCCGTAGTCGCGATTGAGGATCCTCAGGTCGTAGTCGGCGTCATGAAATACCACCTCGATCCCGGGATCCGACAACAGCCGGCCAAGGGCCGACAGGTCGGTCACCGTGAGCGGGTCTACCACGGCGGTGCGGTCCCGCGTGGAAAGCTGGATCAGGTAGATCCGGTCCCGGTACCGGTGAAAGCTGGCCGCCTCGGTGTCGACCGCGAGCAGGGGGGCTCCGGCGAGCGTCCCGGCGAACTGGTCGAAGTCCGCCTGCCGCTCGAGATGCACGTCACTCACGCGCGCTCACGCTCTCCAGTCCGGAGGCGATCTCCTCCAGGGCCTTGGCCAGCGTCTTGTAGAACTCGGCGTCGGGCTGTGGTGTCCCGCCCAGGGCGGCGTCGGTCTGGAGCTTCCGCGCCAGTCTGGCGGCGTGGCGGATGTAGTCTGTGGAAGGCGGCATCGGGGCACCTGGGGACGGGGTCAGGAGCGGGACAGGTCAGGCGACCTTGCGCGGGTGGAGCCGAGTGCAATTTACTCTAGTCTCGCTCCCCTGCTTCCCGCTTCCGAGCCCGGCTCCTTGACGCTCCCGCTTCTGGACCTGCTGCCGGACCCTCCTCCCCGCCTCGCACTGGGGAACTTTCCCTCTCCGGTAGAGGATCACCCCGGTCTCGCAGAGGCTGTGGGCGCCCGCGTACTGACGGTAAAGCGGGACGACCTGAACGGCCCCGAGTTCGGCGGGAACAAACTGCGCGCCCTGGAGTTTCTGTTGCCCTCCGCCCCGGAAGGCATCGTGACGATGGGCGGCTACGGCTCCACCTGGTGCGCCGCCCTCGCGAGGCTCGGCGACGCCTCCGGGCACCAGGCTCACGTCGCGCTGTTTCCGCAGCCCTGGACCGGTGCGGTGGCGGGGGCGCTGTCGACCACCCTGCGGCACGCCACGGTCCATCACGCGAGCAGCCGGTGGCGCCTCGCGGGTGCCATCCGCCGGGCCTGGCTCGCGGCCGGCCGCCATGGCGCCCCGCGCTGGATTCCGGCGGGGGCCGCCGAACCACGTGGTGTGCTGGGGAGCGTCAACGCCGCAATCGAGTTCTCCAGGCAGATCGAGCAGGGCAGCCTCGCCGCGCCCGATGCCGTCGTCCTGCCGCTCGGATCCGGAGGCACGGCTGCCGGCCTTCTGCTCGGCTTCTGGATCGCACGGCGCGAGATTGCCGTCTGTGGCGTACGGGTGACCGATGCCTGGTTTGCCAACCGGTTCACCGTGATGCGCCTGGTTCGGCGAACCGCGCGTCTGCTTGAGCGGCGCGGGCTTCGCGTCGTGCCCGGCGCAGCCCGGCTCCGCGTGGTGAAGGATCAGCTGGGAGCCGGCTACGGTCACGAAACACCGGCCGGCGCCCAGGCACGAGCAATCGCTGCGATGGCCGGCCTGGTGCTGGAGGCGACCTACGGAGCCAAGGCCTTCGCTGCGCTGAAATCGCTCTCGCCTTCCTTCCCGCGTCTCTGCTTCTGGCATACCTTTGACACGAGGCTCGTTTCTGGTTCGCCGCTCGAGCATCCTTTCCTGCGCGAGGCGCGCGCCCACGCGGAGTCGCTGTGGCCCCACCTGAAGTCGACCTGACGGTCTATCCGGACGAGTGCGACGCCTACGGGCACCTCAATCAGGCCTCGTTCCTGGCGCTGTTCGAGCGCGCGCGATGGGAGATGCTGGCCCGCGGCCCGGGAATGGACTTCTTCACCCGTCAGGGGATGTGGCCGGTTGTTCGAAAGGCCCTGGTCGAATACCACGCGCCTTCGCTCCCCGGCGATGTCCTCCGTTTTTCCCAGGTGCTGGTACACCTCGGCCGGACCAGCTTCACCCTTCGCCAGACCTCACGCCGGCTCCGGGACGACGCCCTCATCGCTACGGCAGAGCTGGTGTTCGTCTGCGTCGATCAGCAGGGCGCCCCCGTTCCGGTTCCGGATGCGCTGCCGCAGGTCTTGGCCGAGCGCCCCCTCACGGGGAATCTCCGTCGTATCGCCGTCAATGGGGTGAATCTGGCGGTGGACGTGCGCGGTCAGGGTCAGGCGGTGCTGTTCATTCACGGGTATCCGCTGGACCACACCATCTGGGACCATCCCCTCGCGCACCTGGACGGCTGGATGCGGGTCGCCCCCGACCTCCGCGGCATGGGGCAGTCCGACGCCCCCGATCTGGGTTACTCGATGTCCACTTACGCCGAAGACCTGCTGGCGCTGCTCAACACCCTCGGAGTGGACCGGGTAGTGCTGTGCGGGCATTCGCTGGGCGGGTACGTCGCGTTCGAGATGCTGCGGCGGGCACGGGACCGGGTACGCGGCCTGGTGCTGGTAAACACCCGGGCCGAGCCCGATAGCTCCGAAGGACGGAAGGCGCGGGATGCCGCCGCGGCCGAAGCGCGGGATGGCGGCGCCGAAGCCGTGGCAAACACCATGCTGCAGCGTATGCTGTCCAGTCAGAGCCGGAGGGACAACGCCCAGCTCACCGACCGGGTCTACCGGATCATGGCTGCCACCCCCGTGGCCGGCATACTCGGCGCCATTGGCGCGATGCGAGACCGACCCGACAGCTTCCCACTCCTCCCGACCCTCAGTGGCCTCCCCGCCCTGATCGTGGTTGGTGACGACGATCACCTCGCCCCCGTCGACCGGGCCCAGGCCATGGCGGATGCCCTCCCGGACGCTCGCCTGGCGGTCGTCCCCGGGGCCGGCCACCTCACGTCGATGGAGTGTCCGGACGCCACCACCGGCCTGCTGGCCGATTTTCTCGCCACGCTGAGCCGGCCCGCCTAGCTGCAACCTTTTCGACCGACTCAGCGTCTATCAAGGTGACGGTGGACGCACCGAGAGGTTATCCGCCGTTGAAGGCGATGTATCCTTCCCTCCACGCCCCGGGGCCGCGGCCAGGCAGTACGGCTCCCGGGGCGCCTCTCGTTGGCCATTGGGCGTCGGCCGCTGGCTCCAGTATCTCAAGCAACGACCCTCGAGCCACTTGGCGTCGAGGGTCGTTTCATTCGGAACAGCCAGTGGCCAAAGGCCAACGGCCGATTGCCCCACTCTATCACCCGATCGGCTATTTCTTCGGCTTCCCCGGAGGGGTGTCGCTGTTGAAGACGTCCTTGTTCTTGGCGATGAACGCCTGCTGGTTCGCCGGGACGTCTTCCTCCGGGTAAATCGCGTTGACCGGGCACTCCGGCTCGCACGCGCCACAGTCGATGCACTCGTCCGGGTGGATGTACAGCATGTCCTCGCCCTCGTAGATGCAGTCCACCGGGCAAACGTCCACACAGGCGCGGTCCTTCACGCCAATGCAGGCTTCGACGATGACGTAGGTCATGGCTGCTTGCTCCTCTAGCGGCTGGGGTGCGGGCGGAGACCCTGCCTGCCCGCAATTACGGCCAAGTATTACGGAGTGCTCGGGCCGGGCGCAAGGGGGCGATTATCTTTGTCGCCATGCGACCCGCGAGGGCGCGCCCCGCGGCGCTCGTCGGATTCTTCATACTCTTATTCCTGAGCACATCTCCGCGACTGGCGCGCGGCCAGGCGAGTTGTGACGGGCCGCTCGCTCTGGTGCTCTCCGGTGGCGGTGCCAAGGGGCTTGCCCACCTCGGCGTCCTCGCAGTCCTCGATAGTCTGGGTATTCGGCCGGATCTGGTGGTGGGCGCCAGCATGGGTTCCATCGTCGGCGCCATGTACGCAAGCGGCTACGACGCGGGCCAGATCGCCGAAGAGGCCACCGAACTCCGGCTCGCCGAGCTCTTCTCTCGCGACTTGAGGACGCCGCGCTCGCTGGGCCAGCGGCGGCCCCTCGTGGTCTGGGAGCCGGGAGCGGGCGGCATCCGCACCGGCGAGTCGGGGGCGCGGGAAGCTGGCATCAACGCCGCGCTCGACCGGGTACTGCTGCGTGGCAATCTGCTCGCTCGGGGCGATTTCGATTCCCTGGAGATCCCCTTCCGCGCCGTAGCGACCGATATCCGCACCCGCTCCGTGGTGGTGCTTGCCGGCGGGGATCTGGCCCAGGCGGTCCGCGCGTCGATGGCAATCCCGCTGGTCTTCGATCCCGAGCGGATCGACGGACGCGATCTGGTCGACGGCGGTCTGGCCGCCAACGTGCCCGTGGCGACCGCTCGGCGGGCCGGCGCGGTGCGGGTCATCGTTTCGGACGTAAGCTGGCGGCCGCCCGATTCGGTGCGCGCCACCAATCCCCTTGCAGTCGCCGACCTTCTCGTCGCCTACCTCTTCACTCAGCCGCTCGACTCGCTGGGGCCGGACGATCGGCTGATTCGTCCGGCAATCGACTCCTTCGCCGCGCTGGATTTCGGCCCCGAGAAGATGGCCGAGATCATCCATCGGGGGTACCAGGCGGCCCGGTCGGCGTTCGCGGCCAACCCTCCCGCCTGTACCGGCGCCTCCCGTTCGGCCGAGCCTCCTCCCCGACCCTCCTATCACCTGCGCGACGTAGCGATCGAGGGCGTCGGGGCCGCCGATCAACTGCTGCTCAAGCGCCAGCTCGGGCTCGAGGAAGGCGCACTGGACCTTGGTCTCCTGCGCGACCGGCTGCGCGCGCTGGGCGAGAACGACCAGTACCGCGCCGTCTGGCTCCAGCCATCGGGGCCACCCGACTCCCTTCGCTTCCGGCTGCTTGTCAGGCCTTCGCCTGCCCGGTTGGCCGCCGCCGGTCTGGCCTACGATAACGACCTCGGCGGCCAGATGTGGCTCGGCGGCGTCGACCGCGGGACCGTTTTCCCCGGACTGGAGAGCTCGATGACGCTCTCTCTCGCCGAGCTCCGGCAGGAAGTGGCCATCGGCCTCCGCCGGGAGGTGTTGGGCCCTTTCATCCGACGCCCGTTCCTGAGCGGCCTGATCGCGCGGGAGTCGGTCCGTCAGTTCACGCCCGACGGCGAGCTGATCGAGCCGGAGCGTACCCGCGAGGCGAAAGGCATGCTCGGTCTCGAACGCCGGTTCGGTCGAGAATGGCTGGTGGCCGCGGGGGGACTGGCCCACGCCTGGGACGCGCCCGGCTCCACTCGGACCAACGGCCTCGGGGGGTTCGTCCTGCTCTCGAGCGGACCGCGCTATCGGCCCAGCGGCCTGTGGGCGGAGGCCTCGGTGACTCGGGCCTACAGCCGAGTCGAAATGGATGTCCGGCGGGTGTTCCCCCTCGCCGGGTTCCGACTCTCGCCGGAGCTGCGTTTCGGTTGGGGGCGCCGCCTCCCGCTGATGAGCACGTTCATGCTCGGCGGGACCGACGGGTTCCCCGGACTCAACATCGGAGAGTTGCGCGGCGACCGCGAGCTCTACGCCAGTTTCACCATTGCCCGGAGGCTTCTGGGTCCGGCGGAGCTGCGATTCACCGCCGCGAGCGGCAAGACTACTTTCGGCGGACCCACCTTTCCCGAGGGGAGGTGGCAGGCGGGCGGGCGGGTGGGGGTCGCTGCCGAGACCCCCATCGGCCCCATTCGGGTGGAGTACGGCATCACCCGGAAGGAGCGGAACGGGTTCTTCGTGCGACTGGGGGAGTGGTTCTGAAGGTGGGAAGCAGATCGGGGCGATCCGAACGGGATCGCCCCGATCCGCTGTCGAAATCTCGAGTCTCAGTCCTTCACACTCAGCAGATTCTTCTTGAAGCCTTCCCCCGGGCCGGGCTTGGGGCCGATCCAGCAGCGCAGCAGCGCGTTGGCGAAGTCGCGGCCGCCTACAGTGCCCTTCTCCACTCCCGCAACCCCGACGGTGGTTCCGTTCCCGGGCACGTAAGTGAAGGTCATTTCCTGGCCATCCTTGATGTCGGCCATCAGTCCGCACAGGTCGGCGAATTCCTTCTTCAGATCCTCCGAGGGAGTCGGGGTGTTGTCCTTGAGCCCGTCATCCCAGGCATCGCAGATCTTGCCCTTGTCGACGTTACGGACGAAGTGCATCACCATCCGGCGGGGCTCGTCCTCTTCGAGGATGGCGTCCGCGCTCTGGGACTTGGTGAGGACGTACAGCGCCGCCACGTACACTTTGAAGATGGCCTTTTTCCGCAGGGCCGCTCCGTTGAGGGTCAGGGTCTTGCTGGCGACGGTGATGGTCTCCGGCAGAGTGACGCCGCTGATGGTCCGGGCGGTGTCCGGGGCCGAGCCTGGCACCGCGACCGGCTCTGCCGTGAGCAGAAGGGAAAGCAGGAGCAGCATTCTGGCTACCTCACGTGAAGGAGAAGTGGCTCTCTCGCTGGCCAACTTGCGCCCGTGCCCCGGGACGCGCAACCTCTGCTCGGGGCCGAACTCCAACTGAGGAACTCGGATCTCTCACGGCGCGGTCAGCCTGACCCCGCCGGGCACCAGCGCCATCTTGCCGCCAGCCGGCACCTGGACAAAGAGATCACGCCCGCTTTCGGTGAGGGCCGGGTATTGCCGGCCGACACTCGCCATCAGCGGTTGTAGCAGCGACTCGGGTACCGGGATTCCCTGTACTGTGGCACCGGCAAGGTGGAATCGTACCGCTTCTTTCCCCGCCGGGTGGAGCGTGATCTGCGCCTCCAGTCTTGTCGCCGGCGGCAGCACCAGCACCAGCTGCGCCAGCGCCCGTTGCGCGTCCGGAGGCAGGTCCGCGATGCGGCCGCCGATCCGGATCGCGCTGCTGTCGACCAGGACCCGGTACCCGAAATCGGGTGGCAAGGTCCGGATGCCGAGCCGGGCCATGAGGTAGGCGGTGAAGTCGCCACCGTCCACCGTGGCCTGCCGCAGCCGGCGGTCGATGTAAACCGAGTCCACTAACGCGGACGCTCGGAGGACACCTTCCGTTGCGATCGGCTTCCAGCCCGAATCACCTTGCTGGGCCGTGAGTTGCGGCGCGGCTTGCAGCGTCGCGGCCAGGCCGAAGGCGCACACTAGCGGACGGAGCATTCTCCTCCTCGGTCAAAAGACGCATATTCCAACTGGAATCTGGTCGTTCCCGGCATCACTAACCTCGGGGGATGCATGGAGTGGACCATCGTCGGCACAAACGTGATGTACGCAGTCCTCGGCGTGGTGCTGATGTGGGTGGCTTACCGGGTCATCGACCGGCTGACACCGGAAGTGAATTTCGCGGACGAGTTGCGCAAGGGGAATGTGGCGGTCGCCATCTTCATCGCCGCCATCTTCCTCTCCATTGCCTTGATCATTGCCGGTGCGCTGAATTGAACCGCCCCTTCATCGCGCGGCACGGAGCCGTCCGGTTCGGCCTCGCCGCCATCCTGCTGCTGGGACTCGGCGCCGGGCCGGTGGCGGCGCAGCGGCATCTTGACCGGTACGACGACGTCTTCCGCAAGTACAGTAAGCGGTTCTTCGGAGTCGGCTACGATTGGCGGCTGTTCAAGGCCCAAGGCCTCGCCGAGAGCAATCTGGAACCGGCCGCGACCAGCTGGGTCGGCGCTCGCGGCATCATGCAGCTCATGCCATCGACCTTCCTCGCCATCCAGAGCCGCAACCCGGTCTTTGGATCCATCGACGAGGACGAGTGGAATATTGCCGCAGGGGTGTATCACGACCGCCAGCTCTGGCGTCAGTGGCTGGAGGACTCGGTGGAATCTCTCGACCACCATCAGTTCATGTTCGCCAGTTACAACGCCGGCCGGATGCCCATCCTTCGGGCCCAGGTTCTTGCCCGAGGGCGATCACTCGACCCGCGCCACTGGGCCAGCATCGAGCAGGTTGCGCCCTTCGTGCGCCGGTGGCGCCACCGCGAGACCCTCGGGTACATCCGGAAGATCGAGGCCAATCTGGCTCGAATGGATTACCGCGGTCGGGTGATTCCTGCTGGCCCCCCGCAGTTGGCTCCGCTTGCCCGGTGAGCGACCGGTTGCCAGCTACTCCTCGTCGTCCAGCCGGTACGCCTGACGCAGCCAGCCCGTCAGCTCCTCATCCAGGTCCGAGGACTGGCTCACCGCGATGCGGTGAGTAATCCGGTCTTTCTTCTTCCAGCCTCCCGTGTCGATGAGCCGACGGCGCGCCGGGAGCTTGCCGAGCGCCAGGCCGAAGTCGATCCGGGTACGGGTGGCCGGCTTGATCTGGGCAATGACGTGACGCCGATACACCGGAACGATGGTCTTCCCGGGGCACAGCTGGATGTCGGGTCCAAGGGACTGTGCCAGCTCCTCCAGGGCATCGTGCAGCGGCCGCAGAGCAGCGCGCGGGCCGGCGTACATCGCCTCCACGTAACCCGGCGCCTCGCGCAGGTACGCCGCCACGTCGGCCTGGCTTCCTCCCATCCGGGTGATCCCGGGATGCACGCTATAGCGATGTCTGACGGTCGACATGGGGCGCTCCGCGGAGAGTTGGCGTGCGGCTTCAGTCCCGGCGCAAGGCCGGGCGCTGTCGCCCACCCGGGAGTGTCCGATGGGGGGATATTCTACTCCTGACGCAGCGGTTCGCCCATGATTGAGCTGCTCGAAACGCCGGCTGGGCTCACCCGGCCGACCTACGGCCGAGACTGGCGAAACCTGGGGACGCGATATATCGTATGACATGTCGTCCGATATATCGTGGAGGCATCGATGAGTAAGCATGGTGATGACTGGGGGTTAGGGGATCTGTTCGAGGGCGTGTTCGGTTTCGGCGAGTGGGGTCGCCGTCACGGGCCGAGGTGGCATGGCAGCAGGCGCCGGCACCAGATGTTCGAGGCCGGGGAGCTCCGGCTGGTGATCCTCCGGCTGCTCAAGGAGCGTCCCCGCCATGGGTACGACGTGATCAAGGAGCTCGAGGAGCGGATGGTTGGTTGCTACACAGCCTCGGCCGGCACCGTCTATCCCACCTTGCAGCTGCTCGAGGACCAGGGCCTGGTACGCGCCGAAGAGTCTGACGGAAAGCGGATCTATCACATCACTCCCGCGGGAGAGGCGCTGCTGGAAGAGCGCCGCGGTGAACTCGACGAAATCATCGATCGAGTGCGGGAGACTGTCCGGGACTTCGCTGGCGGCGCGATGGGCGAGCTCAACAAGGCCTTCGGGCAGGTTGCCGCCCGGACCTTCCGGGAGGCTTTCAGGCGTGGCCCGGGCGACCCCGCCGTGCGCCGCGTAGCTGAGATCCTGCGCCGGACCGCGGATGAGATCGAGCGGGAATGGAGGCCAGCCGAACCCGGATCGGCTCCGGGGGCGGAGGGCGCATGAGCGGAAACTTCGAGTTCCTGCGCTTTCTTTTCCTGGCCCTCGGCGTGCTGGCGGTACTTAACTGGTCACGGCGCGGCAGGCGTTGGCGTCGCGGCTCCATTCCCCAGCGCCACGAACGCTCCGAGGCCGAGCTGGCCGCGCTGGAGACCCGACTTGCCGCCGTGGAGCAGCTCGAGGCCAGAGTGGAGGAACTGGAAAACCGCGTGGACTTCACTGAACGTCTGATGGCTGGCAGGGAAGCAGCCTCATTCCAACGTGGCGCCGCCAGCGGATAGGATGCGTCAATTGGGGCGGGAAGCAGCAACCCTCCGGCACTTAGCCGGAGGGTTGTCGTTTGGCGCCAGGTCGACGGACGGGGTACGGCTCAGAGCAGTCCAGTAAGGGGCACCGCGTAGCTTGCGGAACGGGGCTCTGGCTCCCCGTACCGACCTGCATGAGCGTGGAGACGGTTCCACTCCTCGCGGAGGCAGAAGGGGTCCAGCCCGTGCGGGCGATCTACGGCCAGAACCCCATCAAGGTGGTCGATCTCGTGCTGCAGCAGCTCGGCGCGGTCCCCTTCCAGATCCACCGTATGCCACTCCCCCTTCACGTCCTGATACCTGACCTTGATCCGGTACGCCCGGGACACCCGCACCAGGAGGGCGGGGAAAGAGAAACAATCGTCCCAGACCGTGAAATCCTCATTCCCCACATCGACGATTTCAGGATTGATCAGTGGCCACGGCTTGTCCATCTCCACGTATACGATTCGAACCGGGGCACCGATCTGGGGTGCCGCCATTCCCCGTCCATAACCGAAGCGGGACTGGAAGTCGCGAAGCGTCTCGCGCAAATCGTCGAGTATCACCCGCACGGCGGTCGATCCCGGCCGGGCGATAGGCTCACACCGGGCGCGGAGGATCGGGTCACCCAACATGCGGATACGGTGGATAGTCATTGTGGGCGGTGGTCCAGGTCTTGGTCGAGAGTTAGTCCCAATCTTGTGTAAAGGTCCTGAGCTTACAATAGCCCGCCCTTCGAAGCGTCTTTGCGGGGCAGTGGGCAGCAGCGGACCCCTCAAAGGATAGTTGCATAGAATACTCCTACTGTATTGGTACTCGATACTGAGGCAGACAAGCGTTGACTGCGGTAATTGCCAGTAGCTCCATCTCGTTCATGAACAATGTCTTGCGTGTATTCGTACCAATGAATTGGTAATTAGTTGACAAATCCCGGGCCCCTCCTTAGGATTGCAACTCCCATGGGTATTTCAGTGACCGAGCCGCTCGCCGAACTTCCGCTCCCCCCCGCGTACAAGGGTCCCCGCGGCTCCCTTATGGTGGCGCTCAAGCGCGCCGGATCTTTGACCGCGCGGGAACTGGGCGAACAGCTGGGTCTGTCCTCCAACGCCATCCGCCACCACCTCAGGGAGCTGGAGACCGAAGGCGTGCTGGCATATCGCCGCGAGCAGCGCGGTGTCGGGGCCCCAACCTTCGCCTGGTATCTCAGTCCCGCCGGTGAGGCGCTCTTTCCGCAGCGGTATAAGGAGCTGCTCACCGAGGTGCTGGATCGGGTGGCCGAGCAGGCGGGCCGACAGGCCGTCGTCGGAGCGTTCGAGACCCGCTTCGCGGACCTGTCGCGGCGGCTGCAGGCCGAGCTGGCGGGTGCCCCGCCCTCCCGCCGGATGGACGTGGTCATGCGGGCGCTGGTCGAGGGCGGTTATATGGCTGAGTGGCGTGAGGAGGACGGCGGATTGCGCCTCACGGAGCACAACTGCGCCATTCGGGCCCTGGCCGAGCGGTTTCCTGAAATCTGTGAGGCGGAAGCGAAATTCCTGGCGGAGGTGCTGGCTGCGGCGGTGGCACGCGAGACCCACATGCTCGATGGCTGCAGCGCCTGTGAGTACAGCGTGCGGTTTCCCGCTGGCGCGGAATCGCTGACGCCTCTGCAATTGGGCCGGACGGCCCGCGAGGAGCGCGCATGAGTTCGTCCGTCGAATCCCTGGTCAACCGGGAGTACAAGTACGGCTTTGTGACGGACATCGAGTCCGATGTCATCCCCCGGGGCCTGAACGAGGATGTGATCCGCCTCATCTCCGCCAAGAAGGGCGAGCCGCCCTTCATGCTGGAGTGGCGGCTCAAGGCGTATCGCCGGTGGCTGGAGATGACCGAGCCCCATCACTGGGCCAACATCACTTATCCACCGATCGACTACCAGGGCGTCATCTACTATTCGGCGCCCAGGACCAAGAAGCCCCTCGGAAGCCTCGAAGATGTGGATCCGGAGCTGCTCAAGACCTACGAGAAGCTGGGGATTTCCCTGACCGAGCAGAAGATGCTGGCGGGAGTGGCGGTTGACGCGATCTTCGACAGCGTCTCGGTGGCCACGACCTTCAAGGAGACGCTGGCCAAGTCGGGGGTGATCTTCTGCCCCTTCTCCGAGGCCGTTCGGGAGCACCCGGAGCTGGTCGAGAAGTACCTCGGCTCGGTGGTGCCCTACAACGACAATTTCTTCGCGGCGCTCAACTCCGCCGTGTTCAGCGATGGCTCGTTCGTGTACATCCCCAAAGGCGTGCGCTGCCCCATGGAGCTGTCGACCTACTTCAGAATGAATACCGCGGATGCCGGCCAGTTCGAGCGCACCCTGATTGTGGCGGACGAGGGTGCCTACGTGAGCTACCTCGAGGGATGCACCGCGCCCAAGCGCGACACCAATCAGCTGCACGCCGCGGTGGTCGAGCTGGTGGCGCTCAAGGATGCCACCATCAAGTACTCCACCGTACAGAACTGGTACGCCGGAGACGCCGATGGCAAGGGCGGGATCTACAACTTCGTGACCAAGCGCGGCAAGTGCGCCGGGGCGAACAGCAAGATCTCCTGGACTCAGGTCGAGACCGGGTCGGCCATCACCTGGAAGTACCCCAGCGTGATTCTCCAGGGCGACAACTCCGTGGGCGAGTTCTACTCGGTGGCCGTGGTGAACAGCCGGCAGCAGGCCGATACCGGCACCAAGATGATCCACCTCGGGCGGAACAGCCGGAGCACCATCGTCTCCAAGGGCATTTCCGCCGGTCGGGGGAACAACAGCTACCGCGGCCAGGTGAAGGTCCTGCCGAAGGCGGAAGGCGCCCGGAACTACACCCAGTGCGACTCGATGCTGATCGGGAACCGCTGCGGAGCCCACACCTTCCCGTACATCGACGTGCAGAACCCTACCGCAGCCGTGGAGCACGAGGCCTCGACCTCCAAGATCGGCGAGGACCAGATCTTCTACTGCAAGCAGCGCGGGTTGAACACCGAGAACGCGATCAGCATGATCGTCAACGGCTTCTGCAAGGAAGTCTTCAAGGAGCTGCCGATGGAGTTCGCGGTGGAAGCGCAGAAACTGCTGGGGATCAGCCTTGAGGGGAGTGTGGGGTAGGAACGGAGGCCATCGGCCGTTGGCCATTGGCTGTACGTCAGGCGGGCTCAAACCTGCGTTGAGGCAGGATCGCGCGAACAACAGCCGACGGCCAAGGGCCAACGGCCAACTGTTAAAGGAGTACCGTGCTCGAGATCATCAACCTGCACGCGAAGGCCGGGGACAAGCAGATCCTCAACGGCATCAACCTGACCGTCAACGCGGGTGAGGTTCACGCCGTCATGGGCCCCAATGGATCGGGCAAGAGCACGCTGGCCCAGGTCCTCGCGGGACACCCCGCGTATGAAGTCACCGAGGGCCAGGTCACCTACATGGGGCAGGACCTGCTCGAGCTTGAGCCCGAAGCG
>JBGQJV010000008.1:0-45396 GCA_041499215.1 Gemmatimonadota bacterium | reverse complement strand
TCGGCGCTTCGTCCAGGCGAGCGACTGGCGGTGCCCTTGAGCGTGCTGGCCGATCTGCTCGCGTCCGGGATCCCCTCGCAGCAGGCATGGAGCAGCGTCTACGACATGGCATCCCACGGCGCGCCGGACGCCGACTTCCTGGCCCTGCGGGATCGGCTCACCGGTGGAGGCAGTCATGGCGAGCGCCGCTTGCCGCCGCCAGCCGAACGTCCGCCGGCGGCACCACTCCCCGGACCGGAGCACTCCCCGTGAGGGCCCTCGCGCTCTCGCTCGGGCTGCTGCTCGGGTCCACCGCCGGCCTGGCCCAGGTGAGCGGGCGGGTAGACGCGGGGGTGGGAGGGCCGGGATCCTGGTCTCTGGCGCCGCAACTCGGGTTCGAGGGCAGGCGGGCCCGCATCGACCTGACGGGAGAGTACCGTGACTTCGGCGGGCCCGGGCGCGGGGCGGCCGGCGTTCTGACCGGCTCGCTGTTCCACCCGCTGACGGGGCCGCTCGGCCTCGAGCTCACCGGAACCGCCCGCGGGCAAACCGGGACGGGCCTGGTGGACGCCGGTGCCTGGCTGGCAGGGCCACGTCTCCACCTGCAGCAGGCCGATCAGGGAGTCTGGCTCGGCTTCCAGGGAGGGCGGGACCGATTCGGCACGACGGTCCGATGGGAGGCGGCAGCCTGGAAGCACATGGGCCGGCTGTCCATCCAGGTACAGGGCTGGCAGACCTCCGCCAACCTGGCCCAGATCACCGCCGACACCCAGCCCACGTTCCCCGACACCCTGGCGTCCCCGGCGGGGCGCCAGCCCCGCACCACCACTGATCTGGGGACCTGGCTCCGGTGGAATGCCGCCCGCGTGCAGCTGACGGTAGCAAGCGGAGTACGGTTCGGGCTCATGGATCCCGGCCTCACGGTCGGATCTCCCGGAAGCGGAGGCGGAATCACGCAGCATGCGGTCAGCTCAGCGTGGTGGCTGGCGGAGGGAACCTGGTGGCTGACGGACCGGGTGGGCATCGCCGGGACGGTGGGCCGCCAGCCCCCCGATCCGATGTTCGATACGCGGGGGCGGAACTTCTTCCGGCTGGGCTTCCGGGCGGAGCTCGAGCGACGGCGGCCGCAGTCGATCGCGCGGTTCCCGCACCGCTCCGCCGGATTTCAGACCAGGCGGATGGACCTCGAGCAGGTCGAATTCACCCTGGAGGCACCCGCCGCCGATCGGGTGGAGATCATGGGAGACTTCACCGACTGGACCGCAGTCCCGATGGAGCGGGATCACCCCGGGGGCCCGTGGCGAGTCCGCCTGCCGGCCAGTCCCGGCCTCCACCGGGTCAACATCCGCTATGACGGCGGCGCCTGGCGAGCGCCGCCGGTCACCAGGATCGTGCGGGACGAGTTCGGAGCGGAGAGCGGCGAGCTGATTGTCGGATGAGGCTGGCGGAATAGCGCTCACCCTCCGGCCACACCGGGCTCATCCGCGCCGTTTCCGGACCTCGGCGCCGAGCTGCTCCAGCTGTTGCCGGCCTGGGATGGGGCCAGCCGGAGCGGCAGTTGCCGCCGATAGGTCCACTGCCGCCACAGCCATTCCATCGGGCCACAGCGGAAGCGTGTCAGCCACCACCGGCTGAACCAGCCCTGCAGGACGAGGATCACCACCCCGAGGACGGTACTCAGAACGGGGCCTACCCTGCCGAACCGGCCCAGACCGTATCCCCAGACCGTATCCTATAGAAGAGTAGAATCCCGAGCGCCGTCTGGCAGACATAGTTGGTCAGCGCCATACGCCGGACGGCAGCAATCGGATGTGACTGGGGGGAGCTTAGCCGCGCTTGGCGGCGGGACCGGAGCGGCGAAGCAGCGCGACCCTGACCGCGTCCACCACCAGGCGGAGATCATCGGTCTTGGACAGGAGGGGAACGCCCCGCTGTTCTATGGGGCCGTGGACTCTGGGATCACCTGAAGCTCCCGTGAGGAATACCACTCGGTGAGCCAGCTCGGGTGCGACTTCCAAGAGCCGATCGTAGAACGCAAGGCCGTTGACCTCGGGCATCAGGACGTCGCTCACGACGGCATCCGCCGGGGCGCCACCGCGGACGTGCTCCAGTGCCGCGCCCGCCGACCCGGCCTCGTGTACGCCGAAGCCGGCGCGCTCAAAGAAGGCGCGCATGGCGCGGCGCATCGAGGGCTCGTCGTCGACGATCAGGACAGTGGTCACAGGCTCTTGCACCACATGGGTTTATGGTTTGGTCCTCCGGGCCGACTCCGGCCCCGTCCGGAGCAGTCCATGCCGCTCGAGAGGGCGCCCGGGTCGACCGGCCGGCGGATCGACGCACCTATCAGACCCAGTATCGGCATAGTCTCCGGTTCATTTGACCCCCGGGGACAGCCACGGCTACATTCCGCCCATGCCGGACATTTCGATTACCAAGACCAAAGAGGACGCCGCCTCCAAGTCACTGCAGGTTTCGGTCCCGGTGGACCGGGTCCGGCAGGCGGAGAAGCGCGCGGTGAAATACTATGGAGCCAACGCCCGGCTGCCCGGATTCCGGCCAGGAAAGGCCCCCGATGCGGTGGTTCGGCGCCGGTTCGGGGAGGCGATCCGCCAGACCATGCTCGAGGAGCTGATTCGGGAGAGCTGGGACGCCGCACAGAAGGCCGAGAGCCTCAAGCCGATCGCCGAGCCTCACATCCACAATCTCAAGTTCGAAGACGGTCAGGACCTCGAGTTCGAGTTCCACGTCGAGGTCCGCCCCGATGTCATCCTCAAGACCACCGGCGGCTTCAAAGTGGAGCGACGGGTGCCGGCGGTGACGCCCGAGCAGGTAGAGGAGCGGCTGCGCGATCTGCGGGAGCGGAAGGCCTCGTGGCTGCCGGTGGAGGGCGAGAAGCCCGCGCCCGGCCAGATGGTTCGCGTGGAGGTGGCCCCCCTCGAGGGCGACGTCGCCGGCGCCTCCCAGCCCTACACCATGGTACTGGGCGAGGGCCGCGCGATTCCGGACGTCGAGGAGCGGGTGATGAGCATGCTGCCCGGCCAGACGGTGGACGCGGACGTGCGCTTCCCCGACGACCACCCCGAGGAGAGCAAGCGGGGCCAGTCGCGCCGGGTACGGATCACGCTGCACGAGGTGAAGCGGCAGGAGCTGCCGGCGCTGGACGACGCCTTTGCCCGCGAGGTGGGGGACTTCGAGACGCTGGACGCGCTCAGGAGCGCGGTCCGCGCCGAGCTGGAACAGGACGCCGCGCAGTCGGCGGACGCGGCGGTGCGGCAGGATCTGCTCAACCAGATCTATCAGACGAACGACGTTCCGGCACCGGCTTCGCTGGTGACCCGGCTGATCCAGGGCTACATGAAAGCGTACGAGATCGCGGCCGAGCAGTTCGAGCGGTTCGCGCAGGAATTCCGGCCGGTCGCCGAGCAGCAGGTACGGCGGGAGCTGGTGCTGGATGCGGTGGTGGAGAGCCATGGGCTCCAGGCCACCGAAAAGGACGTCGACGAGCGGGTGGCGGCGCTGGCGGCGGGACGCAACGTGCCGGTCGGTCAGCTGTACGCGCAGCTCGAGAAGGCCGGACGGCTCCGGGAACTGGAGCGGTCCCTCACCGAGGACAAGGCGTTCGCCTGGCTCCTCCAGCAATCCA
This sequence comes from Gemmatimonadota bacterium, assembly GCA_041499215.1. Taxonomy (GTDB): domain Bacteria; phylum Gemmatimonadota; class Gemmatimonadetes; order Gemmatimonadales; family GWC2-71-9; genus JADJOM01. Next base: position 41,774 of record JBGQJV010000008.1, on the reverse strand, counting down.
CCGTAGTTGACGCCTGAGCCCAGCGAATGGCAACCCTGTTTCCTCCCTATGTAATCGAACGGTCCAGCCGCGGCGAGCGGTCGTACGACATCTTCTCGCGGCTGCTGATGGACCGGATCGTCTTCCTCGGCGCGCCGATCAACGACGACGTGGCCAACATCGTCATTGCCCAGCTGCTGTTCCTGGAGGCGGACAATCCGGAACGGGACATCTATCTGTACGTGAATTCGCCGGGCGGGATAGTGTCGAGCGGGCTCGCGATCTACGACACGATGCAGTATCTCAGGGCGCCGATCAACACGATCTGCATGGGCATGGCGGCCTCGATGGGGTCGTTTCTGCTGGCGGCGGGGCTCAAGGGCAAGCGCAGCGCTCTACCGCACTCGCGGATCATGATCCACCAGCCGTCCGGCGGCGCGCAGGGCACGGCGTCGGACATCGAGATCCAGGCGCGCGAGATTCTGTACCTCCGGTCGAAACTCAACGGGCTGTACGCGCAGCACACCGGCCAGCCGGTGGAGACCATCGAGCGTGACATGGACCGCGACCGGTTCATGAGCGCGGAGGAAGCCCGCGACTACGGGCTGATCGACCACGTGATCACCAAGCGGACGGAGATTCAGCCCGCGAAGTAGCCACCCTTGACGCTGCCGGGGGGGAGGAGCAGAATTCATCTGCAATTCCCCCCTGCAACGTCTGAACCCGGACCAAGGTCGCATGTCGAACGACAAGCACCTCCGCTGCTCGTTCTGCGGGAAGTCGAAGGATTCGGTCCGGAAGTTCATCTCCGGGCCCTCGGTTTACATCTGCAACGAGTGCATCACCCTCTGCAACGAGATCCTGGCGGAGGATGAGGAGCGCGAGGTTGCGGATACCATTACCCAGGTTCCGACCCCGCTGGAGATCAAGGCGGTCCTGGATCAGTACGTCATCGGGCAGGAACGCGCCAAGCGGACCCTGGCCGTCGCGGTCTACAACCATTACAAGCGCATCAATTCGGCGAACACCCGGGACGCCGAAGTGGAGCTGGACAAGTCGAATATCCTCCTGATCGGGCCCACCGGCGTCGGCAAGACCCTGCTGGCACAGACCCTCGCCCGCATCCTCGACGTTCCCTTCACCATCGCCGATGCCACCACCCTCACCGAGGCGGGTTACGTCGGCGAGGACGTGGAGAACATCCTGGTGCGGCTGCTGCAGGCGGGGGAGTTCAACGTCGCCGAGTGCGAACGGGGCATCGTCTACATCGACGAGATCGACAAGATCGCCCGCAAGTCGGAGAACCCGTCCATTACCCGTGATGTCTCCGGCGAAGGGGTGCAGCAGGCCCTGCTCAAGATCCTCGAGGGCACGGTGGCTTCGGTGCCGCCCCAGGGCGGCCGCAAGCACCCGCAGCAGGAATACATCCAGATCAACACCAAGGACATCCTGTTCATCTGCGGCGGCGCCTTTGACGGACTGGAGAAGATCATCCAGGCCCGCACCGGCCGGCAGCAGATCGGCTTCGCCAAGCAGACCACCGGCGGGGTAGCCTTCGACAAGCAGAATCCGTTCGCCGAGGTAGAGCCGGACGACCTGCTTCGCTTCGGGCTGATCCCCGAGCTGGTGGGACGACTGCCAGTGACCGTGGCGCTGGAAGCCCTGGACGAGGACGCCCTGATCCGGATCCTGGTCGAGCCCAAGAACGCGCTGACCAAGCAGTACAAGAAACTGTTCGATATGGAGAGCGTGGGGATCACCTTCGATCCGGAGGCGCTCAGGGCGGTGGCCCAGAAGGCGCTCAAGCGCGGCACCGGTGCCCGCGGACTCCGGGCGATCCTGGAGAACATGATGACCGACATCATGTTCGATCTCCCGGCGCGGGACGACGTGCGCGAGGTGGTGATCACCAAGGAGTGCGTCACCGAGAATCACCCCCCGCTGGTGGTCACCGAACGGCCGCGGCAGAAGCGCGAAGCATGACCCCGCGGAAGGCGCCGGCAGGTCCCTCCGGGCGGAGCGAAACAGCTCCGCCCTTTTTTCCGCCTGCTCAGGAGAGCAAGGCCCCCTTCGGCCACCTGCCGGTGGAGTTCCCCGGCAGCTTTCCCAATCCCTCCGTCCGACTCAGCCCGGCGCTTCCGGAGATCGTCCTGCTGGGCCGCTCCAACGTGGGCAAGTCGAGCTTGCTCAACGCGCTGTTCGGACGGCGACTGGCACGGGTCAGCAACACTCCGGGCCGGACCGCGCTGATCAACGTCTACCGGCTGCCCAGGCTGTACCTGCTGGACCTGCCGGGGTACGGCTTTGCCCGGGTGTCGCTGAAGGAGCGAGCCCGCTACCACGCCCTGGTGCGCGGGCTGCTCGAGAACCGCGCGACCCTCACTGGCGTGCTCTGGCTGCTCGACCTGCGGCACGACCCGACCTCGGATGACCAGACCCATGCCGACCTGCTGGCGGCCCGCGGCCTGCCGGTGCTGGTCGCCCTGACCAAGGCTGACAAGCTCCCCTACGGCCAGCGGCAGCGGCGGCTGGCGGAACTCATCCGCGCGCTGGCGCTTCCAGCCGAGCAGGTCCAGCTTACCAGCAGTACCACGGGATTGGGAATCAACCAGCTGGGCGAGACCCTGCTCGCCCTCGCGGAGACACGATGATGCGTCGCGCACGGTGGGGGCTCCGCCTCCTGCTCGGCCTGGCCGCCGTGGCGCTGCCGGGGGAGGCTCGAGCCCAGGAGCCGATCGCGGGAGGCGAGCTGCCGCCACCGGGGTACGGCTCACTCAAACAGGACAACGTGAGTCTCCGGATCACGCTGAACGACATCGAAATCCGGTTTCTGCCGCTGGATGAGCGGCTGATCCGGCTGATGGCTCCGGATGCGTACGAATCGCTGCACGGGCTGGTCGTTTCACGCCAGCCGGCAATCGACTCCGCCGCACGCGCGGCGGGACTCACCAGCCCCGGACTCGCCCTGGTGACCTTCTTCGCCCTCCGGTCGGCCGCCCGGTTCGACCCGGAGAACGTGAGCCTGTCGTACCGGAGCCAGTTCGAGCGGCCGGCGGCCATTGTCCCCTACAGCGGGACATTCACCAGCCGCCAGCTCGACCTTCGTCAGCAGGCCACCGGGATCTATCTGTTCGATGAACCGCTGCCGGTATTCGAGCCGTTCGACGTGCTCTACGGCACCAGCCAGGCCTCCTGGAACGACGACGTCCTTCGCCGCATCGGGGTCGAGCGGGTCCGGGTGCAGAGCCGGGCCCAGGCGAGCAAGGGGGACAGCGCCGCGGTGAAGCCGTGAGCCGTCAGCCGTCAACGGCGAGCCGTGATTCCTAAGAAGCTCCGCCGCAACATGCCCTGCCCACATCTGACTTGCTACCTCTCATGGCTGAGGGCTGACGGCTGATGGCTGTCGGCTCGTTGCTTACCGACCATCCAGCTCCACTCCACCCCCGGAAACGCCCGACCCGCGACCAGCATGGCGGTCGATAGGACGTCGGCCTCGAGCCCCGTCCGGGCGGTCACCGTTGCCTGCAGCAGACGGTCCGCGGGACAGCCGAGCTCGGGGTCCATGACATGGCCGCAGAGCATCTGGCCCAGGCGGACGACGCTGACGGTGTTGGCGCTGGTGGCGAGCGCCTGGTCGCGGAGCAGGGTCGATGCCACCCTCCGTCCAGGCACCTGCGGGTTGGCGATGTCTACCGGCCAGCCCTCGCGCCCGGGCGGCGCCCCAATCGCCAGGATGTCACCACTGACATCGAGCAGGGCACTGGACACTCCGCGACCCCGGAGTACTTCACCCGCCCGGTCCAGGCCATAGCCCACCCCGATGCCACCGAGGTCCAGCCGGGTATGCGCGGCGGGAAGCTCTATCCGGTCCGCATCCACTCGGATCACCGCCGCCCGCACCGCCTGCCGGGCTTCCCTGATCTCGGTCGCGCCGGGCACTCTCTTCCGGGGATCGCGGAACCCCCAGACCCGCATCAGGGGCTCGACTGCCACATCGAACGCGCCGCGGCTCGCAGCGCGGTGCCGCACCGACGCCCGCAGGACCGCGAGGAGATCGGTGTCCCCGCGCATCGGGCCGCGCCCGGCTCGGCGATTGAGCTCCGAGAGATCGCTGGCATCGTCGAACCGTGACAGCCGCGACTCTACCCGGCGCAGCTCCGCGAAGGCCGCCTGTGCCGCCTCGAGGCCGGCAGCCTCGCTCTCGTGAAACAGCAGCAGATGCACCGGCTGGCCCATGGCCCAGGACCAGCGTTCCACCAGATTGACCCGGGAACCCGATCGACGGGGCCAGGTGGCCAGCGGAATGGCAGCGGCCAGCGTAGCCCGCAGGAAAGTGCGCCGTCTCATTGGCGCTCCCACAGACCAAGCTCGCGCAGCACCAGGAACGACTGCAGGTAGAAGGTGACTGCCATGAGCGCACTGGAGAGCCCGAGCACGGCTCCGAACGCGGGATGGACATACCGCATCAGCCACATGCAGGCGAACGATACCAGCAGAGCTCCGAACGGCTCCACCAGCAGGAACCGCTTCCACCGGTCCCCCACCCTGTCGCACAGCGCCAGCGACCATCCACTCATCACGAAGATCGCCGCCATCGCGAGCAGGTGGGTATGGGTGATCGTCAGCATCTCGGCGAAGGACTTGGGGAACTGCATGGCGCCTTCGACCCCCTCCGCGCCACGATAGTGATCCGCGATGCCGGCCGGTGTGAGTCCGGTGGTGTGCCACACGAAAATCAGGGAAGTGGTGTATCCCACGAGCTGGACCAGCGACACCCAGCGCCCCAGCGCGCGCAGCGATGCCGGCAGCGAGCGCCACGAGACTACGACGGCTCCACTCATAGGCGGCCCTCCTTCCGCCACTGGGCCAGGTCGGCCAGCGCGCGGCGGACGCCAAGGGTAACGGCGTTCACACTGATGGTCGCTCCGGAAATGCTGCGGATATCCCGACCGACTTCGAGGGGATCGTCGGGTCCGAGGCCGCGGAACTGCTTCCGCCAGGCGTCATACGCGACTTCCCCGCCGTATGCCTCCCGATAGACCAGGATGTCAACGTCGCGGAGCCGGAGGTCGGGTCCCGAGGCGACGAGATAGGTGATCGGCTGGTCCTTCCCCTTCACATTCCGCACCCGGGCGAACCCGAGGAGCGAATCGGCGTGCCAAATCCGAAGCACGACCGCCGTATCGATCAGCACGCTGTCCACCCGGGTTCCCGCGCCGAACACCCGCTCGAGTGAGGCGCTCACCTTGGCCGGCGGGGGAGACTGCGCCGTCAGAGCGAGGGGCAGGGAGCCTGCGGCCCAGGCAGCGAGGAGACCCGCGCCGCACCAGCGGAGGAGACGTAAAGGAAGATGCATCAGAACTGGTAGCCGATCCCGAGGGCGAGGGCCTCCTCCTCGCCGACCCCTGCCCGATTGCGGCGGAGCTGGTAGTCGCCCTTGAAGACCACGTTCCACAGCGGCTTCCACGACAGCCCGAAGGTGGTGGTCCGGCGGGCCAGGCTCGGATCCCGGGGAATGCCCCCGGCTACGGCGGCGTGGGTGTCATACCGCTCATGCCGGACGAAGGCGTTCAGCCGGTGAGTGGAACGCGGAGCCAGAAGGTGAAGAACGTCGTACGCCACCTCGGCGTACCCGCCTTCGATCCGACGCCCGACCCCCTCGCCGAACCGGGCGTTGATCTCCTCGGCGTCCTTGATGCTGATGCGGGCAACCACACCGCGCAACGTCAGGGGGCCGCGATCAACCCGCGCGTCAGCGGACAGCACCAGGAACGGAGCGGCGAAGGCCGCGTCGCCCAGAGTAGAATCCTGGTTGGCGCTCCCGCCATACCAGAACGCTCCGCCAAGCTTCAGGCCCGGACGACCGTACTCAAGCCGACCGGTCAGGGATGGATTGGCGAAGCTCGCCTCTTTCCCCTCCTGGCGTCCGCCCCGGATTCCCTCCGCCGCGCTGAAGCCTTCCGCCTTGAGCCCATTCAACAGGTAGACGCGGTAGGCCAAACCACCCACGACCGGGAGCGTGCCGACGGCGCCCACGCCGAGCTCCCGCCAGGTTGTCGGAAGCACATCGTTGTCGAAGCCAGGCCGCTCCACGCCGTTGAAGCTGGGTGGCTCGTGCAGCTCATTGATGATGCCGAGCGGCGCCAGGACCAGCCCCGCGCGCAGAGTGACCCGGTCGCTCAGGGCGTAGTCGAGGTAAGCCTGCTCGATGGAGACTTCACCACCGTCCTCGCCGCCTTCGACCTTGGCATCCTCGACCTCCAACTCGGAGCGGAACGCGATGCGGTCGGAGAACTGGTGCCCCAGGTAAACGACGAACCGGGCCAGGGTGACCTCCCCGGGGGTGTGGGACCCGGTGAGGTTGGTGTAATGCACTTCTCCGTACCCGCCGATGGTCGTCCGGGCTTCCGTTTCCTGGGATCGAGCCGCGGTCGGAGCGGCCAGGACGAGGAGGAGGGCCACGCTCCAGCGGATGGGCATGCCGGTTCCTTTCAAGACTAGTTGAGAATTGTTCTCACTATAATTTCCAAGCAGTTTACTCCCTATTCTCGGGACGGTCAACCCGACCGCTTGGCCCCCAGCGAGCCGGGGGCTAGACTCCCAAAATCCCCATGTGTCTCCCTCGCGCTTGATTCCCGGACCCTTCGCCACCCGGGACGACCTCCCGGCGCTGCTGATCAGCGCGGCATGGCTGGCGGCGGCGCTGCTTGGCGCCCTGACAGCCTGGGCCGGCCCTGGCGTGATCGCCCTGCTCACCATCGGCGGAATCGCCCTGGCCCTCGCCAGCCGGCGCAATCCCGCCTGGCTCGGGCTTGCGCAGCTGGGCGCGGGCGTCTTCGCGGTCGTCATAGGCGCCGCCGTTCCTCGCTCGGGAAGGCTGGTAGGGGTCGTGGCGCTGCTCTCGCTGGCCGCCGTAGCCTGGCAGCTGGTGGTTGGAGTGCGGCAGCGGCGGGGGCTGGAGCAGGATCGCGCGGCGCTGGCCCGGCAGGTGGACCGCCGGATCAACGAGATCTTTTCGCTCCAGGAGCTGAGTTACATCCTGGCCGAGTCGCTGCAGAGCGACCGGATCGCGAGCCAGGTGGCGCGCTACGTGACTCGCTTCCTCAACGCTGAAGGTTCTGCGATCGCACTGACCGCCGGCGGAAAGGGCCTTCGGATCGCGGCGGCCGAGGGGTCGCTCGCCCGGTTCGCCGGCAGCGAGATCGACGGTGACACGCCGTGCCTGGTGCTCCGCGCCAGAAGTTCCGAGCGGATCGAGGTGAATCGCGACACGGGGGAGCCGCTGCCGCTGCTGCCGGACTACCCCGCGAGCAATGCCGCGGCAGCCCCGCTCCGGGCCCATGGACTCACCTTGGGGGTTCTGGCGGTGGCCGACCGCCGCACCGGCGGGTTCAGCGCCGAGGACCTGTGGCTCCTCTCCACCGTCTCGACCCATGTAGCGGTGGTGCTGGCCAACAGCCGGCTGTTCGAGATGGTGCGCCAGGCAAAAGAGGAATGGGAGACGGCGTTCAACGCCATCACCGAGGGCATTGCGGTGCTGGATGGTCAGGGCCGGTTGAGTCGGGGGAACGGCGCGCTGGCGCGGCTGCTGGACGTTCCCGGGCCCGCGCTCCTCGGGCGGCCCTTCTGGGCTACCGTGGTGGGCGAGGGCGAGGGCGAAGACCGGCTGATCGGCGCCGCGCGGCGGGGAGAACGCCCCGCGCCGCTCGTGGTTCGGAGCACGGCGCTCGGCCGGATGGTGCGGCTCACGGCGGCGCCCCTGGCCGAGCCGGCGGCGGATGGCGCGGTCGTCGTGCTGGTGGCAGACGTCACCCAACAGCGAGCCCTGGAGGCGCAGCTGATTCAGAGCGAAAAGCTCGCGGCGGTCGGCCAACTGGTCTCCGGCGTGGCCCACGAGCTCAACAATCCGCTCACCTCGATCGCGGGGCTGTCGGAGTTCCTGCAGGAGCGCCCGGTGCTGCCCCCGGCGGAGCGGGAGCATATGCGGGTGATCCACGAGCAGGCGGAGCGGGCCGGCAGGATCGTGCGCAACCTGCTCACGTTCGCACGGAAGGGCTCACCCGGCACGGAGGCCGTCGACCTGAACGATATGGTGCGGCGCACCGCGCTACTGGTGGCCTACGAGCTGCAGCTCCGCGGGGTCTCGCTGGTCGAAGCCCACGCTCCGGGGCCGCTGCCGGTGCGCGGCAACCGCGACGAGCTGCAGCAGGTGCTGCTCAACCTGGTGACCAACGCGGGGCAGGCCGTGCGCGACCTGCCCGCCGGTTCGCCCAAGCGGATCACGCTGAGCGCCGCGCCCGAGGGAGATCAGGCGGTCGTCCGGGTGCGCGATACCGGCCCCGGCGTCCCCGCGGAGCTGGTGCCGCAGCTGTTCACTCCCTTCTTCACCACCAAGGAGCCAGGAGAGGGCACCGGGCTGGGGCTGTCGCTCAGCTACCGGATCGTGCAGGCACACGGTGGACAGCTGGGCTATGAGCGGGTCCCGGACGGCGGCGCGGAGTTCAGCCTGACACTGCCCATCGCGACGCAGACGGCGATTGAGCCGGCACCGGCGGCGCCGGCGGGCGATCGGGCGGTACTGCTGGTGGATGGGGATCCCGGCTCGGAGCTGGTGGTGCGGGCGCTGTTCGAGCCGGCGGGCTATGCGGTGGAGGTGGTCAAGACCGCGAGTGAAGCCGGTGAGCTGCTGGCGGCACGGCGGTGGTCGGTGGTCGTGGTCGATGGCGGAGTATCGGCCGACGGGCGCCGGCTGCTGGTCGATCAGCTCGCCGGTGAGCCGCTCCGGGCCCGGGGCTCGCGTCTGGTGGTGACGTCAGGCGACGCGGCGGTCGGCGAGCGATGCCGCGCCCTCGGGGTGACCGTGATGCCGCGCCCCTTCCTGCCGCGCGATCTGCTGGTCGCGGTGGGGGAGCTGCTCGGGGCGGAGTAACGTCGGGTTCCGCGTCCCGCGTTGCCGAATTCGGACGAGGCCCGGCAAGGCCGCGGGGTCGCCGGAACAGAACTCACGGCGAGCGGACAGACGGCCGTGCTTCGAGCTAACTCGGAACTCGGAACTCTGAACTTGTAGTTACGGCGTCATCGTCCGATAGTAGTCCGTCCCCGACAGGTTGAGCCGCAGGGCCCGGCCGCTGATGACGTCGGAGAATTCCACCCGCTCCACCGAGCGGGCATCCCGCCCCACCCGGAACTGGCGGCCGCCCAACGCCGTCAGCGGTTCCTCCAGCCCTTCGGGAGACACCAGCAGCAGCTCGCCCTTCCGCTCGACCACCCGGTAGTTGCTGTAGTACGGCACCTGCGCGCGGTAGTGCCCGGCGTAGGCGGACCACTCGGCCGGCGGATGGAAGGTCCGCGGCCCGGCATACCGTTCGGAGGCGAACCACTCCCCGCCGTGCAGCAGTTCGACGACCTTCCCCTCCTGCCGGCCGAAGCGGATGGGGAACAGGCCCCAGCCGGAGTCGCTGGTGACGAACTCATCGGGCCCGGCGCGTAACAGCGTGACCGGCTGCCCCCCCGCGAGAAGCGAGAGCCGGTCGCCCGCGGCCTTCAGTGTCAGGCGGTTCCCGGCGCTGTCGGTGTAGCTACCGGCAAAGTCGGTGGCATGGGCCACGACCTCTGGGGGAGCGGCGACGACGACCGGTGGCGGCTCCCGTCTCCACCGGGCGGCCAGCAGAGCGCTGAGGGCGTATTCCGCAAGGCGCCGAGGGTTGCCCGGCCCGTTCATCAGAACCACCACGCCGAGCCGCTCGTCCAGGTCCCCGAGCAGCATGGCCCGGAACCCCGGCATGCCGCCGCTGTGCCACAGGGTCGGGTCGCTCTCCTGGCTCCCTAGTACCACTCCGTAGCCATAGAACGCTCCCGGGCCGAGTTCGGGAGCCGGGACGGTTCGCTGTACCATCCGCGCGAAGCTGACGGGCTGGAGCAGGCGCCGGGACGGTGGCCCGCCCTGAGCCAGGAGGCCGAGAAGGAAGCGGGCAAGATCGGGGGCGGTCGCGACGATGTTGGCGTCGCCGGCGCTGTATTCCCCCCAGGCCACCGGGACCAGCGGCTCACCCGGGACCGGCGGCCGGTCGTCGTAGAGGTACTGGTAGCCCGACGCCGTCGTGAGCCGTCCGTTCTGGGTCACGGCGGCGGCGCTCGCGGTCATCCCCATCGGCTGAAGTACCCGCCGGGTGATGATGTCGGTGAAGGGCCTTCCCTCCACCTCCTCGATGACCAGGCTGAGCAGCTGATATCCGATGTTCGAGTAGGCGAACACCTCACCGGGGGGGGCGGCGATCTCCCGGTCCCGGAGGGCAACCGCAGTGTAGGGCGAGGAAGGGAGATCGCTGCGGTCGCGGGGCAGGCCCGCCGTGTGGGTCAGGAGGTGATGCAGGGTGATCGGGCCGTACCTGGATCTGACCTTGAACCAGGGCAGGTAGTCGGTCACCGGCCGGCGCACATCGACCAGCCCTTCCTCCTGCAGCTGCAACAGCGCCACCGCGGTGAAGGCCTTGGAGACCGAACCCACCAGAAACCGGGTCTGGAGTGTGACCGGAGTGCGGGCGGCGACGTCGGCAAACCCGTAGGCTTGCACCCCGATCAGTTCTCCTCCCGCAACCACCGCCAGGGCCAGCCCGGGGGTCTGTTCCTCCCGCATGTGCTCGCGCGCGGCTTCCGCAATGTAGGCGAGCGCCCGGCTGAACCCGCTGTCGGGTGGAGTCTGGGCGCAGAGCACCGGGCCAAGCAGCAGACGGCCCAGCAGGGCCGCACCAATCGTCACACGCACGATGGAACAGTATCCAGCGCCTGTGGATAGCGGGAGCCTCCGGTCACTTCCGGCGTGGCCCTGCCCTGACAACGCGCCCTGCTCCAGCCGCGGACGCCGCGTGGGCGAGCGGACGCCGTGACGCATTCGTTGCCGGGCCGTGAGTCCACCGATACGGGCCGGAGTGAATCTCCCGCCGTTACCTACGCATCTTCGCGGCCGTCGTCCGGCCCTCGCTGCTCCCTCTAGCACATCCGAGGCTATGCTCCGGCACCCGACCTCCGTCCCTCGCAGGCGCGGCCTTGCCCTGGCGGGCCTCCTGCTTGGCCTTGTGGCTTCACCGCTCGCCGGACAGGCCACCGGACGCATCGTCGGTCGGGTGCTGGACGCGGCCCAGGGCACCCCCATCGCCGGGGCGGTCATCGAAGTCGCAGGCACCGAGCTGCGGGCCCAGTCCGCGATCGACGGGCGTTATCTCCTGCCGAAGGTTCCGGGGGGCCCGGTGTCGCTCCGCGCCCGGTTCATCGGCTACCAGCCGAAGCTCATCCAGGGTGTCGAGGTGCCGGCCGGGGGCGTGGTCCAGCAGGACATCAGCCTGACGGTCCAGGCCATCGAGCTGGAAGAGATCACGGTCGCCGCGGCCGAGGAGCAAGGCACGGTCAACCGGGCGCTAGAGGAGCAGCGTAACGCCAACAACGTCGTGAGCTCAATCTCCTCCGAACAGATCGCCAAGAGCCCGGACAGCGATGCGGGGCAGGCGGTACAGCGGGTGAGCGGCGTGACGGTGCAGGAAGGGAAGTACGTCTTCGTCCGGGGATTGGGCGAGCGCTATACCACCACCTCGCTCAACGGGGCCCGGCTGCCGAGCCCTGAGCCGGAGAAGAAGGTGGTCCCGCTCGACCTGTTCCCCGCCGGACTGCTGGAGGCCATCACGACCTCGAAGACCTTCACCCCGGAGCAGCCGGGTGACTTCAGCGGCGCGTCGGTGAACCTGACGACCCGCGAGTTCCCGCTCCGGCGGGCGTTCACGGTCTCGAGCTCCGTCGGGTTCAATAGCGCGGCCACCGGCAAGTCGCTGCCCGAGGCACCGACCGAAGGGAGCGAATGGCTCGGCTTCGCCGGGTCGGCCCGGAAGCTGCCAGGCGCGCTCAAGCGCGCGGGCGACCTGAGCGGCCTCAGCCAGGCGCAGGTTAACAGCCTGATCGGGGGCTTCCGCGACGTCTGGCAAGCCAGGAGCGCGGGCGGCTCGCCCAACGGCTCGTTCGGCATGTCGCTCGGCGGAGAGGATCCGATCTTCGGGCAACGGATTGGCTACCTCGCCTCGTTGACCTACGCCTACGGCCAGGAGATCAAGAGCGACGAGTACCGGGCCCTTGCTACCCTGGGCACGCCGGTGCCGATCAACGTATTCCAGGGGAGGTCGGGACGGAGCTCGGTTCTGTGGGGCGGGCTGCTCAATCTCAGCACCCGGATCGGGTCGTCGAGCAAGCTGTCCCTCAGCAACACCTACAGCCGGAGCGCCGACAACGAGGCCACCCAGCGCGTGGGCGTGCTGGAGCAGTTCCAGGACCGAGGACCGCTACTGGCGACGCGGCTCACCTTCACGGCACGCTCGGTCTTCTCCAGCCAGCTTCGGGGGGAGCACCTGCTGGGTGAGCGCCATTTGGTGGACTGGTCGGCGACGCTGTCGCGCACCACCCGGGACGAGCCGGATCGCTCCGACCTGGCGTACCAAGCGACCCAAGACCCCGCCTCGGGCGAGTACCGCGCCACCAGCTGGTCCGACCTGCAGCAGAGCGCGACCCGGACCTTCAGCAACGTGGCCGAGACCGCGTACAACCTGGCGGGCGGTTACCGCCTGGCGCTGGGAAGCCAGAGCCGGCCCTTCTACCTCAAGCTAGGCGGCGCGTTCCGCCACACCGACCGGGACGCGGACAGCCGGGCATACGATCTCCGCAACCTCGGCTACACCACCGCCGAACTGGCCCTCCCGCCGGAGTCGCTGTTCAGCCGTACCAACGCGGAAGCCGGCAAGCTGTTCATGACGGCCAACGCCAATACCGGCGAGTACGGCGCGACGGACCGGGTGGGCGCCGGCTTCGTGCAGCTCGAGCTGCCACTCACTCACCGGCTCCAGCTGGTCGGCGGGGCACGGGTGGAGCGGTGGAAGCTCGACCTGCAGACCCGGTTCCCGAGCGGGGCGCTCGCGGCGCCGGTCAGGCGTGACAACACCGACGTCCTCCCCGCGGTCGCGCTCAACTACCGGCTCACGGAGACCCAGACGCTCCGGCTGGCGGCAACGCAGACCCTCTCCCGGCCCGAGTACCGGGAGCTGTCCCAGACATCTTCGTTCGATCTCATCGGCGGGCTCTCCACCTACGGCAACCCCGACCTGCAGCGGGCGCTGATCCAGAACTTTGACGCCCGGTGGGAGTGGTATCCCCATCCGGGCGAGGTGGTGAGCCTCGGCCTCTTTGCCAAGCGGTTCGACCAGCCGATCGAGAAGGTGATCGTGGCGGAGACCGGCGCCTACTCCCTCAAGTACGTCAACGCCAAGAGCGCCCGGAACTACGGCGTGGAGCTGGAGCTGAGGAAGGGCCTCGCGATGTTCTCGCCGAGACTGGCGAACCTGACCCTATTCGCGAACTCCACGGTGATGCAGAGCCGGATCACGCCGGGCAATTCGGGGATCTCCGCACTCACCAACGACAACCGCCCGATGGCGGGCCAGGCGGGCTATGTCCTCAATGCGGGGCTGGGCTGGCTGAGTCCGTCGGGGCTGTGGTCCGCCACGGCGCTCTACAATGTGGTGGGGCGGCGCATTTCCGAAGCGGGAGCCGGCGGGCTGCCCGACACCTACGAGGAGGCGAGACACCTCGTGGACGCCTCCCTTCAGTTCCCGCTGTTTCATCAGCTCACCGGACGCCTGGATGGCAAGAACCTGCTCGACGCGCCGTACCGAGTGGTCCAGGGGCCGGTGCTGCGGGAGCGTTACCAGTCCGGTCGAGTGGCGTCGGTGGGCTTCACCTGGAGGCCGTAACACGAGCGTTGACAGGACTGTGACGCGATCGAGGTCCGGGCGTTTCGCCCGCGAATTGATTACGACGTCGTGCGCGATCATGGGATCCGCGCGCTTACCACCCACTTCCTGTGAGAGACCGATGCTGAACCTACCCCGGCGCGTGTTGGCGTTCTTGGGTATCGCGGCCGTCACGGTTGCCGCAGCCTGCAGTAACAATGACAACGGACCTTCGGGACCAGGCACACCGACGGGGCTCACCGTTACACAGCTGTCGCTGACCTCGGTGCATGTCGCGTGGAACGCGGTGACCGGTGCCACCGGATACATCCTGGAGCGCGCCTCCCCCGCCAACCCCGGCGTGTTCTCACAGATCGGCGGCACGATCGCGACGACTGCCTACGACGACAATACGATGACCGCCGCCGCGACCTACAGCTACCGGGTCTCCGCCACCGACGGCTCGAACACAAGCACCCCGACCGCCGTGGTGAACTTCGCCACCGGCGTCGCGGCGAGTACGCTCACGGGAAGCATCACCACCAGTCGCACCCTCAAGAAGGACACGGTCTACACCTTGAGCGGCTACGTGAAGGTGCAGTCCGGAGCGACCCTGACCATCGAGGCCGGGACCAAGATCGTGGGTGACACAAACGTGGTGGGCAGCTCGCTATGGATTCTCCAGGGCGCCAAGATCACGGCGCAGGGGAGCGCCACGGAGCCGATCGTCTTCACCTCGGCCCGCGCCCCGGGCTTCCGGGCGCCAGGCGACTGGGGCGGGATCATCATCATCGGCAAGGGCATCATCAATCGCACCGGCACCCCGATCCTGACCGAGGGAGGGGCGGCGGGCGTCGCCGAGAACTACGCGGGCGGCACCGACAACGCCGACGACAGCGGCACCCTGCGGTACGTCCGGATCGAGTTCGCCGGCTACGACATCTCCAACGGCGCGGGCCAAGAGCTCAACTCGCTGTCAAGCTATGCGGTCGGCCGCGGCACCACCTACGAGTTCATCCAGACCATGGCCGGTCTCGACGACTCGTTCGAGTGGTGGGGCGGCGGGGTGGACGGCCGGTACCTCGTGTCGTACGAGTCGGGCGACGACCACTTCGACTGGACCGAGGGCTACCAGGGCCGGAACCAGTTCCTGATCGCCTTCCAGAGCCAGCGCCTGGTGCCGCGGCCCGGCACCGGGGTGTTCAGCTCCGATCCGCGCGGGTTCGAGGGCGACGGCTGCGACCCTGCCGTCTCGGGTTGCGTGCTGACCACGACGGGCGCGAGCACCCCGTTCTCCAACCCGGTGTTCGCCAACTTTACCCTGATCGGCCCGGGCCAGTTGGCCGGCATTCCGGCAGACGGTAACGGTGGCGTGTGGCGCCGGGGCACCGGTGGCTGGTTCGTGAACGGCATCATGGCGCGGTGGAAGGGCATCGCCGTCAACATCCGCGACGCGTGGAGCGACACCCTCTTCGTGCAGCGGGATTCCCTGCACATTTCCAACCTGGTGCTGGCGCAGAACGGCTTCAACTACGACACCGCCGGCGCGGGGTTCGCCCAGACGACCAACTTCCCTGCCGGGCAGCTCTCGACCCACCAAGCCTTTGCCGCGAGCGTGGCGGCCGATACCCTGCTCGGCATGAACTTCAATCCAGCCGGACTCAACTGGAAGCCGAAGGCGGGCAGCCCGGCCGCGACCGGCGGCGGCACCGTCACCGCCGCAAAGGTCACCGGCTACTTTGGCGGCACCTGGGCCAACACCACCTATATCGGTGCGGCGGATCCGGCCGGGACCGCGTGGTGGCAGGGTTGGACGGCGTACAACATCAACTGAGGTAAGAAGTGAGAAGTGAGAAGTGAGAGGTGCGGAGTGAGGAGTGAGAAGTGAGAATCAGAAGGGGTGGGAGGGTGGAGGGGCCGGTGCCTCTTCACCCTTCTCCTTACCGGGACCGAAACCGATGAGACGAAGATGCGACTAGTTACCGCCCTGTGGCTGGGCCTGCTCTTTCTTCCCCTGGCGGGGTGCAACCGGCGCCCGGAGCCGGCCAGCGCCCAGCCGCCTTCAGGGAGCTTCACGCCGGACAGCACCCGCCAGGCCCAGCTCACGGCCTTCCGGCAGGGGACCGCTGAGGTGCAGGAGCTCCAGAGCGGGTATCCCAGCCGGGAGGAGCTGGTCCGACGGTTCCTGGAGGCGCTGGAGGCCCAGGACACGGCCTCGCTCCGGCACCTCGCCATCGACCGTGCCGAGTTCGGGTGGATCTATTATCCCACCAACCCCCAGGCCGGGCCGCCCTATGACCTGGATCCCGGCCTGTTCTGGTTCATGACCAGCCAGCACAGCGCAAAAGGGCTGGGCAAGGCCCTTGCGGCGGTCGGTGGCAAGCGGCTCCAGTATGCCGGCCATAGCTGCGACTCGACCGTCAGCCACGAGGGGGAGAACACAGTCTACGGCCCCTGCCTGGTCCGGCTGGTGCAGGCTCCGGGGGATACGGCGCAGGTGCGCCTGTTCAGTCTGGTGATCGAGCGGCACGGCAGGTGGAAATTCGTGAGTTATGCGAACAAGCTGGATTGAGCAGTAGTGAGAAGTGAGAAGTGAGAAGTGAGAAGTGAGACGTAAGCTCTGGCATTGTCATTCCGAGGGCGCTTGAGCGCCCGAGGAATCCCTCAAGGTCGGCACGCTGCTCACCCTCAGGGATTCCTCGGTCGCTTTGCGCCCTCAGAATAAATGAAGTGGCTGGCCTCGGTCGGGACGTGGTCACCAGACTTCGGTGCCACACGAAACGATTCACGCGCTCTAGCGGCGCACAGCCGAGGAGGCCAGCCAATGTGGAATATCGGACTCGATGTCCATCAGCGCGAGACCCAGGTCTGTATCCTCACCCCCGAGGGGACCGTGACCGAGCACCGGCTCCCGACCACCCGGGTCCGGCTCACGGGATACTTTGCCCCGCTGCCCCCGAGCCGGCTGCTGCTGGAAAGCAGTACCGAGAGTGAATGGGTGGCGCAGAGTCTGGAAGCGCTCGGCCACACCGTCCTCGTGGCGGATCCCAGCTTCGCCCCGATGTACGGCCGCCGCCGCCGGACCAAGACCGACCGTCGCGATGCTCGGGCCCTGGCGGAGGCGTGTGCCAGCGGGGTGTATCGCCTGGCCCATCGACTGTCGGTCCGCCAGCGCGAGGTGCGGCTGGCCCTGGCGGTGCGGCAGAGTCTGGTGCGGACCCGCACCCGCTGGATCAATCAGATGCGGGGCCAGCTGCGCAGCGCCGGGCTCCGGCTCGCGCGGGGGACCCCGCCCACGTTCGGCACCCGGGTGCAGGCCCTGACCCTGCCGGCCTCGGTCGGGCTCCAGCTCACCCCGCTGCTCGCCCTGCTCCCCGCGCTGCAGGCGGCGATCGTCGCGGCGGACCAGCAGCTGGTGGCCTGGGCCGGGCGGGATCCCGTCGCCCCGACGCTGCAGAGCGTGCCCGGCATCGGGCCCCTCACGGCGCTGGCCTTCATCGCGGCGCTGGATGACGTCACCCGCTTCCCCACCGCGCGGGAGGTCCCCGCCTATCTCGGGCTGGTGCCACGGGAGCGCAGTTCGGGTGAGCTGGTCCGCCGGGGCGGCATCAGCAAGGCGGGCAATGCCACCGTCCGCTGGCTGCTGGTCGAGGCCGCCTGGCGGGTGCTCCGCTCGCCGGCGCCGAGCCATGCGGCGCTGCGGGCCTGGGGCGAGCGGGTGGCCCAGCGACGGGGCCGGCGGATCGCGGTCGTCGCGGTGGCCCGGCGGCTGGCCCGGATCCTCTATGCGCTGTGGCGCGACGCCGCGGTGTACGGCGTGCGCCCGACGCGACACGCAGCGTAACGCACCGCTCCCGAGGTGGCATCCCGATGGCAAGCGCGGGTCATTCCGTGGCCGCACACGAGGCCGTCCCTCAGAAGGCGCTGCCATCGCCCGAACCCTTACTCCTGCGCCGGCGAGCCCCGACTCGCCCTCGATGAGCGCGTATAGAAGACTGCGACCACCGCGTGGAGCGACGCAGGCAGGCCCAACAGGAACCGACGACCCGCTCCGCGGGCCGGAAGGACAGCTATACCCTTGCGCGGCCAGCCACTTCATAGAGGAATGACAGCCTCCCTCCTCCAGCCTCGCTCCTCACTCGTCACTTCTCACTCTTCACTTCTCACTTCTTACTGCGGTTCAGTAGCCGACATCCTGCGCCCGCCGGAACGGCTGCAGGGTCACCCTCCCCCGGACCTGGCGCCTTGCGGTCGGTTCGTCGGAGGCAGCCCAGTAGTTCCCGCCTGCGTCCAGATCTACCGCGTCGATGAGCCACCGCTGGGCCGACAAGAACACGTTCCCGGAGAGCTGGAGGTCGGCTCCGGCGCTGTCTACCGTGAGCGCGTCCTCCACCCCGTCGAACAGGTTTCCGCGGAGGCGGGAGCGGCTGGTATGCTCCAGCACAACGCCCTGACGCACCCGTGCGATGACGTTGTCGTCCACCCGGTAGGCCATGCTCGGCTCGTCTTGCGCCCGCGGCGCAAACAGCCGGATTCCCACATTGCCGCCGATGATGGTGTTGCCGGCGATCTCGTTTTCCGCCCCGTGCTCGATCGCGATGGCCGCGCTGCGGGTGCCCAGGATGGTGTTCCCCCGAATGGCGCTGCCGCGCGAGTAGCCCAGCCAGAATCCGTAGTCGCTGCTGTCAGCCCGGTTTTCCAGGAAGGTGTTCCAGGCGGAGAAGGTCGCCTCGAACGCGTTGTGGTAGGAGTGGGAGGCGTCGTTCCGGACCACCAGATTGCCGATGGAAGGCGAGAGCAGCGGCCGGTGCCCGCTCAGGAAGAAGCCGTCGCCGGACCAGGAGAGGTCGTTGTCGGCGATGAGATTCGAGTCGCTCTGCTCGCGGAGCAGGAGGGCGGCGCTGTCACACCCCCGGTGGTAGCTCTCGCTTTCGCAGCGGACGTTCCGCCCCGCCTGATTGCGGATGATCGTGTTGCGAGACGACTTCCACAGGTGGATCCCCCATCCGGAGTTGCCCGACACGTCGTTGTCGGCGAGCCAACTGTCGCGACTCTCGAACAGGCCGATCCCGTTCTGGCTGCCGCGCGCGATCACCCCGGTCACCTGCACGCCGGCGGTGCGCTTGAGGTAGAGGCCGCTGCCGTAGGACTCGAAGCTGTCGGGGGTGGCGATGTTGAGCCAGTCCGCGGGGTCGAACGCGACCGCGGTCGAACGCAGGGCCTGGCTGCGTGATCCGGAGAGATCCATGCCGGCCACCCGGTGGCCACGACCTCCCTCCAGCCGGACCCCGAAGCGATAGCCCCGGATCCTTCCGCCACGAATGGTGATGCTGTCTCCCCGGAGCGAGAGGACCCCGATACCGGTGAACTCCGGCGCCAGCGAATCTCCGCTCTCGAGGGTCACCCCCGTCAGATCGACGCGAGTGTTGGACCCGATGACCACCAGTACCCCGCGCTCGGTATGGTCAGGGATCCGGTAGCGGCCGGGGCAGACCTTCACCTCTCCGCTCACCTGGGTGCCTGGCTTCTCGAGGCGGATGCAGCGGACGGCGGCGGACGGGCGGACCGGCGGACCGGCAGACCGGCTCATGGAGGGTTCAGGCGCGCCGACGTTGGCCATCACACCCGCAGTTGCCCGCCCGTCCGCCGGTCCGCCGGCCCGCCCGCCGAGGAGCCAGAAGGGCACGAGGGCCAGCGCGCCAACGACGAGCCCCAGCGAGCTCACGGCCCTCATGGCCGCACCGGAAAGCCGCGCTTCTGCAGGTAGGCCCGGGCTTCTGGCAATGAGCACCCCTGGTAGTGAAAAATTGACGCGGCAAGCACGCCGTGTGCCCCCGCCTCCAGTCCCTCGGCAAGATGCTCGAGCGAGCCGGCCCCGCCCGAGGCGATCACCGGAATCCGCACTCGCGTCGACGCGGCACGGAGCAGCTCCAGGTCGTAGCCCTGACGGGTACCGTCCCGGTCCATCGAGGTGAGCAGGATCTCCCCGGCGCCCAGCTCCTCGAGCCTCCCGATCCACTCGATGCCGCTCAACTCGGTGGACTCCCGCCCGCCGGTGATGTAGACCTGCCAGGAAGGGACGGTCGAGACGGTCGGGTTCTCGCCACCGTCCGTCCCGTCCGTCCTGTCAGTCCCGTCCGTCCCGACCTTTCGCCGGACATCCACCGCCGCCACCACGCACTGGCTGCCGAAACTGTCCGCCAGCCGCCGGACCAGATCCGGGTCGCGTACCGCCCGGGTGTTCACCGCGATCTTGTCCGCTCCGGCGCGGAGCGCGCGCCCGGCGTCCTCCACCGAGCGAAGGCCGCCACCGACGGTGAAGGGGATGAAGATCGTCTCCGCCACCCGTCCCACCATGCCGAGCATCGTGTCCCGGTCCTCGTGGCTGGCGGATATATCGAGGAAGACCAGCTCGTCGGCCCCCTCCCGGTCATAGCGAGCCGCCTGCTCCACCGGGTCACCGGCGTCCCGGAGCGCCTGGAAATGCACGCCCTTCACCACCCGCCCATCGGCGACATCAAGGCAGGGGATGATGCGGCGAGCAAGCATGGGAGAAGTGAGAGGTGAGCCGTGAGCCGTGAGCCGTGAGCCGTGAGCCGTGAGCCGTGAGCCGTGAGCCGTGAGCCGTGAGCCGTGAGCCGGAATGTAGCGCCCTACCTGCCCGTCGACCTTATCGCTTCTTACTTCTCACTTCTCACTTCTCACGTCTTACGTCTCACGTCACCCGCAGCACATCCTCCAGCGGCCCTGCATCCCCCCGGGTGAGCAGCACCTGGATGTCGTCCAGTGCCCTGCGTTCGCGCGGCCACGCCACCCGCCCCTGGGCAGCCGGAATGGTGAGCCACTCCGAGGCATCGTGTTCGGCGGAGATCCGCACCTCCGAGTCCTCTACAAACGCGGCGAAGACCGCGATGAAGCCGACCTCATCGACCCGGTGCCGGTAGAACGATTCCACCCGGCTCAGGTTGTACAGCTTCCCGGGAGTAAGGCCGGTTTCCTCGCTGAGCTCCCGTCGGGCGGCGTCCACCGGAGTCTCGGAGGGTTCGATCCCTCCGTGAACCACCTCCCACGCCCCGGGGCAGCGACCGGTTTCGCTCCGCCGGAGCACCAGGGTCTCCAGCCCGGCCGGGCCGTGGCGGAGCACGTAGACGTCCACGAACGCCACCCGGTAGGTGGTCATGCCGGTTGCCAGTCGACGAAGCGGGACAGCAGTTCGATTCCGACCCGCTGCGACTTCTCGGGATGAAATTGCACCCCCAGCACGTTGCCCTGCCCCACGACGGTCGGGAACGGACCGTCGTAGTCCGCCGTGGCCAGCGTCGCCCGTTCGGGCAGGTCGGCGGGGTGGAAGCTGTGCACATGATAGAAGAACTGCCGCTCCCCGTGAAACAGCGGCCCGAGCGCCGGGTGGCTTTCCCCCGCGATGGTAGGGCTCACGGCAGCCCAGCCAACGTGGGGCACCGGCAACGCGGTCCGAAACCGGCGGACCGTGCCGGGCAAGAGGCCCAGGCCCCTCGCCTCCGGCGCCTCCTCGCTGGTGCCGAAGAAGAGCTGCATGCCGAGACAGATGCCGAGCACGGGTCGTCCGGCCGCGGCCGCGTCCTGAATCGCCGCACCGAGGCCGCTCGCCGCCAGATTCCTGGCGGCCTGGCCGAAGTTGCCGACTCCCGGCACCAGGACCCGTTCCGCCGCACGGACCTCGGCGGGATCGGTCGAGAGCGTGGCCGCATGGCCGCCGGCGGCGAGCGCCCGCACCACGCTCTTCAGGTTATTGACTCCATAGTCCACCACGACGATCACAGGACACCCTTGGTCGAGGGAACCCCTGTCACCCGGGGGTCGCACCGGGTCGCCTGATCGAGCGCCCGGGCAAAGGCCTTGAAGGCCGCCTCCACGATGTGATGCGGGTTCTCCCCCCGGATGAGATCAAGATGCACCGTGAGGCCGGCGTTGAGCACCAGCGCCCGGAAGAACTCGGGAGTCAGGAACACATCGTAGTCGCCCAGCATCTGCCACTTCGGGATGTCGACATGATAGGACAGGAATGGCCGGCCCGACACGTCGATCACGCAGCGCAGCAGCGCCTCGTCCAGCGGGACCGTGGCGTCCGCGTAACGGCAGATCCCCGACCGGTCCCCCAGCGCCTCGGCCAGCGCCTGCCCCAGGACGATGCCAACATCCTCCACCGTATGGTGTCCGTCCACCTGCAGGTCTCCACTGGCCTCCACCTCCAGGTCCAGGAGTCCGTGACGGGCCAGCGCCTCGAGCATGTGGTCGAAGAACCCGATCCCCGTCCTGACCTGGGCGCGGCCGCTGCCGTCCAGGTCCACCTTGAGGCGGATGCTGGTCTCACGGGTCTTGCGGCTGATCTCGGCTGTGCGGGACATGGCCTGAGAGAGGTGAGAAGTGAGAAGTAAGAAGTAAGAAGTGAGAAGTAAGAAGTGAGAAGTGAGAAGTAAGAAGTGAGTAGTGGGCCTTTGGCCGTCTGCAAGGCTCATGACCAGCTACCAGGCCCACTGACCGCCTGACCCTCTGTCCGTCTGTCCGTCTGCCCGCCTATGATCCCAGAATCCTCCGCAACGCCCCGATCACCGCGTCCATATCCTCGCGCTCGCCGATCGAAACCCGGAGACACTCCTCCAGTCCGGCGCCGTGGGAGACGTCCCGGACCAGGATGCCGTCCTCTTCCAGCAGCCGGCGGAAGACGACCCGGGCAGGGAGCGCCTCCATCCGGATGAGGACGAAGTTGGCGGCACTCGAAAAGGCGTGGAGACCGGGTGTCTGTGACAGGGCTCCGAGGAGCCGCTCCCGCTCGGCGACCACCGCACTGGTACGGGCCTGGAACACCTCGGCGTGCTCGAAGGCCACTTCCGCCGCGGCCAGGGTGATCGCGTTGACGTTGTAGGGCAGCTTCGCCTTGGCGATCTCGCGGGCCACCTCGGGGTGGGCCAGGGCATAGCCGAAACGGAGCCCCGCCAGACCGACGGCCTTGGAGAAGGTGCGGAACACCACCACCCGGGGAGAGCGGCCCAGCAGGGGGACCGCGGAGGGGCCGCCAAATTCCTGGTACGCCTCGTCGCACAACAGCAGCGCATCGGTCTCGGCGAGACAACGTTCCACGGCCCCCGGCGGCAGGGCCGAGCCGGTCGGGTTGTTGGGGGAGTTGAGTACCAGCACCCGGGCCCGCTCGCGCCGGACCTGGGCGATGAGGGCATCGAGGTCGAAGCTGAAATCGGGTCGCAGGCTGACCGGGACGTAGCGGGCACCCATTACCCCCGCGAGGAGGCGGTAGAGCGAGAAGGTCGGCGAGGGCGCGACGACCGTGTCACCATCGCCCAGCGTCACCGCCAGGGCCGCCTGGATGACCTCGTTCGAGCCGTTACCGACCAGCACGCCTTCCGGCACCCAACCGGTGCGGCGGGCGATGATCCGGGTCAGATGAGTCGGGACGAACGCGGGATAGCGGTGCCACGGAAGCATGGCGGCGCGGGCCAGGATCTCCCGCTTGAGCTCAACCGGCAGATCGGCTGGGGCCTCATTCTGATTGAGCTTGCGGGCCGTTACGGGCTGTTCCAGCGAGTAGGCCGCCTGGGCGCGGACGGAGGCCTTGATAAGCGCGAGCGCTGGAGCGGCATCGGGAAGCTGCATGGGCGGATCGGCGACCGGGGAAAGGGACCAAGCCTGGGAGGCTCCTGGACACGACTTCAGCCCCGGTGTCGCTGCCCCATCCCGGTCCCGGCTCCGCAGCTCACCGCCGCCTCCCGAGCACCACTTCCAACCGCTTGGAAAGCGCCTTGGCACGGAAGGGCTTGGTGAGGAAATCGTCCGCCCCCAGCTCGAACACCCGC
The DNA here is from genome assembly GCA_041499215.1 of Gemmatimonadota bacterium. Lineage (GTDB taxonomy): Bacteria > Gemmatimonadota > Gemmatimonadetes > Gemmatimonadales > GWC2-71-9 > JADJOM01. The sequence goes on along the minus strand of JBGQJV010000008.1, from coordinate 18,184 downwards.
ACCTCGTTGTCCTCGTCACCCTTGGCGGTGAGTACCACCACGGGGATGTTGCGAGTCGCGGGCCGGGAGCGCAGCTCGGACAGCACGGAGTAGCCGTCCATCCCCGGCAGGTTCAGGTCCAGCACCACCACGTCGGGGGCGTGCCGATCGACCTGGTCCAGCGCCTCAATGCCGGTGCCCGCCTCCACCACCTCATAACCCTCGCGCACCAGCAGGTCCTTCATCACCCGACGGAGGAACTCCTCGTCGTCCACCAGCAGCACGGTCGCGCCGCGCTGGCCGCTCTTGCGGGTGGTCGGCTCCTCGACGAGCACCTCGTCCTCGATCAGGTCGAAGGCGGCGCTCAGGTCCGCTACCGGCATGGCCGGGCGGCCCGGGCGCTCCACCGCGGGTGCAGACGGTACCGGCGGCGGTGCGACGGGTGCTACGGCGGTGGCCGGAGCCGCACTGGAAGGCGGGGTGCGGCGCTGCGGGGCCGGCGCCCCGGCGGGCTCCGCCGGCTTCGGCGGGGTGGCCGTGGGAATCGACAGCCGGCCGGCCACCGTACCGTCCGCCACCGGCACGTCCACTACCCGGAGCAGCTCTTCGACGCTGGTCTCGCCGGCCAGCACGTGACGGAGCCCGCTCTCGAACAGCGACAGCATCCCGTTCTGCCGCCCGGCTTCGGCGATCTTGTCCGCCGTGGCACCGGACCCGATCAGCTTCTCCAGCTCGGTGTTCATGGTCAGGACCTCGACCACGCTGAAGCGGCCCTTGTAGCCGGTCATCGAGCACTCGGGGCAACCCACCGAGCGGGCCAGCAGAGCGCCCGCGGGGATGTAGCGCCGGAGCCGCTCGGGGGGCGGCAGGTTGGTCAGCTCCCGGCAGGTGGGGCAGATCCGGCGCATGAGCCGCTGGGCCAGCACCCCACGGAGCGCGGAGGCCAGCTTGTAGGCCTCGATGCCCATGTCGGTGAGTCGGGTAACCGAGTTGGGGGCATCGTTGGTGTGCAGGGTCGAGAGCACCAGATGGCCGGTCAGGGAGGCCTGTACCGCGATCTGCGCGGTTTCCCGGTCGCGGATCTCGCCCACCAGCACCACGTCCGGGTCCTGCCGCAGGATCGAGCGCAGGGCCGCCGCGAAGGTGAGGCCAGCCTTCTCGTGCACCTGCACCTGCACGATGCCCTTTCCCAGCCGGTACTCGACCGGGTCCTCCACGGTCACGATGTTCACGCCCTCGTCCTGCACCATGCGCAGCATCGAGTACAACGTGGTGGTCTTGCCCGAGCCGGTGGGGCCGGTGACCAGGATGACCCCTTCCTTGTTGTTGAGCAGCGCCTCGATCGTCTGCCGCTCGTCGGGGGACATGCCCAGCGATTCGAGCGTCAGCACGGTGGCCCGGGCGTTCAGGATCCGGATGACCACCTTCTCGCCGAGCGAGGCCGGCAGGGTGGAGATCCGGAGGTCGACCGGCTGCCCGTTGACCGCCACCCGCGCACGGCCGTCCTGCGGCCTGAGCCGGTCCGCGATATCCAGCCCGGACATGATCTTGATGCGCGAGATCATGGGAGCGCCGGCGGTGCGCGGGATGTTCATCACCTGGCGCAGCACACCGTCGATCCGGTAGCGCACCGCGACGCCACCCTCACCGGGCTCGACGTGGATATCGCTCGCCCGGGAGAGAATCCCGTCGGACAGCATCAGGTCGACCAGGCGCACCACCGGCCGCTGGCTCGCCTCGTCGGCGGAAGCGGCGAGGTCGGCCAACTCCTCCTGTTCGTTGGCGAGCTGGGTCACCTCCAGCCGCTCGTCCATCCCGCCCAGCAGCTGCTGCACCACGTCGTCCGAGCTCTGGCCGCGGTACAGCTCGTCCATCTTCTCCCTGATCTTCCCCGGCGAGCAGAGGAAGGTCCGCACTTCGCGCCCGGTGGCGAAGGCCAGGTCCTTCTCCGCGTCGATGTCGAACGGATTGGCCGTGGCGATCTCGAGCAGCGAGTCGGTCTGGCGGAGCGGGAGAATGTTGTACCGGCGCACCAGCGGCTCAGGCACCGCGTCCCGCGCCTTGCGGTCGAGCTGGGCCAGGTCGGCCACGGGCAGGCGGAAGCGGGCGGCCGCCGCGCGCAGGATCGCGTCGTCGGTCGCAAGCTTGCGCTGAACCACGGCCAGCCACAGGGATTGTGGCTGCTCCGACGGCTCCTGCCGCAGGCCCTCGAGAACCTCGGGCGGCAGCAACTTCTCAAGCGTGGGGACCAGCCACTCGTCGGTGAACTGCATGCAAGCGCTTGGCGGGAAAGTCCTTAGGATGTCCAGTTAGGTTCGGCAGACACTGGGGTGAAAGCTAGCCGGGGATGGGGCTCTTCGGCTATGGGCGGGGGGCTTGGGCTCGCCTGGGAGCGTGTCGGTGAACGGTGAACAGCGAACGGTGCCCCGGTGGTGGGATGAGTCCGGTTCACCGTTCACGTTCACCGTTCACCATGCACCGTTCACCGTTTCCTGCCTCACAGAACGCCCCACCACTCCCGGTTCACATCCACCGTCACCCCGAAGTGCCCAGTGCGAAGGGAGGCGCCGGTCTCGATCCGGATGAGCCGGTGCAGCCATTCGAGGGCGACTCCAGCCACCGGCCGGGTTTCCCGGGTCGGCTGCCACGGCAGCCCGTCGATCCTGCCGCCCGTCCAGCCGAGAGCCAGAAAGGGAGCCACGGTGATACGCCCTCCGGTGGAGACGAACGCGCCAAGCGGCAGCGCGGGGAAGGGCGCATCGATCCGGTACTCAAGTTGCGCGAGCCCGTACCTCCGGCCACCGAACGCGCGGAACGGCTCACCCAGCAATGTGCCCCAGCCGCCGATAGCGAAGCTCCGGTAGGACGGCAGCTCGCTCGTGCCGGCGCCCCCCTCGGCCCGGAGCAGCACTGCACCCGCTCCGATCGGCTCGAGCAGACTCGCGGCCAGCGTTGCACGGGCGTAGTCCCGCGCACCGGTCCCACCCTCGAGCGAGAGGGAGAAGGTGGCAGCGGCCTCCCGGTCGAGCCGGGCGGAGGTGTAGTCGAGTCCCAGGCGTCCGACGGCGAGTCTCCCTGCCCCCAGCGCGGGGTTGGGGCGATAGCTCCCCCGCGCGGGACTGGCCTCGGTCCGCACCGAGTGGCCCCGCTCGACTCCTCCCGCCAGCGCGAGCGTCGTTCCGCTGCCGAGCCGCTGCGTCAGGCCGAGCCGGGCGCGGTCCAGCATGACATAGTCACCCTGGTCCCGGCCACCCTCCTGCGAAAGCAGCGAGTTCACCACGGTCGAAATCCTGGGCGTGTCGTCCAGGTCCTGCAGCCTGCGTCCGCCGGCCAGCGTGATGCTGGTGGCGCCGTGCTCCCACTGTGCCAGGAGATCGACGGTGAGGCGCTGATCCGAGGTTCCCAATGCCACTCGCGGTCGGACGGTCAGGTTGTGGCCCGGCACCAGACCGGCGCCTATGCCCAACGCAAGCCCCTGTACCCGATTGACCCGGGCGATGTCGCTCAGCGACGAGACTCCGGGGCGGGCCCTGGGCAGCCCGCTCAGCATCCGCCCCGGGACGATCCGTTCGATCTCATCCCGAACCCGATCGAGGTCTTGTCTTTCTACCGGCCGGCCCGCGTCACGTACCAGGTCCGGGAGCGGCGCGGACCATTCGAAGCTTCCGGAGTCCGGACGGCGGAGTCCGCCGATGGGGGGCCCGCGGAGCACCTGGGGCGGAAGCGCCGGATTCAGTTCGTACTCGCCGATCTCCCAGCGGCCCCGGATGATCGACCGGGCCGGGAAGTCGAACCAGGTGACCCGGCGGCGGATCTCGATCTCCTGCCGCCAGGGCAGCCACCAGCGTTCCACCCGGGCGTTTTCCAGGGTTACGCTGATGTCTTCCAGCGAGGGGTCGAGGTAGGCCGGAGCGGTAAAACTGAACCGGAACCGCACCAGGTCGCCGGTAGCGGCGTCGAGCGAGAGCGTACCGATGATCCGCGGGGCATCCAGTTCGCGCGGACGGACCTCGACCTCCCGGAGCAGCAGAGTGCTGCCACCCCGGCCCTGCATGCGTACCGAGTCGGCCAGCCGGTAGTCATACAGACCCGGGCCGTCCGGAGCGAGCGGGTGGGGAACGTCACGCACCTCGTCGCCTTCGCCGATGCGGATGAGGTCGCCGAAGTTGTTGGTGACGATGCCGAGATGGTCGCGGTGGTAGTTGATGTCCGTCGGGAGCCAGCGCCCGTCCCGCCAGCCGAGGATGACCTGCTTGCTGGTACCCGGGGCGCGCCAATACACTTCCACTTCCAGCTCATCGGCCTTGATGAGCCGCGGCGTTCCCTCGAGGTCGTGCCCGGCCTGCCCGAGGAAGAACACAAATCCGTGGGCGCGGGTGCGGTAGCTTTCGAGTGAGCTGTCGGGTCGGGCTCGTTCGCGGGCCTCGATCGCGTGAGTGACGATGGCCAGGGTCGTCGAGTCGTTCCAGGTCTGGGACGCGAGACGTGAGGAGTGAGACGTGCACAAGACCACAGCACCGAGGAACCCGCGGAGCGCGGCCCAGGTGCCGGGGCGTGCCCCGACCCTCCTCACACCAGCCTTGTGTCTCACGTCTTACGTCTCACGTCTTACGCCTCGTGTCTCCCGAGAATGTCTCACGTCTTAGGTCGCACCTCTCACCTGGGGTGACCATGGCAATTAGGCGCGTGCTGGCGGGCGGGGCAACGGCTGGCCTGCTTGGGCTGTTGGCCTGCGGCCGGGTCACCAGCTCCACCACCGCGGCCCCGGACCCGACGACCCCGACCATGATCCTCCCGCCTTCGCGGCTCTTCGTGCTCGAGATGTCGGGGGTCCCGCCGGAGGACACGATGGTCACCTTCGCCGTGAGCCAGCGCCGGGTCATCATTTTGCGGCATGGCCCGCCGGACAATACCGTCTTCGTGGAACTCACCTTTCCCGATTCGGCCTTCCACGTTCCGAACGGACCAGACTCGGTCACGGTGGTGGTTCGGCCCCGTCCGGGTATCTACGGAGTCGACATCGCCACCACCGTGATGCCCCGCCCGGGCGCCACCATCAGCTTCAAGTACCCGGTCCACTTCTCTCCTCCGGCCGAAGCCCTGCAGCGGTACGGCTCGGCCACGCGCTATGAGCGCGCGCTCGCCCTCTCCACGCTGACCGACGGCACCAACTACGCCCTGCTCCCCTCCCGGCGACCGGCCTCCGACAACCTGGAGTCCGCGCTCCCCGGCCCGGGGACCTACCTGGTGGCGGCACCGCGGTAGAGCAGTTGGCAGTTGGCCGTTAGCCATTAGCCGTTCCTTTCTGGGCGAGCTAGTTTTCGCTCCTCTTCGCCCCTGCACGAACGGCTAATGGCTAACGGCCAATGACTACCACCCTCCCCGACTTCCTCGCCCTCGCCGCCCTGCGTCCCGGCATGGTCCCGGTGACCCGCCAGGTTGTGCTGGACGGGGACACACCGGTTTCGGCCTTCGCCAAGCTGCACCGGGGTCGCTACGGGTTTCTGCTCGAATCGCTCGAAGGTGGCGAGCGGTGGGCGCGCTACACTTTCATGTCGACCGACCCGCGCGAGGTCTACAGTTATCGCGGCCGGGAGGTGAAGCGCTGGACCCCGGCCGGAGGGTGGTCCCTGGTGGCGACCGACCGCGCCCCGCTTGACCACATGGCCGAGACCATGCGCCGCTACCCGCCGGTGTCGCTGCCGGGGCTGCCACGGTTCACCGGGGGGGCGGTGGGCTACATCGGCTACGACGTGGTCCGCACCATCGAGCGCCTGCCCGATCCGCCCCGCGACGACCGCGGCCTGCCGGACGCGGTCGTGATGGTGGCCGACACGGTGCTGGTGCTGGACAACCTGTACAATCGAGCGACCATCGTCGCGAACGTGGAGGTGGAGCCGGGGCTGGACCGCGCCGCGCTCGAGCCGCGGTACCACGGGGCAATCGCGCGGATCGATGACTGGCTCGCCCGGCTGGCGACCGCCTCGCCGCTCGGCGCCCTCGGCATCGATGGGCTACCTCCCATCCCGACCTACACTTCCCCCTCCGAGGACGACCGGTTCCGGGAGGATGTCCGTCGCATCCAGGAGTACATCGCCGCGGGCGATACCTTCCAGACCGTGCTCTCACGCCGGCTGGACCTCCCCGCGCCTGATCCGTTCCTCACCTACCGCTACCTCCGGGCACTCAACCCGGCGCCGTACCTCTATTTCCTGCATTGCGACGAGCTGCACGTCGTGGGGAGCTCCCCCGAGGTGCTCCTCCGCGTCGAGGATGGCGAGCTGACGCTGCGGCCGATCGCCGGCACTCGTCCGCGCGGCGCCACTCCGGAGCAGGACCAGCAGCTGCAGGCGGAGCTGGAGGCCGACCCCAAGGAGCGGGCCGAACACCTCATGCTGGTGGACCTCGGCCGGAATGACGTGGGCCGGGTAGCGCAGTTCGGCACGGTGCATCTCACCACGTTCATGACCGTAGAACGCTATTCCCACGTGATGCACCTGGTCAGCGAGGTCCGAGGCACCCTCCGCCCCGAGCTCGATGCGCTCGCCGCGCTGGGCGCCTGTTTCCCGGCGGGAACGGTGAGTGGCGCGCCCAAGGTGCGGGCGATGGAGATCATCGACCAGCTGGAACCGGTGCGCCGCGGGCCCTACGCCGGAGCGGTGGGGTACATCGCCTGGGGGGCTCGGACCCTGGACACCGCCATCGCCATTCGCACCGTGGTCATGCAGGGCGGCCGGGCTTGGGTGCAGGCCGGGGCCGGGGTCGTCGCCGACTCGGACCCTGCGTCGGAGTGGCGGGAGACAGAGGCCAAGGCCCGGGCGGTGCTGGCGGCCCTGGGGCTGGCCGGGCGGAAGGCTTAGCCCGGAGCGCACGGCCCGCGCGTTGCCCGCCCCTCTCGCCGGCCTATATTTCCCCACTTCATGACCTTCAAGCTCGTTTCCTTCGCCGGCGATCAGGACTTCGACCTGGCCGCGGACCACCCCTACGTGGTCGGTCGGGCCGTGACCAGCGACATCCCCATCTTCGACCCCACCATCTCGCGGCGGCACGCGGAGCTCCGGCTGATCAAGGGCGCGGTCGCGGTTCGCGACCTGGGCAGCTCCAACGGCACGTTCATCAACGGCACCCGGGTCACCGAGGGTGTCGTCGAGCCGAACGACTCGGTGACGTTCGGCAAGGTGGTGTTCCAGCTCAAGTCGATGGACGCCCCGGCGCGGCCGACCACCTCCTCCAGCGCCGGCGCGGGCGGCACCATCGTCAAGCAGGTCTCGGTGAGCGGGGGTGTGCCGGCGGTGATCGTGGGTCAGGTTGCGGGCGCCAAGGACCTGGACGGGGGCGGCGGCCAGCTCAAGGTGGGCGGGGCGAGCCACACCGAGCGCCAGGCCAAGAAGCTCTCCCTGCTGCTCGAGGTGTCCCAGAAGCTCTCCGGTGAGCTGGACCTCGACAAGCTGCTCGGCCGGGTGGTGGGGACCACCTTCGACGTCATGAACGTGGATCGCGTCTCGGTCCACCTCTGCACCGAAACCGGCGACCTGGTGCCCCGGGTCTCCAAGAGCCGGCTGGGCGACGCCTCCGCCCAGTTGGTGCCGCGCTCCATCGCCCGCAAGGCGGTGGAGGAGCGGGTCGCGATCCTCACCGACAACGCCGTGACGGACGACCGCTTCAAGGGCGGCCAGTCCATCATGCTGCAGAGCGTGCGGAGCGCCATGTGCATCCCGCTGATGGCCGGCCCGGAGCAGGTGCTGGGGATCCTGTACGTCGACAACCTGACGGCGACCAACTCCTTCGTCGACGAGGACCTGCAGTTCCTCATCGCGTTCGGCGGCCTGGCCGCGATCGCGATCAAGAACAGCCGCTTCGCGGAGCAGATCCAGCGGGAGGCGATGGTCCGCTCGAACTTCGAGCGCTACTTCGCGCCCAATGTCGCGGCAGAAATCGCCCAGCAGCAGGGGGCGGTGAAGCTGGGAGGCGACAAGCGGGCGGTGACGATCCTGTTCTCCGACATCCGTGGCTTCACCACCATGTCCGAGCACATGAGTCCGGACAGCATCGCCAGCCTGCTCTCGGACTATTTCACCGAGATGGTCGACGTCATCTTTGCCCACGGTGGTACGCTGGACAAGTTCATCGGCGACGCGATCATGGCGCTGTGGGGCGCGCCGATTCCGCACGAGGACGACCCCGACCGCGCCATGCAGGCGGCCATCGCCATGCAGCGGTCAATCGACGGGCTCAATGCCAGGTGGGCCGCCCAGGGCCGGCCGGGCATCAGCGTCGGGATCGGCATCAACTACGGCGAAACCTTCGCGGGGAACATCGGCAGCCACCTGCGGCTGGAATACACCGTCATCGGCGATGCGGTCAATGTTGCCAGCCGGCTCTGCTCCAACGCCCTCGGCGGCGAGATCCTGATCAGCGACCCGTTCTTCCAAGTCCTCAAGCAGAAACCGCCGGTCAACGCCCGACCGCCGCTGGTGGTGAAGAACCGGAACCAGGCGGTGTCGGTGTGGAGTGTGCAGCTGTGAACGGGGGAAGAGTAAGAAGTGAGAAGTGAGAAGTGAGAAGTGAGAAGTAAGAAGTAAGACCGTATTCTCACCTTTCACTTCCAACCTCCAACCTCCAACTTCCAACCTTCAACTTCTAACTTCTCACTTCTCACTTCTCACTTCTCACTCTTTACTCTTCCCGCCCAAACCGGTAGGGATACCCCGCCTCCTCCATCAGCCTGAGCACCAGTCTCACCGGCAGCCCCATCACCCCGAAGAAGTCGCCGTCGATCCGCTCCACCAACGCCGCGCCGTAGCCCTGGATTCCGTAGGCCCCGGCCTTGTCCATCGGCTCGCCGGTGGCGATGTAGCCCCGCAGGAATTCGTCCGAGCAGCGGTGAAAGGTGACGGCGGTAACATCGGTGGCCTGGCGGACCACTCCCCGGGACGCCAGCGCCACCGAGGTGATGACCTCATGGCTCCGGCCCTGCAGCAGCCGGAGCATCCGGAGCGCGTCTTCCGCGTCGGCCGGCTTCTCGAGCAGCTGATCGTCCAGCAGCACCGTGGTATCGGCGCCGAGCACCAGGGTGGCCGGCACCGACAGGGCCTTCTCCCGGGCCAGCCGCTCGGCGTAGCCGATGGGCGTTTCTCCCGGCACCCGGACTTCCGGGACCCGGGACGGCCGGACCTCGATCTCGAGTCCGAGCATCTCGAGCAGCTGGCGGCGTCGAGGAGATGCGGAGGCGAGGGTCAGGAGTGGCGGCATGACGGTCGGAGAATCAGTGAGGAGTGAGAAGTGAGAAGTGAGGAGTGAGAAGTGACGAGCGAGGAGCGAGTGAGGCTTGGAGGAGTGGGTGCATGGATTGAGTGCCTTGAGCCGTGCGCCAGTATTTCGATCACTCCTTACTCCTCACTCCTCACTCCTTACCGACGGGGGCCGTGCAACGCTCCAGCAGCAGCGTCACCGGCCCATCATTGTGAATCTCCACCAGCATGTCCGCCCCGAATTCGCCCGCTGCGACGGCCACGTGCTTGGACCGAAGCTGGCCGAGGAACCGCTCGTACAGCGGGATGGCAACCTCGGGCCGCGCGGCGTCGATGAACGACGGCCGCCGGCCCTTCGCGGCATCCCCGTACAGCGTGAATTGGGAGATCACCAGCAAGCCACCGCCCACCTCGCTCAGCCCAAGATTCATTTTTCCCTCCGCATCGGAGAAGAGCCGCAGACCCACGACCTTCTCCGCCATCCAGTCCACTTCGGCGGCGGTATCCGAATGAGTGAACCCTACCAGGAGACAGAATCCGCGGTCGATCGACCCGGTCACCCGGCCGGCGACAGTGACGGAAGCACGAGTCACCCGCTGAAGCACGATGCGCATCGCCACGAGGCCCGGCGTTGTGGAGGTCGGTTCAAGCTTGCCGGCCACCAATCAACGGGCGTACACTGCGATGCACAATACCCCTGACGGCCGGAGCTCGCTTCTCACCGACTGCGGGGGCGTCTATGCTTTGACGACGGCGGCCGGTCATGGAGGCCGCCCCTCTCGTAGCCCGAAACGACGTGGATGTTCCGCCTCCTCAAGTGGTATCTCGACCTCGTCACTGAGGACGGGACCGTGTTCATCGGCTACGCCGCCCGGGTCCGGTTGGGCGGGGTGCAGGTGGGCTACGCCTCGGCGCTGGTCTCGCCACCCGACGCGCGAACTTCGGAGCAGGGGGCCACCGATCGTAGCCCACTGCCAACCCTAGGAGACTCGACCCTGGCCTGGGAGTGCCCGACGCTGCGGCTCTCCGGCACCTGGGTCGCCGAGGCTCCTCCGGTCCAGCGCGTCCTGCTGCAGGGCCGGGATGGCGCCATACAGTGGTGCTGCCATCTGCCGCGGGCGTCCGCCACGGTCCGATTGGACGGGGCGGTGTTGAGCGGGCAGGGATACGTGGAGAGTCTCCGGCTCACTATCCCGCCCTGGCGGCTGCCGTTCCGGACCCTGCGCTGGGGTCGCCACGTCTCGGGCGGCCACTCCGCGGTGTGGATCGACTGGGCGGGCCACAGCGAACAACGGTGGCTCTGGCTGGATGGCCGCGAGCAGCCGGGCGCGCGTCTCGTCGACCTCGGCGTAACCGGCATGGACGACGGAACCGAGCTCAGCCTGGATGCGGGCCGCGACGTGCTCGATCGCCGGGTCCTTGCGAGCCTCACCGACATATTGCCCAACCTGCTAACACGCATGCTGCCGCGCCTGTCTGCGATGCGCGAACACAAGCAGCTCTCCAGGAGTTCCCTGGTGACCCGCGGACGGCCGGTGGATCGGGGCTGGGCTCTGCATGAGGTCGTATCCTGGTGACCCGGACCGCCCTGCTCGTCCGCTTCCTCTATGGCGCCCTTTTCCTGCTGGTGCTGCCGGTACTTCTCATTCTGTGGGCCCGGGCGGCGGTGGTTCCACTTCCCGCCATCGCGTCCCTGGCGGCAGGAGCAGGCCTCGTGACCCTGGGCATCGCCCTGCTCCTTGCCGGCGGAGCTGGCCTGATGCTGTACGGCAAAGGCCTGCCGATGAACGCCTTTCCACCGCCTCTCCTGGCGCGCCGCGGTATCTTCCGCTGGCTTCGGAACCCGATGTATCTCGGCTTTGTGCTGCTCTCTGCCGGTGTCTCGATCGCGGCCGGCTCCAGCACCGGGCTGTGGCTCATCACCCCGACCGTCGCGCTCGCCGCCGCGGCGCTGGTGTGGGGCTACGAGCGTCACGATCTGGTTCGCCGCTTTGGCCCCACAGCGCTCGACCCGCCCCTCCTCTCTCTGTCCGGGACCCGGGACTCGCCGGCGACCGCCGCGGAACGAGCCGCTGTGTACCTCTGGGTGCTCATCCCCTGGCTGATCGGCTACCTCGCCGTGCAGGCGATGGGCCGCGCGCCCGACGCGTTCGCCACCTCGCTGCCGTTCGAACGTCGCTGGCCGGTGTTGCAATGGACCGAGGTGCTCTACTTCAGCACCTACCTCTTTGTCCCCATCACGCCGCTGGTCATCCGGACCGCACGTGACCTGCGCGCCTTTGCGGTGCGGGGCGCGGTGGCCACCGCCGTGGTGATACTGCTCTGGCTCGTGGTTCCCGTGGTGGCGGACAACCGTCTCTTCGTCCCGTCCGGTGTATTCGGGCGCCTGCTGGCCTTCGAGCAGCAGAGTTCGCGCGGGGTGGCCGCATTTCCGGCTTTTCACGTCCTCTGGAGCCTGCTCGCCGCCCAGGCGTGGGGCAGCAACGCCCGCGACGGCGGCGCACTGGCCTGGCGGTGGATCGGCTGGGCATGGGCAGCGCTGATTACCGTCAGCTGCATGACGACGGGGATGCATAGCCTGATCGAGGTGGCGGCGGCCGGGATCTGTTATCTTCTGCTCCGGGATCTCGAAGCCACCTGGGCCCTCATCCGCCGCGCCACTGAGGCGATCGCCAATTCGTGGCGCGAATGGCGCTTCGGCCCGATTCGCATCATCAATCATGGCGTCTGGGCTGCCGCCGGCGCGGGAGGGGGCGTGGTGATTGCCGGCTCCGCCGCCGGGAGCGATCGGTGCATGGCCATCGTGTGGCTGGCCTTCTGTGTCCTGGCGGGCGCCGGGCTCTGGGCCCAGGCGCTGGAAGGCTCCTCCAAGCTGTTGCGTCCGTTCGGATGGTACGGCGGGGTCCTCGGCGGAATCCTGGGGACGGTCGCGGCCCGGTTCGTGGCCGGCATCCCGGTGATCGCCCTCTTGGCCGCTCTCTCGGTGGCGGCGCCCTGGATCCAGCTGCTCGGCCGGCTGCGCTGCCTGGTCCAGGGCTGTTGCCACGGCGGCCCCGCCGATGCGGCGGCGGGCATCCGCTACCTTCACCGCCGCTCCCGGGTGAGCCAGCTCCCCAGCCTGGCCGGCGTCCCCCTCTATCCGACGCCGCTGTACTCGATGGCCGGGAACATGGTCATCGGCCTGCTCCTCCTTCGGCTGAGGACCCTCGCCGTTTCCGATGCTCTCCTGCTTGGGGTCTACCTCATACTGGCCGGAATCGCGCGGTTCGTGGAGGAGTCCTACCGGGCGGAGCCGCAGACTCCGGTCCTCGCAGGGCTCCGGATCTATCAGTGGCTCGCCATTGTGTCGGTCTCTGCGGGCGCCATCTGCACCACGCTGCCAGCGGAAGCGGTCCGCCGGTCGTTCATCGAGCCGGCCGCTCCGCTGCTTTGGTCGGCGGCAGCGGTTGCGATTCTGTATGGCCTCGCGATGGGGATGGACCTACCCGGCAGTAACCGGCGGTTCTCTCGCCTGGCCGCGTCCGATTGAACCGTGTGACGGCCGCGCCGGACCTCTCGAGCCCCACCCAACGCCCGGCGCCTACACGACCCGGAGCCGTTCGTGTCCCCCGCGACCGCTGCCCGCCGTTGGAGGGCGGACGCGAGTCGAGTGTGGAACCCAGGTCACCGACCCGCCCCGAGCGTACCGGATAGATACCGGCATGACGCGTTCTCGACCCTCCCCTGCGCCTGGCTGGTTTCGCGGCCACCGCCCGCCTTCGGGGCTCGGACGGTGACCCGCCGACGCTGGTGGCTCTCGCTCGCCGGGGGTGCGGTGCTAGCCCTGGTCACCGGGCTCTGGCTCCTGGACCGCACCCTGGAACGCGCCCTGCGCGTCCCGATCGACGCCTATCTCCGGGCCCGCACCCTGGCACTGGTCCGCTCCGAAGACAGCTCTGCCCTCACCATCCTGCTGCCGGAGCTGCACCTGAGCCTGCTGCGCCGGCGCCTGATCCTGCGGGATGTTCGCATCCGGTTCGAGCGGAAGGACGGCCCCCGCCGGCAGCAGTTCGACGCCTGGGCCCCACGAGTCGTCCTGACCGGCGTTGACCTGACGGATGTCCTCTGGCGCCGGAGCTTCCGGCTCGCCAGCGTGTTGATCAGGTCCCCGGTCCTGAGGCACCTGGATGACGGCCCGGCGGATACGGCGGCGGCGCCGGCGCCGACGGTGGACACTTTGCCCGTGACCCTGCCCGCGCCCGATTCCCTGCTCTACCGGCTGGTGGCCACCTGGCTGCCGGAGGAGGTGCGTGGCGGGCGGATCGAGTCGGTACGGGTGGAGCAGGGCACCATCTCCTCACTGCTGATCCGCGGAGCCGCGATCACGCTCGACTCCACCGCCGGCCTGTCGCTCAGCATGCGCGGCCTTCAGCTCGACAGCACCCGGCACCGGGTGTTCGAACGGGGGATTCTCTCGGCGGACTACCTGGTCCACGCGACCCCCGGCCGGGACGATAGCCTCGTGGTCAGTGCGGCCGAGCTCACCGTGACGTCGGACGATACCGCCTTCAGCATCGGTGAGATGCGAACCGGCCCCCCCGCGAATCGACACGGGTTGCGCGCGGTGGGGGTACGCCGCTCGCACGCGCGGCAGATGCTCACCGTCGATACCCTCAGCTGGGCCCCGGCCGTGCCGGACTCGGTCTTCTTCCGGGAGGCTCCACCGCGCAGTACCCGGATCCGCGCGGTGGTGACGGGCATCCGGGTCCTGGGTCTGCACCAGGAGAACGTCCGGCTGCGGCGCCTGACCGCCGGTGGGGTGTGGATCGCCGGCGCGGATCTGGATGTCCTCACCGACCGCCGGGTACCGGGCACGCCACGGCCCCGGGTGCTGTGGCCCAGCCGGTGGGCCGATCTGGGCTGGATGGTCGGAGCGGATTCCGTCATCCTCGAGTCAGGGATCGTCCGCTATGCCGAGTGGCTCGCGGAGTCCCCGCGGCCTGCCGCGGTGACGTTCGACCGGCTTCGGGTCCGCGTGCTCCGAGCCAGTAACGACTCGATCACCGTGGCCGCTGGGCCGCTGACCATCGACGGTCGGGCGCGACTCTTCGGCGTCGCCCCGATCCGGACCACCATGACGCTGCCAGTCCGAAGAGGACCCCTGCGGCTCCGGGTGGAGGGGGACATCGGGGAGCTGCCCCTGGCCAGCTTCAACGCCTTCCTCCTGCCGTCCAACGGCGTGGAAATCACCGACGGCACCATGGACCACGCGGCCTTCTGGTTCGAGGTGGCCGAGGGCCGGTCGGTGGGAGAGTTCCGGGCCCAGTGGCGCGACCTGGATCTCCGGCTGGTGGACCCAACGACCCACAAGCAGAATTTCGGGAAGAAACTCAAGAGCGTGGTGGCCCGGATGCTTTCCCGCAGCACCAACCTCCCGAATGCCAAGGGGCACCTCCCTCCGATGCCGATCCGCTACGAACTCCGGCCGGAGGATTCCTTCTGGGGACTCATCTGGCGGAGCCTGCGTTCGGGCCTGGTGAACGCGGTGCGGAGTTAGGCGGGCGGGCGGGCGGGCGGGCGGACGGGCGGACGGGCGGACGGGCGGACCGAGGAGCCTAAGAGACGGGTGAGTTCCGCAAGGAGCTCACCCGTTCGCCGTCACCACTGACCGCCTGACCGCCTGTCCGCCTTACTCCACCGTCACACTCTTCGCCAGGTTGCGTGGCTGGTCCACGTTGCAGCCCCGGCGGACCGCGACGTAATAGCTGAACAGCTGGAGCGGGACGACCGTGAGGATCGGGGTCAGCAGGTCGAGGGTCTCGGGAATCGAGAACGTCGCGGTGGCCAGCCGGCTGAGCTGGTCGTCGCCGTCGGTGCCGATGGCGATGACCTGGCCACCCCGGGCCCGAACCTCTTCGACATTAGAGACGATCTTGGCGTGGACCGCGTCCTTCGGGGCGATGAACACCACCGGCATGTTCTCGTCGATCAGCGCGATCGGTCCATGCTTCATCTCGGCCGCGGGATAGCCCTCCGCGTGGATGTAGGAGATTTCCTTGAGCTTGAGCGCCCCCTCGAGGGCCACGGGGAAGTTCACCCCGCGGCCGAGATAGAGCGCGTTGTTCGCCCGCCAGAAGGCCTCCGCCAGCGCCTCCACTTCATGCGCCCGGTCGAGGATCTGCTGTACCTGACCCGGCAGCGCCCGGAGTGCGGCGATGATCTGGCGGCCCTGCAGGATGCTCAGGTTCCGGAGCCGGCCAAACCGCAGGGTGATCAGCGCCAGCGCGATCACCTGACTGGTGAAGGCCTTGGTGCTCGCCACGCCCACCTCGGGACCGGCGTGCAGGTAGATGCCGCCGTCGACCTCGCGGGCGATGGTCGAGCCCACCGAATTGACTATGCCGATGGTGCGGGCGCCGCGCCGCTTGGCCTCGCGGACAGCTGCCAGCGTATCGGCGGTTTCGCCCGACTGGGAGATGGCGATCACCAGGGTTCGGTCGTCCACCACCGGGTTGCGATAGCGGAACTCGGACGCGTACTCCACCTCCACCGGGATCCGGGCCAGCTCCTCCAGCATGTATTCGCCGATCAGACCGGAGTGCCAGGAGGTACCGCAGGCGGTGATGACGATCCGGTTGATCTGCTTGATCGCGTCGTCGGTGAGGTTGAGCCCCGAGACCCGGGCCGTCCCCTCCTCCTCGAGCAGGTGACCGCGCATGGTGTTGCGCACAGTGTCCGGCTGCTCGAAGATCTCCTTGAGCATGAAGTGGTCGTACCCGCCCCGTTCGATGGTGGCCAGGTCCCATTCGATCTGGGCGACCGGCTTCTCGATCCGGGTGGCTGCCAGGTCCCGGATGTGATACCCGTTCCGGGTGAGCACCACCATCTCGCCGTCGTCCAGGTACACCACCGAGCGGGTCTGGGAGAGAATCGCGGAGGCGTCGGAGGCAACAAACCACTCGCCATCGCCCACACCCACCAGGAGCGGCGAGCCCTTCCGCGCGGCCACCAGCACGTCAGGCTCGTCGGAGCAGATCACCGCGATGCCGTAGGCACCTTCGACCTCGCGCAGCGCCTGGGCCACCGCCTCCTCGAGGTTGCCGGTGTAACACTCGCCCACCAGATGGGCCAGCACCTCGGTGTCGGTCTCGGACTTGAACGTATGGCCCCGCTGCTCCAGCACCTTCCGCAGAGCCCGCGCATTCTCGATGATCCCATTGTGGATCAGGGCAATGCGGCCGGACTGGTCGGTATGAGGGTGGGCGTTGATGGCGTTCGGGGGCCCGTGCGTGGCCCAGCGGGTATGCCCGATGCCGACGGTGCCCTTGGGGGTGTGATCCCGCAGGAGCCCCTCGAGGACGCTCAGCTTGCCGGGCTGCTTGACGATCACCAGCCCCTTGCCGTTGATGACGGCGATACCGGAGGAGTCGTATCCCCGGTACTCGAGGCGGCGGAGCCCTTCAATGAGGAGCGATGTGACTTGGCGCGGACCCAGATAGCCGACAATCCCGCACATGCGTGGACATCCTCAGTTCTGGAAGATCTCTCTACAGGCCCCGACCAGAGCCTCAGCCTCTGCGGCGGTCGGAGCCTCGGCGATGAATCGCACGATCGGTTCGGTGCCGGACGGCCGGACGTGCACCCAGCGGTCGGACCATGCAAGCCTCAGTCCGTCGCGAAGATCCACAGCGGCATCCGAAAAACGCTCACGCAGACGCGCATAAACAGGCGCTAAGTCATTACCTCTTGGTGCTTTAGCCTTGACTATCCGATAGCGTTGCTGCTGCGCCACCAAGCTGGACAGGGTGTGTCCTGTCACCGTCATTAGGTGCAGGATCAGTGCCACACCAACGGGTGCATCGCGGCCTATGTGCAACATGGGCAGGATGACCCCACCGTTGCCCTCTCCGCCGATGATTGCCTGCTCGGCGGCGATCGCCCGGGCGACGTTCGCCTCCCCCACCGGTGCCCGGACGAACCGGGCTCCTCCCATCCGAGCGGCGTCCTCGACCACGAGGCTGGTGGACAGGTTGGCCACCACAACGGGTGGGTCTGGGGACTGGTGGAGCCGCACAGCTGTGCGGCTCCACTCGCTCCCCAGCACCGCCCGCACCGCAAAGGCCAGGGTGTAATCCTCTCCGATCGGAACACCCTTCTCGTCCACCAGGGCCAGCCGGTCTACGTCGGGATCCACCGCGAAACCGACCGCTGCGCCGGTCTCCCGCACCAGGCGGGAGAGATCCCCCAGGTTCTCCGGCACCGGCTCTGGCGGGCGGGGGAAACGGCCGTCGGTCTCGGTGTTGATCGCCCGGACCTGGCATCCCAGCCGTTCAAGCAGTAGTGGGATGGAAGTGCCGCCCGCCCCGCGCACGCAGTCGAGCGCCACGGTGAAGCGCTTTGCCCGGATTGCCGCGAGATCGATCTGCGGCAACGCCAGTACCAGGTCCAGGTGGCGTGCGATGGCCTCCCGGTCTTCCCGGACATTGCCGATGCCCTCCCACCCGGTGCGGGCGGGGCCGGCCTCGGCCAGGGCCCGTACGCTGGCGCCGGCCTCACCGTCCAGGAAGATGCCGTCGGGGCCCACCAGCTTGAGGGCGTTCCACTCAATCGGATTGTGGCTGGCCGTGAGGATCAGCCCTGCCCCGGCGTGATGGTGCTCCACCGCCAGCTGCACGGTGGGGGTCGGAGCCACCCCCACGTCGACCACATCGACCCCCACCGACATCAGGCCCGCGGTCGCGGCCCGCGCGAACATCGACCCGCTAGTGCGGGCATCGCGGCCCAGGACGACCAGCGGTTTGCCACCCGTCCTGGCCCAGGCGCCGAGGGCTGCGGCATGACGGGCGACCAGCTCGGGAGTGAGATCCTTCCCGACGATGCCGCGCATGCCGGAGACGCTGATCATGAGGGTATCGGACATGGCTTGGAAGCTAGCGGGAGCCGGAGGGGTGCAGAAGGCGGAAAAGGCGGGAGGG
>JBGQJV010000007.1:0-45574 GCA_041499215.1 Gemmatimonadota bacterium | reverse complement strand
TGGAGCCACGCCGGGACGCTTCGTGCTCGAGTACATCTACCGCCCGTACAGCGGAGAGACGGCGGTGCCAGCGCACTTCCACCCGACATCCACCGAGACCTTCGAGATCCTTGCCGGTCAGGCGCGCTACCGTATCGGCGCCGCCGAAGGGACCGCGGCAGCAGGTGACCGGATCGTGATGCCGGCGGGGGTGGTGCATGTCCACCCGTGGAGCGCCGGGGCCGAGCCGTTGCACGTGCGGCAGACCGGCGAGTCGACTCCTCCGGATCCGGACCGGGCCCGGGCCAGCATCCAGGCGCTGATCACCATCTTCGGTCTGGCATCGGCGGGCAAGGTGAACCGGGCGGGCCTCCCGGGGCTGCTGCAGCTGGCGGTGCTGGCGCGGTCCACCATGCCGGCGACGTACCTCGATCGCCCGGCCGTCCCGGTGCAGCGGATGCTCTTCTCGCTGCTCGGGGGACTGGGCCAGCTGCTGGGGTACCGCACCGGGTACCCTGCCTACGGCATCGTGCGCCCGGAGGGCCTCGAGGCGCCGGTGCGCGCGGGCTGACGGCGCGCCGACGCCCGGCGCCCGCATCGAGCTGCCGGGGAACGCGGGCACGGCGGGACGAGCCGGGTCAACTCGCGTTGCGGGAGCGGGACCCCGGCCCTAGCTTGGGTGCGAGGGGCGGCACGTCCGTGGGACTAGCCGCCGGGACTACAACACTCGCCGCGCATGACTCAGAACCCGAGACCCGAGCCGCCCCGGAACATGACAGACGCGCCTGCACCCGGCGGGGCCACGCGGCTTCTCAAGATCGTCGCCGGTCTCACGGCGGTGATCACCCTGGCGCTCGGCGCCCGCCAGGTCACGGTGCTCATCACTGATTACCGCGCCCGCCAGACCCGGGTGCGCGAGTTGCTGGCCACCAGTGCCCTGCAGAGCCGCGCCGGCGACCACCAGGCGGCGTGGACCGCCCTAGGTCAGGCACTCCGGGCCGATCCCGGCAACGCCGCCGTCCGGTCCGCGGTGGAGGACGAGGCCATGGCCTGGCTGGACAACGCGCGGACCGGCCCCGCCGTTCCTACCTTCACTGCCCTCGTCGACACCCTCTCACCGGTGCTGACCGAAGGCCTGCTCCGCGCCGACTCCAGCCGGAAGGCCGACCTGTTCGCCCACCTGGGTTGGGGCGACTTTCTCCGCTGGCGGGAAGGCAGCCGTGAGTTCTCGCCGCCGGCGCGATACCGCGAGGCGCTGGCACTCGATCCGCACAACCCATACGCCCACGCGATGCTGGGCCACTGGCTCCTGTGGCAGAGCGACAGCGTGGGCCCGGCCGCGGCGCACTTTGCCCAGGCGCTCGCCGCCGGACGGGCGCGCGCCTACGTCCGCAACATGCAGCTGTCCGCCCTGGGCAACGGCCACTCCGGCGCCACCGCAGTCGAGCTCATCCGGGTCGCAAACGAGATGCGGACCTCGGGCGATTCGCTTCCCGAGAACGCGCTGAGCAAGGTGTGGTCGGCGTTTGTCGGGACCTTTGTCACCTGGACTCAGGATCCACAGCCCCCGCAGTTGCTCGCCGCGGTGCCGCCCGCCGACCTGCTGGCGACCTTCCGCGGGCTGTTCGATCACTCGGGCTATCCGGAGGCCCAGCCCAACTACTATTTGTTCCAGCTCGCCACCCTGCAGGAGGCCGCGGGCGATACCGCCCCGGCCCTCTCCGGCTACCGGACCCTGCTCGTGGAAAAGGGCCTGGCCGACCCGATCCGGACGAGGGCCGCCCGGGGGGTGGCGCGGCTGACCCGGAAACCCTGACTGCGCACCGTGTCGCTCCTCTTCCGGCCCTTCGCCGTGATGATCGAGTACCCCTGGCTCGCGTTCCTGCCCGGCCTGCTGTTGCTCGCACTCCATGGCAAGACCCATCGGCCGAGCGCCCTCTGGGCCGCGGTCGCGTGGCTGCTGTACGGCGTGTACGAGTATGGGATGAAGTGGAGGGTGCTCTGCAGCGGCGAGTGCAATATCCGCCTCGATCTCATGGCTGTCTATCCGCTGCTCGTGGCCGGGTCGCTGTTCGCGGTGGCCCGAGCGCTGTCGGCCCTGAGGCGGAAACGGCCGGATCCGGTGGCTCGAGCGGAGCCACCGGAGGATCGCGCTTCCTGACGGTCTACTTGGTCATGACCAGGTTCCACGTCCCATCATCCCGGACGCCATCCTGGTTGACGTCGTACGGTAACCCCCCGCCTGACAGCTTGAGCGTGTTGCCCGAGAGGCTCATATCCCAGGCCCAGTACCAGGTGGCTCCCGCCGGCTGGACCCGCATCAGATCGATCCCGCGGATCTCGTAGGTGGCGAGCAGATCCACTGGCGGCGCCCCGCTCGTCGACGTGACATGCAGCTCAAGCGTG
Organism: Gemmatimonadota bacterium; assembly: GCA_041499215.1. Classification (GTDB taxonomy): domain Bacteria; phylum Gemmatimonadota; class Gemmatimonadetes; order Gemmatimonadales; family GWC2-71-9; genus JADJOM01. The sequence continues at coordinate 43,189 of JBGQJV010000007.1, read as the reverse complement.
TCCTGGTCGGTGAGCACGAGGGTACCGCTTCCGCCGGCCGCGATCAGATCCACCGACCCCAGACCCCCGGTACTGACCCATTCGCACTTGGTCACCTGCCAGGTGCCGGCCAGCTCGCTCTGCGAGGGCCCGCTCCCGCCATCGCCACCGCAGGTGGCAGTCGCGGCGATGAAGACTCCGAGCCCCAGGATTCGAGAGGTGCGCATAGTTCCCTCCGTTCGAACGTGCCCCCGGATACCCGACGCGTCTTGTCTGGTACCCCGCGGGCACCGGTACTCGACGGTCACATTATCGCACCCTTCGCCTGAGGCGGGTGGGAAGTCCGCATGAAACATCCTCCGCCTCCAATCTCACCCGCGTTCGGTTGCGGACCGCGTCTCCGGGAGTCCAGGTGACCAGAATCAGTTTTGCCCGAGGCCTGTCACTGCTGGCGCTGCTCTCCGCGTGCCACTCCGCTCGGCCCGCTCAGGTCGCGCCCGCTCCCTCCTGTCCGGCCGGAGGCCAGGCCTGGGTACGGGAGCAGCTCTACTTCGGGCGCGGCCTGCCCGACGGGGGTGAGATATCCGATTCCGCCTGGCGGCAGTTCCTGGAAACCGAAATCATGCCGCGTTTCCAGGATGGCCTGACCCTGGTCGATGCCACCGGACAATGGCGGAGCCGGGAGGGAGCAACCGTCCGGGAGCGGACCTGGGTGCTGGTGCTGTACCACCCGGCGGTGGAGACGGCCGAGCAGGCGGTCGCCGCGGTGGTGGAGGCGTACAGGCGGGCATTCGCGCAGGAGGCGGTCCTGCGGGACCGCGATATGACCTGCGTCACGCTATAGCCGCAACAGCCGGATCGGTCTTGTCGGGCAGAAGTCGCACCGGCATCTTGGTGGCCATGTCTCTGCCAGAGCTGGATCTTCCCCTGCCGCAGTGGGACGATCCGTCCGGACTCGTACTGTTGGGCGCGGCGCTGGGCCTGGCGCTATGCCTGGTCTGGCTGCTGCTGCGGCGGCGAGCGATCCACCCCGCGGTGCGGGGGCTGCTGGGCCCGCTCGCCTCCGGGCCAGTCCCGGTGGCCTTCTGCCTGCGCGGGATGTTCGTTCCCGGCAATGAACTCTTCTGCCGCGCGCCGGCCGACCCCCGCCAGCCGACCGAGGGAGTCACCGTCCACAAGTTCAAGGTCGGCGAGGTCTACAGCACCTCGGATGTGCTGGCTCTCGGCGAGCTGCAGCAGTTGCTGATGGGCAACAACCGGCGCCTCTCCCTGACGGTGGTCTCCGGCGAGCCCAGCCGCCAGGCGTGGAGCCAGGACACCATCGCGATCGGTCCACACTACAAGTCGATGCAGATTCTCGATGCCTGTGAGCCCCGGCTGGTGGCGGTCCGGCAGCCCGCCGCCTTCAGGTCTCTCATCTCTCCCGAGCTGTTCGAGGCACGGGAGGGACTCGACTTCGGGCTCATCTACAAGGGACGCCATCCCGCGACGCACCGGAGCTGTTGGGTCGTGATGGGGCTGGGCGACATCGGCACCGCGGCGGCTGCCCGCTTTCTGCACGCGCACGCCCGCACGCTCGGCTCGCTGACCGGCGCGGGAAGCTTTGCGGCGGTGATCGCGGTGGACACGGCCAAGGGCTGGGAGGGGAGCGTGCTGCGCTCGCTGCTGCCCCGTCCCAGCTGGTGGCGCCGGCTGCTGTTCCGCCGCGCCTGGCAGCGCCTGACCACTGCGCCCTGGGCCAGGCCGACCTGATCCCCGAGGGGAGTGTCGTGCTGGAGACGGCGGCGCTCCAACACGATGACACCTCCTGGCGGCTGGCGCTGGTCACCACCTCGCCGGAAACCAGTCGTTGAAACCGGAGAACCCGCCTCAGTCGCCCCAATAACAGGTCCTGGACGCGGCGCATCCCACGAACGCGACTACGATGGAAGTGCCGAGCACGAGCCCGACACCCTTCCAGAGGCCGGACGCCGGATTCCCTGTCCTGATCGAATCGACCACGGCCATCGGCCAGGCCACCCGGCAGCTGTCGCACTCGAGAGGCAGAAGGAAACGGATTCCGGAGACCGAATCGTGACGGAACTCCACTCCGTGCAGCCGAACACTGGTTCCCGTCACCCATAGCTGGACCTGCTGTCGCGGCGCCAGGGCGCCCTCCTCCGCCGGCGCCACCCGCCGCCAGCCGGCACCGCACCCCAGCTGCAAGAGCGCCGCGCCCCCCAGCAGGATCGCCCGCACCGGCCCGATGCTCCGGGTCATGTTCACCTCGACCAGGTTTGTGGCCCGAGAGTGGCGCGGTGCCGTCCCCTGCCCGTGACCCGCGGATGGCCTTGCTCTCCCGCCCGCGGCCGATACCCTCCATCCACGCACCAGCCTGGGAGCGCCGAATCCGGCGTGTCCCCGGACCAATCGAATGACCACCCCTTCTCTGGACCGCCCGATGGCCTGGTTCGCGATCGCCCTCGTTCTGCTCGGCAACGTGGCATATCACCTCGGGCTCCGGGTCATTCCGCGCGGGGCCAACCCCGCGGTGGCTACGCTCGCGGCCTACCTGGTGGCGACAGTCGCAACCGCGGCAACACTGCCGTTCCTCGCGCGGGGGGTTCCCCTTGGCCCGGCGTGGCGAACACTCAACTGGAGCACCGTGGTCGTCGGGGTGGCCATCGTGGGCATCGAGATGGGATACCTGCTGGCCTATCGCGCAGGGTGGACACTCGGCACCGCCTCCGTCACCGCCAACGTTTCACTGGCCGTGGTGCTGCTCGGCATCGGCACGTTGGCGTTCCGCGAGCCGTGGTCGCCCGCCCGGGCAATCGGTGTCGGCTTCTGTGTGATCGGGTTGTGGCTGGTCAACCGCGGCTGAGCCGGACGCTCAGGGTCCCCAGCGCACGGCCACGAAGGGTGGGGCGACTTGGTTCTCGTCCCCGGGTTCGGCCGAGTATCTCTTCACCCCAGCGCAAGACGTACGAGGGTGGGCCACGCTCTCTGGCAAAGGCCGGGGAGCGGTGTACCTTCCCAAGTTGAACCAGTAGCGACAACGCTGACCACCTCGTACCGGTTCGCCCCCCGACTCCGGGAGCGCCTATGCCACGACTCACCTCCCTCCTGGCCGTCGCCGCGATCGCTGGCTGCCGGGCCTCGCAGGTCGCCCAGACCTGTCCCACGCCGGAATCCGCCGCCTCGGCGGCCATGCTGGTGACCCAGGTCCTGCTGCGCCGCGGACCGGACATGGCACCGGGGCTCCCCGACTACAGCCTGAGCCTCACCGCCAGCGGCGACGCGCTGTACGTCGGATCTCTCACGGTCCCGGTCCCGGGCCAGTACATGGGCCGGCTCGGCCCGACCGACTTTCAGCGCATCGTGAGCGATCTCCTCGCCCGCGGCCTCACCCTCGACGCCGAGCCGCGGGAGCCCGCCGCACACCCCTGCGCGCCACAGCCGGTGATCAGTATTTCGCTCCAGACGGCGGACGGGCGCTACAGCAGCACCACCTTCTGCGGCCGCTCGGATGCCGAGTCGCGCCTGGCCGGCCCCATTTATTCTGCCATCGAGCAGATTCGGTGGTACCCCGGGGCAAAGTCCCTTGCCCTGAGCCCGCTCAACTGACCGGAGACGGCCGCTTCCATGTCGGGCTACCACCTCGCGCAGGTCAACATCGCCCGGCTGCTCGCGCCGCTGGATTCTCCAGCGCTGGCCGGGTTCGTCGCCCGGCTGGAAGAGATCAACGCCCTGGCCGACGGCGCGGCCGGGTTCGTCTGGCGGCTGCAGACGGAGGACGGCGACGCCACCGCTCTCCGGCCGTACCAGGACGAGCGGATCCTGGTGAACCTGTCGGTCTGGCGGAGCCTCGAGGAGTTGAGCCAGTTCGTCTACCGCACCCCGCACGCGGAGGTGATGCGACAGCGACGCGAGTGGTTCGAGCGGATGGCCGAGGCGTTTATGGCGTTGTGGTGGGTACCCGCCGGGCACCTGCCCTCGGTTGAGGAAGCCAAGCAGCGACTGGATCAACTCCGCGCGCAGGGGCCATCGCCGGCGACCTTCACCTTCCGGCAGTCATTCCCCCCACCGGATGCCGCCGGCACCGAGTCCGAGCGTGTGCTCCCGGACGAGTGCCCGGCGAGCTGAACCGGTCCGGCACCACCCGAGTCAGGTCCGACCCGACTGGCGCGCCTTCCCTGCCACGTCGCGCCCGATACCAGCGTGATCGACCTCACCCTGAGGCGCTTCGACTCTCGCGACGAGGTTCGCCATTCCCCCAAGGGCCGGTGGGCACGGGCCATGCCACGGCCGAGATGGCCGACGGCACGGTGCACCACCTGACCGCCGGGACACTGTTCTACATTCCGCTGCTGCCGCACCACTTGGTGGTGGGAGACGAACCTTATGTCTCGCTCCACTTCCTGGATCGCGGACTACGCGGCCGCCAAACGCGCCGGGTCGTAACCCCCGCGTCACCTCTCATCGGAACCACGTCATGCGCCCGACCAAGCCCACTACCTGGTTCTCCCGCTTCGCCAAGGCGGTGTCCCGGATCGCCGGGCGCCCACCCGCGTTCGGGCTGGCAATCGTCGTCATCCTGGCGTGGATCCTGACCGGACCGCTGTTTCACTTCAGCGACACCTGGCAGCTGGTGATCAATACCGGCACCACGATCATCACCTTTCTCATGGTATTCCTGATCCAGAACACCCAGAACCGGGATGCCGAGGCGGTGCAGGTCAAGCTGGACGAGCTGCTCCGCGTCACGGCGGGCGCGCACAACGCCCTGCTGGACCTGGAGGAGCTCGAGGAGCGGCAGCTCGACCGTATCCGGGCCACCTACACCAGCCTGGCCCGCAAGGCGCGGGACGATCTGGGACGAGGCGAGTCCGACACCGGCGTCGCCGAGCTGCCGTGACCGGGCTCCAGGTTCGACCGCCCTCCGCCGCCGCTGGCCGCCAGCTCAATCTGCGGCTGCTCGGTGATGCCACTCGTCAGCTTTGTCGGCGGGATCCGGATCTCCGCGCCGTGGTGCGCCGCTGGGGAGCCCCGCCGCTGTGGGGCCGGCGCCCCGGGTTCGTCACCCTGCTCAGGATCATCCTGGAGCAGCAGGTTTCGCTCGCATCGGCCCGGGCGATGTATCTCCGGCTGCACGGTCACCTCGGAATGATCACTCCAGGCACGGTGGCGGAGCTGGGCGTGCCCGGACTCCGGGGCCTCGGCTTCACCAGGCAGAAGGCGGCGTACTGCCACGCGCTGGCCCAGGAGCTGGAGGAAGGCCGCCTGGACCTGAGCAGTCTCCGCACCGCGGATGACGCGGCGGTACGGTCGGCCCTCATTCGCCTGCATGGCGTCGGGCCATGGAGCGCGGATATCTACCTGCTCATGGCGTTGCGCCGGCCGGACGTCTGGCCGTCGGGCGACCTGGCGCTCGCTCAGGCCATGCGGGAGGTCAAGCGGCTCCCCGGCCGCCCCTCCGCGGAACGGCAGGCGCGGCTGGCCGCCGGGTGGGCGCCGTGGCGTGCCGTCGCCGCCCGGATCCTCTGGCACCACTATCTGTCGGTTCGCGCGGAGGGCCGGGCGCCGGCCTGAACCTTCGTTCGGTGAGACACCATGCTGAGCCGGTATCTGTACCTGGCGGGCGCCCTCCCGTTTCTCTCTCTCGGAGCGGCCCACGTGATCCACACTCCGATCGCGCCGGAGGAGGCTAAGGGGCTCTCACCCAGGGATCCTGCTCTCGCCCAGGCGATGACCCGTTCCTCCGTCCGGCTTACGGCCCGGTCGACCGTGTGGCGCGCGTGGGTCGGATTCAACCTCAGCCACAGCCTCGGCGCCATCGTGTTCGGGCTGTATGTCGCGATCACCGGCCGCAACGCGGCTGCCTACCAGCTGGAAGCCCCGCTGGCGGTGCCGCTCGCCTGCGGAGTCGGGATCGTCTACGTCTATCTCGCCCGGAAGTACTGGTTCAGTATCCCGCTTGCGGGCACGTTGCTCTCGCTGCTGCTGTTCATCTCTGCCGAGGTGTTGCTGCTGCTTGGCCGATGAGATCCACGAACGCCTGGACTTCACCGAACGGCTGCTGGCGCGCGACTCGGAATCCGATGACGCCAGGGCGCCGGGAATCCGAGCGGCTACCGGGCGACCCGCGGGACCATAGATTCCCAGCCGACTACCGGGCGGCTCACGCTGCCCGCGCCATTACCCTTTCCTGCCGCGGATAACCCCTGATGTCCACAGTCAACGCGCGACTCTCCGCTCGCGGGATCCAGTTGCCCGAGCCGAGCGAGCCGGGAGCCAACTACATCCAGCATGTCCGCACCGGCAACCTGCTGTGCATCACCGGCCAGCTCCCCAAGCTTGGCGGCGAGCGCAAGTTCATCGGCCGGCTGGGAGCGGAATTCGACATCGCCCAGGGGCAGGCGGCGGCACGGCTCTGCGCCCTCAACATTCTCGCCCTGGTGAATGCCGCGCTGGGCGGTGACCTGGACCGGGTGATCCGCTGCGTCCGGGTCCGCGGCTATGTGAACGGGACACCGGAATTCACCGGCTACTCCCAGGTCATGAACGGCGCGTCGGATCTGCTGGTAGAAGCCCTGGGCGAGGCGGGCCGGCACACCCGCGTCGCCATCGGGGCGAACCTCCCCTACGGCTGTGCCGTGGAGGTGGAGGCCGACTTCGAGGTGCGCGACTGAGGTTACGGACCCGTGGATCGCATTCTCGTCACCCCGTTCTTCATCGATCAGGCCGCTCCGGCCCACCTGCGCCTGAGCACCTTCGCGGCGTGGATCAACCAGCCCGCGGTCACCGGTGCCACTCCGCCGGAACGGGTGGCGTCGATCGGCGAGCCGCTGGCGGCGCAGGTCCACCGGGTGATTCAGGCCGGTGATCGTCCGGTCTCGATCGCGGGCGACTGCTGTAGCGTGATCGCGCTGGTTGCCGGCCTGCAGCGCTCGGGCATCTCGCCCCGGCTGTTGTGGCTCGATGCCCACGGCGACTTCAACACACCGGAGACCACGCCGAGCGGCTTCCTGGGAGGAATGCCCCTGGCCATGCTGGTCGGCCGGGGTGATCAGACCGTGATGCAGCGGCTCGGCGCCAGGCCGCTCCCCGAGGATGACGTGGTCCTGTGCGATGCGCGCGACCTGGACCCCGGGGAGCGCCAGGCCCTGGACGGCTCTCAGGTGCTTCGCCTGTCGTCGATCGACCGGTTGCAGGCGCTCGAACTGGCGGACCGCCCGCTGCATGTGCACCTGGACGTCGACATCATCAACCCGCTCGACGCGCCGGCCATGGCCTACCCCACCGCGGGTGGCCCGCGCCTGCCGGAACTCGAGGCGATGGCCGGCTGGTTGGCGATGACCGCCCGGCCCGTCTCCGTATCGGTCACCACCTGGGCGTTCGAGCAGGACGCGGACCGTCGCACGGAGCAGGCCTGCCTCCGGGTGCTGCGGGCACTCCTCATGCAGGGACCGATTCGGCGATAGTGCGGTCCGCCAGTTCTGAGTTCCGAGTTCCGAGTGTGGCTTCTGGGCGAGCCCTTGCAGCTCCGCGATCCTGAACCAGCGGCCGAAACTCGGAACCTCGAACTCGGAACTCAGAACTCCCCCGGGGGGGTTGCACCACTTTCCAGCCCGAATCGCTTGACCCCGCCGCGGGTCCGCCGTACCGTGCCCCCCATGGATCTACGTGCCCGCCTCTCGGCCGAGTTGGAGCGACGGCAGAAGGCCAACCCGCGATACTCCCTGAGAGCGTTCGCCAAGAACCTGGGAACCCATCACACCACCCTGCTCCGCGTGCTGCGGCAGGGGCGCCGGCTGACTCCGGCGATGACCCGGCGGCTGGGGCAGCGGCTGGGACTTACCCACGCCCAGATCGCGGGGGCCCTTGCCCACGAGCAGGACGCGGCCGTGCTCTCGCTGGTTCCCCACTCCTCTTTCCGAAGTGACTCCCGCTGGCTGGCGATGATGACCGGGCTGCCGCTGGACCAAGTCAACATCACCCTGCAGCGGCTGCTCAGCGGACGCAGGCTGACCATGCACACGGCCCGAACCTGGACCCGGGAGGGTACCTGAGTGGAAGCCACCGTCATACGCTGGCAGTTGATTTCGCCCGAACCGGAGGCCGCGGCCAGCTTCTATCAGCGCCTGTTCGGCTGGGCCGTTACCCAGGACAACCACCTCGGCTACCGTGAGGTGAAGTCCAGTGGGGTACACGGGATCGACGGCGGCATCTGGCCGGCTCCGGCGGGCCAGCCGGGCTTCGTGCAACTGTTTGTGGAGGTCCCCAACCTCGACGCCTGTCTCGCGAGCGCGGTCCGGCTGGGGGCCAAGGTCATCGTTCCCCCGACTGTGCTACCCGACGGCGACGCGATGGCCATCCTGCTGGATCCCACCGGTGTCTCGCTGGGCGTCTGCACCCTCGCGCCGCGACCAGCCTGACCCGCTGGTCCGCCCGGAAGTCACACCCGGGTCACGCCAGGCCGCGATGTTCTCCTCGCCACCGTCGAGGAGAGTTCGATGGGTAGACCCGTCTTCCTGTGCAGCCTCTTGTGGTTCATTCCGGCGACGCTGACAGCCCAGTCGCCGGTCATTCCGGGACCCCAACCGTCCACGCTCTGGATCACTCCGCGCTCCGGGTTGGCGGAAGCGCCGATGCCGCTCACCGTCCAACCGGTCAGAGCATCCCGCCGGACCCGGTGGAAGACTGGCATGGTGGCGGGAGCCGTGATCCTCGGTGTCGGGGGCGCTGCGTTCGGCTCAGGACTCTGCCATGGGCTGTCCGAGGAACAATCGCCGCACTGCGGGGGCGCGACCCTGGGAATGGCGATGCTTGGCGCGTTCGTCGGTGGCGTCATTGGAGGTCTGATCGGCGGAGCCATCGAGGCGGAGTAGAGCCGGATCAGTCACCCGCACACCCTCGCGCACCGCCTTACCGCTCATCTCCTCATAGCACAAGACCGTCGAACGGTGTGGCCTGACTCGCCGGGCTGGCGCGAGCATGGCCGGCGGGGAGACATTCACCGTTGATGGCACGCTGCCTTCACCGATTCGACCCGAACCGAGTCAGCTCCCTCACCCGTGCCCCTCGGACCCAAGCCCGACAATGTTGTAGCAGCGGCCCCCGGGACCGCCCCCGCCCGCCCCAGGGGCAACACTTCCCTGCGGGTCATCGGCATCTTCAAGCTCACCCAGGCGATTCTGCTCGCCTCCATAGGGCTCGCCGCGCTGCATTTCATCCGCCCGACCGTGACGGCCAGCGTGCGCGAGTGGGTCGGCGATGTGCCGTTCGATTCGCAACAGGATCTCGCCCGCCGGGCGGCGGGCTGGCTGCTCGGGCTTCCCCGGGGCCACGCCAAGACCCTCGCGGTCGCCACCCTGCTCTATGCCCTGCTCTTCGCCGTGGAGGGAACGGGCCTGCTCTGGAAAAGGCGCTGGGCGGAGTGGCTGACTGTGGTGGCCACCGGTTCGCTCGTGCCCATCGAGGTATGGGAGGTGAGTCATCGCCCGGGTGCCATCAAGGCCCTGGTCGTGGTGGTGAACATCGCCGTGGTCTGGTTCCTGGCTCGCCACCTGGCTTCACGTCCCGTCGAGGGGCCTCCCCGACCTTCCCCGGACGAGGGAGAGCGGTAATACTCCCTCACCTCCCCGCCCGCGCGGCCCACGTGATTCCGCTCCTTAGAACCTCCCTTGCGACCTTCGCCTTCCCCCTGGCGTTGTCCGCCCAGCAGTCGCCGGCCCGGCTGCTCGCCCGTGCGATCGAGGCGCACGGGGGGCGGCGCGGCTGCGGGCCGCCACTGCCCTCGCCTGGCACGGAAAAGCGGGCGTACATCTTCCGGGACGGGATATTGCGCTCCTCGGAGAGTGGCGCGTCCAGCCGCCCGACAGCGCCATCGTCACCACCTGGAAAGCCGAGAAGGGACCCGGCTCCACCCGGCGGCTGATCCTGGCGGGCGAGCGCGGCTGGACCCAGCGGGATGGCGAGATGAACCCCCTGCCACCGGAATTTCTGGAGCAGGAGCGGCATCAGTTCTACCTGTACTCTCTGATGCGGCTTGTGCCCCTCCTCGATCCCCAGTTCCGGCTGAGCGATGTCCCGGCTCCCTCGGACGGCCGGGGATGCTGGTGCGGCGTCCAGGCAGGCCGGACGCAACGCTCTACTTCGGGACCGATGGCCGTCTGGCCCGGGTCAGCACCCTCCTGGCCGCCCCCCAGGGATCGCCGGCGATCCGGGAGGAGATCAGGCTCGAAGGTGTTGCCGAGGCGGAAGGGGCGCTGGTCCCGGCGGTTGACCATGACCCAGGACGGGAAGCCGTTCTTCGATCTCGAGATCACGGACCTTTCCCTGCTCCATCGGCTGGAGGACCCGCTTCTCGCGGGACCGCCCTGAGGCCTCCCGCGCGCGACGTCCTGCTGCTTTCCGGACCATCGCGGCGGACATACCTTCGAACCAGCCTTCCACCGCAGAGTCGGCGGCCAAGACCATGCCCGAGCCGGAAGAGATCATCGCCCAGTACAAGGCCGGAGCGCTGACGGCGGAGGCCGCGGCCGAGCTGATCCTGCCCAGTCTCCAGGCGGCGGGAGAGTTGACCCTCAACATCGGTCCAGAGGAAGGCGCGCTGCTCGCCGCGCTCCAGCGGTTGGCGGCCCCGCCGCCACCCCCGCTTAGCTGTCTCACCTGGGAGTCGCAACCGTGGCTCGGGCTGGGACGCGTGGCCGATGACTTCTGGCGGCAGGTCCAGGCTCGGGGACTCGATCGGATTCCGCAATGTCTCAACTACGTCTTCCTGGTCGGCTCGCCGGCCGCGGCGGCGGCCCTGGAGAACTGGATCAGTGCCCGATCGGACCATGTGGTGACGGTGTCGCTGCCGGACTCCTTCGAGGAGTCCCATGGGCGGGTCTTTGGCCGCACCGCTCCGAGGCTGCTCTCCCACAGCGATCTGGCGGAATGGGCGGCCTGGCTCGCCACCATCCCCCCGGTGCCGGATGCCTCGCTCGACGGGCTCGGCGTTTCCGGCCCACCGACAGGAAGTCAGGGATCGGCGGAATGACCCGCGCCACGAGCCGGACGCCGGATCAGCTCCGGGGAGTGCTGCTGGTGTGCCTCAAGAAGGGGCGGGACGGCCGCTCTACCCTGAGCTGTACCCGCGCCGATGGCACCAGCACCTGGGCCAAGCTGCATCCTTTCCTTCCGGTGCACGACCTGACCCACTACGCCGTCGAGAGCTGGCTGGGCTATCGCCACGCGTTCTTCGGGCTGGTGGCCGCCGGATGGAAGCTGGACGATTTCGCCGGTCCCGGCGCTGCGGCCCGGCTCCCGCCCGAGGCCCACTGGGCCGAGCACCTCGTCGGACTGCTGGACCGGGAGCGGGCCTCCGATCGCCGGCTTTCCGCCGCGGAGGTGCGAGAGACGCTCGCAGGGGCGCTCGCGGGCCGCACTCCGCCAGCCGGCATCGATGAGGCGATCCTCGTGGAGATTCGTGCGCTGCGTGATCGGCTGGAGCAGAGCTGGCAGGCGCTGACGCCTGGCGACACGCTCCGACTCGAGTTCCCGGCCCTTGCGGAGCCGGCCGCCCAGGCACAGGGGGTAACCCCCGAAGGAGCACCATGAGCACGCCGCCCTCAGGCCGTCGCTACCTCGCGGTCGCCGCCGTCTGGCTGCTGCTCGCCCTGATCCTGGGCGCCACCGGCCGGATCGCCCGGCTGCACCCTCCCGCGCCCCAGCTGGTGCTCGCCGGTCTCACGGTCCTGCTCCTGGGATGCGGTGCAGCCTTCGCCGGATTCCGCGCCTGGCTCCGGCAGCTCAACGTGCGCTCGCTCCTGTCCCTGCATCTCACCCGGTTCGTGGGGGCGTATTTCCTCCTGCTCTATCGCCGGGGCGAGCTGCCCTACGCCTTTGCCGTGCCTGGGGGATGGGGTGACATCCTCGTCGCGGCGCTGGCACTCCTGATTCTAGTCCGGGTGCCCGAGCCGGAGCACCGGCCCCACGTGCTTCTGGCCTGGAACATTCTCGGTTTCGCCGACCTGCTGCTGGTGGTCGGTACCGCGTCCCGGCTCGCTACCCGAGACCCCGCGTCCATGCAGGCCCTGTTGCACCTGCCTCTGAGTCTCCTCCCCACCTTCCTGGTCCCGCTGCTGCTCGCGAGCCACGTGCTGCTGTTCTGGCGGCTCAAACCGCTGCTGATGCCCGCCCGATGACCCGCCGGATGCGTTGCCGCTGCCCGCTTCGGGGCGTAGGTTGCTTCGGGACCGGGGAGCTCGACCGACTCCTCGAGCCTCGCGCCCCGGCAACCTGGCAGCGCCCCCGCGTTGTTCCTCTCACGGGAGACCGCACATGAAAGGCGCAGGTGGAACGCCCGGCGGGGTGGGGACCTTCCTGGCCGGCGCGGCGATGCTGGTCGCGGGCGGCTACCTGCTGCTCACCCGCGTCACGGTAGCCAGCGGGATGTGGCGGTTCTACGGCTACAACGCCTTCGGGCTGTCGCTCTGCCCGCTGCTCATCGGGGTGGGAACCCTGTTCTTCAATGGAAGGTCGGTGCTCGGGTGGCTGCTCACGGCGGCGGGTGCGCTGATCATCGTGGTCGGGATCGTGGCCAACCTCGCGGTGTACTTCCAGCCCAGCTCGCTGTTCGACACGCTGGTGATCCTCGGCCTCATCGCGGCCGGCGTGGGCCTGGTCGCCCGCTCGCTCCGTTCCGCGGGCCCGACCGTGGATCAGTGAGGCCCGGCCGATGGCGCTGCATCCCTGGTTCGAACGCCACTTCGCCTTCGATCTCCCGCTGTGGATGGCGCCCAATGTCGTGGAGCGGCTGAGAGGCACGGCGGCGCGGGCGGAGGACCGACTGCGCGGGCTGGAGCCTTCGTTAGGCACCCGCCGGGATGGCAACAGCTGGTCGATCCACCAACACGTCGGTCATCTCGGCGACCTGGAACCCCTCTGGCTGGCCCGGGTAGCTGATCTGCGCGCCGGACACGAGACTCTGACCCCGGCAGACCTGGAGAATCGGGCCACTGAGAACGCGGACCACAACGCCCGTTCCCTCCACGAGCTGCTATCCCGGTTCCGCGGCTTCCGCGCCCGGCTGGTCGCCGAGCTGGAGAGCGTCCCGGAGGCAAGCTGGGGTCTCACCGCGCTGCATCCCAGACTCAAGACTCCGATGCGCCTGCTGGATCTTGGCTACTTCGTGGCCGAGCACGATGACCACCATCTGGCTCGGATTACCGAGCTGCTCCACTCCCCTGGGCAGCGGTGACCAGCCAGGACGAAGCGCCATGCACCCCGCCGTCACGCCCCTCGCCGCCATTCTCCGACTCAACACCGAGCTGCTGCTCAACTGCCTCGTGGGGCTCGACGACGCGACCGCCAATCGCCGGGTGACCCCCGGAACCAACAACATCCTCTTCCTGATGGCGCACCTCACCGATAGCCGGCATTACCTGGCGACACTGATCGGTGCTCCGCTTCCCAATCCGCTGGCGGAGCTGCTCGCCGGCGCCAGAAGCCTGGATGATCTGGCGACGCTTCCGACCCTCGCCACCCTCATCGAGGGGTGGGAGCGGATTGCGGCGCACCTCGCGGTGCAGATCGAGCGACTGGACACCCCCGCCCTGGCCGGGAGCACACCGGCGCGCATCCCCGGCGGAGACGGAACCGTGCTCGGTGCCCTCGCCTTCCTGGTTCAGCACGACAGCTATCATCTGGGACAGCTCGCGCTGCTCCGTCGGCAGCTCGGCTACCCCGCGATGTCCTACGCGATCCGCCCGCGCGAGCCTGGCCGGGCCGGGGCGTAGTCCTGGAGGAGTCGATGCCCATCCCGGATATCACCGCCGAAGTGCTCGCCAGCTGGCGGAGCCTCGGCGTAGCGGGCGGCGGGATCGCCCAGGCCGGGCGTTTCACAAGGTTGCATCGCGTTGCCAGGGAGCGCACAACACCCCAGATTGAGATGAGCGTATCCGCGCCTATCAGCCAGCCGAGTGTGCGGAGGTCACATGCGCAGCATCCATCGGATATCAGGGGCGGGACTGCTCCTGCTCCTCGCCTGTGAAGGCCCGACCGGGCCTGGTGTCACCGGACAGTGGGGCGGCCCCGAGGCCGCGATGACGCTCTCCGACCAGGGCGGCTCGGTGCTCTATGCCTGCGGAGAAGGAACCGTGGATCCCGACTGGCACCTCTCCCCAGGTGGGCGCTGGTCCGCCACCGGCCGGCACTACTTTGGCGGCGGCCCCGTCCCCGCCGGGGGTCACCAGCCCCATCCCGCCAGCTACCAGGGGATGCTCACCGACTCGAAGCTCAGATTCACCGTGACGCTGACCGACCTGGGCGAGATCCTGGGACCGTTCACCCTGGTGCGGAATGGCAGCGGGCCGGGGAACCAGTGCCTGTGACCTTCGGAGCAATGCGGCTTCAGGCTCGGCCCGCCTGATCCGCCATGGCCGACATCCTGCACGACTTCCCGATCGCCGTTGCTCCCGCGCGAGTCTTTGAGGGCATCAGCTCCCCGCAGGGACTCGACCAGTGGTGGACCGCCCGCTCCAGCGGGAGCCCTATCGAGGGCACCGAGTACCAGCTCTGGTTCGGTCCCGAGTATGACTGGCGGGCCCTCGTCAGCCGCGCCCGCCCGGGCAGCGTGTTCGAGCTCCGGATCACCCGCGCGCTGGACGATTGGATGGATACCCGGATCGGGTTTGAGCTGGCGGCGATCCCGACCGGCACCCAGGTCCGGTTCCATCACACCGGCTGGCCCGCCGCCAATGAGCATTACCGGATCAGCTGCTACTGCTGGGCAATGTATCTCCGCATCCTTCGGCGCTCCCTCGAGTTCGGAGAACAGGTGCCATACGAGCGGCGCCTGGACGTCTGACCGGGACCGCTCGCCAGACATGGCTCAGCCGCCCGCGCCCTTCCGACATGCCTACCTCATCCACTCAGCGCCTGCCATGACCCGCTTCCCCACTCTGGCACTCGTGCCGTTCGGACTCGCGCTACTCGTTGCGGGTTGCCAGCGTCGAGCAGGGTCGACTGACAGGCCCGACGCCGAGCCGCTCATCACCGACCGGCAATGGTCGCTCCGCGAGCTTGATGGCCAGCCGCTGGACAGCGCCGCCCGCTCCAGTCCACCGACGCTGCTGCTGGCCACCTCCAGCACTCAGGCGAGCGGATTCGCGGGGTGCAACCGGATGGCCGGCAGCTACAAGCTGGGCCCCGGCACCCTGGAGCTCGGCCCGCTGGTGCTGACCGGGATGGCCTGTCCTTCCATGGACCTCGAAGCGCGGTATACCGGCGCCCTGGACAGGGCGCGCCAGTACCGGGTGGACGGCAACCGGCTCGAGCTCCTGGCCGATGGAACCGTGCTGGCGACGTTCGAGCCGTCCCCGTCGCCGTGAAATGGCCCCAGCCCAGCTCGACCGACCCGGTCTCCCGGGTGGCACCGCTCCATCGCTGTGCCACCCGGCCGCAGCCCCGGTGACCCAGGTCGCCGGGGGTGACGATGCACTCCCGATCCGGATCCTCGCCGTGTCCGGGAGTCTCCGGTCGGCCTCGTCCAACACCCAGCTGCTGCTGGCGGCGACCCGCCAGCCTCCGCCGGGGGTCGCAATCGAGCTCTACGACGGAATCGGTGGCCTGCCACACTTCTCACCCGATGTCGACGGGGCGGATTCCCCGGCATTGGTCGTGGAGCTGCGGGCGAGGGTCGCCTCCGCCGACGCGCTGCTGATCTCGAGCCCGGAGTACGCCCACGGCGTGCCCGGCAGCCTCAAGAATGCTCTCGACTGGCTGGTGAGCGGAGTGGAAATCGTGGCGCTGCCCGTCGCCCTGCTCAACGCCGCACCCCACTCGACCCACGCGCAGGCAGCCCTGGCCGAGACGCTCAAGACCATGTCCGCCCAGCTGGTGCCCGAGGCATCGGTCACGATTCCCCTCTCGGGCCGCCGACTGGACGCCTCCGGCATCCTGTCGGACCCGGTCCTGGCAGGCTCACTCCAGTCGGCGCTGGAGATGCTGGTCCGAGCGGCGCGGGCCACCCGCTCCTCCGGTAGGCGCCTGGTGGGCTGGCGCCCCGACCTCGCACCCTGACCCACTGAGACCCACCGTGCCGCCCGGCCCGCTCGCCCGCCTTCGGCAACTCTGCCTCTCGCTGCCCGAAGCCCAGGAGGTGGAAGCCTGGGGCGAACCGACCTTTCGGGTGAAGAACAAGATTTTCGCCACGTACGCGGCGGCGGAGAACCACCACGGCGGCGGCCGGCCCGCCGTCTGGTGCAAGGCAACCCCGGACAACCAGTCACTCATGGTCCGGGCCCGGCCCGATCGATTCTTCGTCCCGCCGTACGTGGGGCCGAGCGGCTGGGTGGGTGTATGGCTGGATCGGCGGGTCGCGTGGAAGGAGGTGGCCGAGTTGCTGACTGATTCCTATCGGTTGGCAGCGCCGAAACGGCTGCTCGCGCGCCTGGGTGGGGACTAGGAGGCTTCGGGCGAGCCCCCGTGTGAGCCGGCCGCAAAATGCGGGAGCACCTCCGCAACTCCGCGGAGCATCGGCGAGCCCGCGGGAATCCGGGAGGGGGCGTGGCGTACGGTGCCCAACGACCAAGTCGGCTGCCATCGCGTGCCAGACGTTGCCCCGCTCCGGCGCGGAGTCCACATTTCGCGCAGACCCGGCCGGGCCGCCGCAACACAGTAGCGAAGCCCGGGTGAAACCCAAAGGGATCCCCCGGGCGCTGAAGCGCCACTCGGGACGACGATGCTAACGGCTAATGGCTGACGGCTAACGGCAAATGGCTGACGGCTAGCGGCCCCCACAACGAGGTCCACCATGACCGATCCCACTCGCCCCTGGTCTCCCGATCCCCGGCTCAGGGGGATTCCGGCCGATACGCTGCGCATGCGCCGCGACCAGCCGGTGATGATCACCTCTCCCGCGCTGGAGTGGAGTGCGATCCAGCTCTCGGCCATCACCAGCCCCTTTGGCCGGGCGCTGTTTCAGTGGGAATACGACGTGATCCGTGACATCTTCCAGAGTGGCGTCGATGCCTCGCGCATTCGGGTGGTCGAGGCCCGTATCTTGAACGCGCCCACCACCCTGGGAAACCAGATCAGGGTTCCGCCCGGCTGGACCTTCGACAACGACAACAAGCCGGTCCTGGTGCACGAGACCATGCATGTCTGGCAGTACCAGACCCTGGGCACCAGCTACATCACCGACTCGGTCTACCACAACGCCAGCGGACAGATCGCCACCGGCAACCGGAACGTGGCTTACATGAACTACCGGTTGACCCCGAACGCGAGCATCACCGGGTTCTCCGCCGAGGAGATGGCGACCATCGTGGGCGACTATTACGAGCTGACCCGGATCTACCAGAACGACTCCAACCCGCCCGCCTGGGTGACGCTCCGCCGCCCCGATCTGCCGATCTACGAGCGGCTCATCGGCCAGGTGCGTGCGGCCACGCCCCGTGGCGACACGATGATCTACCAGCAGAGCCTCATGAACCAGCCGCAGCCGGGGATGGACCTCTCCACTCCGGCCTCCCAACAGTTCATGCCGGTGATGCCGCTGCTGGAAATCCGGTTCCGCGGCCTGTGACATCGGAGGGCAAGGAGCCGGTCGTCCGGATCACCACGTTCCGGCCGGAGCTGGCGCCCGCATTTGACCGGCTCAACCGGGCGTGGATCGCGAGCCGCTTCACTCTCGAACCCCGCGACGAGGAATACCTGGGCGACCCGCAAGGGCATGTCATTGACCAGGGTGGCGAAATCTTCTTTGCTCTCCGGGGCGACCAGGTGGTGGGCACCTGCGCCGCGATTCCGACCGGGGACGGGGTCATCGAACTGGCCAAGCTCGCCGTGGACCCCGTCGCCCAGGGTCGCGGGCTGGGGCGTGCCCTGGCCGAGGCCGCGATCGGCTTCGCCCGGAGCCGCCAGGCCCGACGGGTGATGCTGGTCTCCAATTCCACCCTGGTTCCCGCTCTCCGGCTGTATTCCTCCCTCGGGTTCCAGCAGCTTCCCTTCCCCGGGCCGAGGCCCTACGTCGATGCCGACGTGTACATGGAGCTGACGCTGGCCCCCAATCCGCCAGCCGACCAAGGAAGCTCTGCGTGACTGGCTGCTCATCGGCGCCCTCGGAGTGCTGATCCCGCCGGCCTGGCGGCTTTGGCGCTGGGCCAGAATCGCGATCGGGCGGTCCGACCCGTGTTGCGAGGCCGGGTCGGTCCGGACACATTGCAGCGGACCGGACCCGCCAACCCTTCCAGCCAATTCCGATGTCCGACCTCGCCGCCGCCCGGGATGACAACCACCGCTCAGTCGACGACTTCCTCGCTGCCGCGCGGGGTCTCGATCGGGACGCCTGGCAGCGTTCGCCGGCACCGCGCAAGTGGTCGCCCGCCCAGGTCACCGAGCACGTTACGCTCGCCTACGAGCGGACCCGCGAGATGCTCCACTCGCCCTCGCCCGCCGGAATCCCCTTCTTTGTCCGGCCACTCATCCGCTTCCTCTACGTCCGCCCTATCCTCAAGAACGGGCGCTTCCCGCCCAGCGGGAAGGCACCCCGACCATTTCAACCCTCCGGCACCCCGACCTCGAGCGATGCGCTCTGTGCCCGGCTGCGGACGGCGGCGGACGGGTTCGAGGCGGACGTGGAGCGACTGGCCTCCCTGGGGGAGAAGGCGATCGACCATCCGGTGTTCGGCAGCGTGAAGCTGCCGGACTGCCTGCGATTCATGGCGCTGCACACCACCCACCACCGTCGACAGCTGCTCCCCGCCTCTCGCTGAGACCGACGCCTCCCTGCCATCATGGTCATTCGCCGAGCCCTCCCCGCGGATCAGGCCACGTATCAGCGGCTCAGACTGGAGTTGTGGCCTGGCATCGCCGAGGCTGAGAACCTGGTCGAGTCGGCTGCCATCCTCACCGCGTCCGACCAGGTCGTGTTCCTCGCGGAAACCCCGAGAGGCGAGCCGGTCGGCTTCGCCGAGGTCTCGTTGCGCCCGATGGCGGAAGGCTGTTCCACCCGGCCGGTGGGCTATCTCGAAGGCTGGTACGTGCGGGCCGCGGCCCGCCATCGCGGAGTGGGCCGCCGGCTGATGGAGGCCGGCGAGGACTGGGCTCGCTCCCAGGGCTGTACCGAGATGGCCTCAGATACCGAGATCGAGAATGTCGCCAGCCAGGAGGCACACCAGCGGCTGGGTTATGATATCGTGGCCCGGCTGGTAGTACTCCGGAAGCCTTTGATCTGATCGCGGCACCGCGTTCCTGCCGTCGCGCCGGTCCACCCGAATCCTCCCGCCCAGACCCGCATCCACGCGCATGACGCTCCAGATCCTGCGTGCCCGGCGTGTCCTCGCCGCCGATCGGCGCGGCAGCTCCTGGCCGGTGCGGGTAGAGACCGAGGCGGGGGTGTTCTTCACCAAGCTTCGGGGCGCCGGCCACGGGCTGCCGGCCCTGGTAGCCGACATCATCGTCGCGGGACTGGCCCAGGCACTCGGCTCGGGTCGGCCACCTCCTCGGTGTCCGGGCCGGACCGCTGGCCGAGCTGGACCACTTGCTTGCGCCAGCCCTGGGGCGGGACATCCTCCGGTCGGTCGTCGGGGCGGTGCCCGACGAATTCCTGCCGCCGATGCCGGGCCCCGATCCGGTCGCACGGCGTCGCGAGGCATACGTGGCGGTGCTGTGGAAGCGGCTCCAGCCCCCTCGCCCCTTCGTTCCCGCTCCCACAAGCTGACCTCGCTGCCCGCGGCGGTTTCCCCGTACCGCTTGACCCGAACCCGGGGCAACGAGATATACTCCGTTCACCCCGAGGAGACTCGGCCGGCGGCGGCACAATGGTGTCCCGGTCCGCCATCGGCCTTCCGATCCCGGCCGCGACCCATCCCCAGGAGCGCGTACGGCACTCTCGTCCCGAGCCGCGGAGCATCGCGCTGCCGCCCATCGTGCCGGGCTGAACTACGTCACCGACGGCTTCGCCGGGATCCGACGCCGGCGCGTGGGTACGGGTTGGGCCTTCTACGACCCGCTGGGTAACCGGATTGTCGATCCGGCGGTCAGAAAACGTCTCAAGGCGCTGGCCATTCCTCCGGCCTGGACCGACGTCTGGATCTGCCCCGATCCTGGCGGCCACATCCAGGTCACCGCCCGCGATGCCCGGGGCCGCAAGCAGTACCGCTATCACCCCACGTATCGCGCCGCACGCGATACCTCGAAGTTCCGCCGCATCCTGGAATTCAGCGAGCTGCTCCCGACCATCCGCGAGCGGGTGGAGCGGGATCTCGACGCGCCGGATCTCAGCCGCCACCAGATCCTCGCCACGGTGGTGCGCCTGCTGGACAAGACCCTGATCCGGGTCGGAAACAACGAGTATGCCCGGGAGAACCAGTCCTTCGGGCTCACCACGCTGCGTGAGCGGCACGTGCAGGTCGAGGGATCGGTCATGCGGTTCACCTTCCGCGGGAAGAGCGGGGTGAAGCACTCCGTGGCGCTCACCGACCGCCGCCTGGCGCGCATCATCCAGCAATGCCAGGACCTCCCCGGCCAGGAGCTGTTCCAGTACCTCGACGCCTCGGGCACCCGGCAGACCGTTTCCTCGGGAGACGTGAACGGCTA
The DNA here is from genome assembly GCA_041499215.1 of Gemmatimonadota bacterium. Taxonomy (GTDB): domain Bacteria; phylum Gemmatimonadota; class Gemmatimonadetes; order Gemmatimonadales; family GWC2-71-9; genus JADJOM01. The sequence goes on along the minus strand of JBGQJV010000007.1, from coordinate 22,639 downwards.
CCTGCGGGAGATCACCAACCGGGATGTGACCGCCAAGGATTTCCGCACCTGGGCCGGCACCATGCTCGCGGCGCAGGAGCTGCGGTCCGTCGGGCCGGCCCCCAGCCGCAAGGAGGCCGAGCGCAACATCGTGCGGGCGGTTGACGTCGTGGCCGAGCGGCTGGGCAACACCCGGACGGTCTGCCGGAAGTACTACGTGCACCCCGCGGTGCTGACGGCATACCTGGACGGCATCACCGCACCGCCGGCCGCCCCGGCGGAGCCCCGTCGCACCGGACGAGAACGCGTCACTGCCGCGCTTCGGCGGGAGGAAATCGTGGTGCTGCAGTTCCTGCAGGAGACGGCGGAGTCCTGACAATCACGGTCCACGCGCGGGGCCTTTCCGTAACGGGACGTTGCGGTTGCCCGCGACCCTGTAGCGCCCCGGAGCAGTCACCCTCCCGACCCGCCACTCGCCAAGCCGTTGGCCGCGTGCCGTGAGACACTACACCGTCGCACGACCACAGCCCTCAGATTGGCTTCACCGCCGATTCACGCGGCCAGGTGCATTCTTCCCATCGAGGACTAACTACCTGGGGAATGTCATGGCACAGGCACGGCGGAATGTCATGGTGCAAGCGCAAGCGGTCGCGTGGCCCTCGCCGTCCGCTTTGCATCACGAGTTCCAGGAGATCCAAGCCGGCCTCGAGGGCATGACCCAGGTGCCCGGCCTGCTCGGCAGCTCCACCCGCCACCTGGTCACCATGCTGGAGACCCACTTTCTGCGGCAGGAAGCGCTGGTACTGCCACCGCTCGGGTTGCTCGCCCCCCTCTCCCGTGGCGCCGTCTCACGGGAAATGTCCGCCATTGTCCCTATTGCCGACCGGCTGCGGAGCGAGATGCCGGGCCTGCTGGACGAACTCATGGCTATCGCGCGCGCCTTCGACGAAGTGGCCACCCTGGCGCGGCTGGCCGATCGCCCCGAGCTGGCTCGTATCACCCGGCAGATCCAGACCTACGCGCTCCTGCGCGAGCAGGTCATCTACCCGGCCGCCCTCATGGCGGGCGACGCGGTCCGCTGCCATCTGGAGCGCCAACCGGGCCGTTGACCAGCCGGTCCCGACCGCTCACCGCCCCGACGCCACCCGCCGCTTCCCGAGAATCCGATTATTGTAGGACTCAGGCCCACCCCCGCCGGGGCGCGGGCGCGACCCCATCTGCCTCGGTCCGCTCCCGGGAGAGAGAACCTGGATGAAGAAGAACGGCACGGCTCGCGACCATGGCGGCCTGGTCTATTCGACCGGACAGGGTCGCATGTGTCCCGACTGCCGCCAGCCGATGGACGCCTGCCGTTGCCACGCCGGGCGCAACGAACCGGCGCCCGGAGACGGGATTATTCGAGTCAGCCGGGAGACCAAGGGCCGGAAGGGAGCCGGTGTCACCCTGATCCGGGGAGTGCCTCTGGCCGGCGGGGAACTGGCCGAGCTCGCCAGCCGGCTCAAGCGCCGCTGCGGGGCCGGGGGCACCGTGACCCAGGGAGTGATCGAGATCCAGGGAGATCACCGGGATCTGGTGATCGGGGAGCTCAAGCGTCCCGGCTGGACCGTCAAACGGGTGGGAGGCTGAGCCACGGTCGGGCCGGCACAACTCCTCCGTGGAGGTGATCGCCGCCCCGCCGCTGCCCGCGGGTGCGCGTGGAGCTGGCGGGAAGGTCCGCGTCCGTGAGCGTCCCGTCTCCGGTTGCCGCCGGCAAGGCGAATTCGTACCTTGCGGTTGCGACCCGACCAGGAGACTGAGCCGGCATGGCCATCACCACCCGCGATATTCGCCCGGGAGTCGTCGAGGTGACGATTCCGGTGGGCCCGTACGGCCAGGCGGGCGCCCACTGGCGCCGGGTCCTGGGCGGACCCGATCACCGCGGTTACGGCCGGATCTACATCCAGCGGTTCGGTGCCAACCAGCGGCGCTACATGAGTTGCTACGAGTTGAGGGACTATTATCGCGGAGAAAAAGGGGCCAACCTGGATGAGTGTCCCGGCGCCATGTTCGTCTGGAGCGGACCCAAGGAGGCCAGCGTCGAGGCCCTGGACGCCATCGACAACCAGGCCCTCGGCCGGGACCTGGGGGCGGCGCTCAGGAAGTACCCGCAGAAGGACCAGCGCGATCTGTGGGAGGTCATCTTCCGGTTCACCTGATCCGACGTTCCCGCGCCGGTGCCCCCATCTCGGCGCAACGTGCCCGCAGGCCTCCTCCAACTTCGTGAGACCATGACTGCCGACCCGGTTGTTCCGCGCGGTGGCTCTGCCCGGACTCTCCCGATCGCCGCGATGGTCGTCGGTGGACTCATCCTGGGCTACGGCCTGATCATCCTGGCTCCGCTGGTCCCCACCGCGGCCTGGACTGGGGTGCTGGACTCGGTGCAGTTGAGCCGAACCGCAGACCTGCAGTTTCCCGGACGGGACACACCGAACGCCCTGACCCTGTTCCTCCGCGGCGCCCCCGCGGGAAGGACCCTGACCCTCCCGGGCTCCTCCTCCGTGACCACGGAGTCGCTCAAATCGGGGGACACCGTCCGTGCGCTGGTGGGCTGGGCCACCTTGCGCGAGGCGGCCTCCGCGGTCAATCTGACCAGCGGCGGCTCGGTCCTGGTGGACTCGACCGTTGTGCTCCGGGCGGAGCGCACTCAGCGCAGCCGCTTTGCCCTGGTTGGCGGGGTCCTCCTGCTGCTGGGACTGTTCATGGTGATGCGGAAATCGCCTGGGGAGTCCCCCGCTTCCGGACAGAGCAGCTAACCTTTTTTCAGGCGCGGAGTGGTTCCGACCAGAAGGCGTGATTCCTAAGTTGACCAGGCCCTGTGCACGGCGACCGCCCACGCTATCGCTACGCCATTTTCACTGGCTTCGGCAGATGGTTCGCACCAATGGAGCCTGGCGGTCGCGGCCGATCGGTAGCGCACTCCGGTCGGCCGGGGGCCGGGTGACCCCGACCATCCCCAATCCCCCTGTCCTTCCATAGTACCTTCCCGGGTATGCGGCTCTTCGTACGGCTCACCGCTGTCCTCCTCAGCATCCAGCTCGCGCTGGCTGCGCTGGTCTTCGCCCGCGGCTTTCCTTACTTCGGCTCCAGCCTCATCGCAAGCGCCTCTCTGTGGGAACTCCCGGTCGCTGCCTTCCACCTGCCGGGGATCCAGGTGCTGTCCGCGGTCGGGCTCTGCTGCGGCTTTGCCAATGGGCTGGTGCTCAAGCACACCATCATTGGCGGGCATATCCCGATGCGGGTTGCAGGCACCACCATCCTCGCCACCACCAACTGGCTGTGCTGGGCGGTGATCGCCCTGCTGGGGCAGTGGGCCTGGAGTGCCAGACGGATGCGGGCGGCCCGTTCGCCTCGGCCGGCCGAGCCAGGCGGCGACTCGGTGTGACCACGCGGGTCCTCCTGCTGCCGGGCCTGTACGACTCCGGCCCGGAGCACTGGCAGTCCCACTGGGAGCGAGCCCTTCCCGGCCTCCGCCGCGTCCGCCAGCGCGACTGGGAGACCCCCGACCGGCAGGAGTGGGTGGAGACGCTCGATCGGGCGGTGGCCGAGGCCGGGCCCGATGTGGTGTTGGCGGGCCACAGCACCTCCTGCGCTCTGGTGGCGTTCTGGGCCCGCAGACCGGGGCGGCGCGTTCGGGGCGCGCTGCTCGTGGGCCCGAGCGACACGGAGGCCCCGAGCTACCCTTCCGGACCCACCGGGTGGGCCCCGATGCCCCTGGACCGGCTCCCGTTCCCGAGCATCGTGGTGGCCAGCGAGAACGACGAATACGTCACCCTGGAGCGGGCGGCACAGTTTGCCAGCGCCTGGGGAGGTCGCCTGGTGAACATCGGCGCTCTGGGCCACATCAACTCCGCCAGCGGACTGGGCGACTGGCCGCGCGGGCGGGCCCTGCTGGACGAACTCCTGACCCGGTGCCCGACCTGAGAGCGGTGGCCCCGACTGGGCCTGCGGGCGGTTGCGGCGGTCTCCACCGGGCCGTACCTTGGTCGCCCGTGGACCAGGGGCGCGCGCCCCAGGGCGAACGAGCCCCTGGTCCGTCAGCTCAACGCGCTCACCGACCGGCGAGAACCGGCCCCCCGAGGTACTCATGGCCTCCAGCACCGCTCCGACCGTCGCGGCCTATCTGGATGAGCTGCCACCCGAACGGCGCGCGGTCGTAGCCGAGGTGCGGCGGGTGGTACGCCGCAGCCTGCCCCGGGGCTACCGCGAAACGATGAACTGGGGAATGATCACCTGGGAGATCCCGCTCCGGCGCTACCCGGATACGTACAACGGCCAGCCGCTGTGCTACGCGGCACTCGCCGCTCAGAACCAGGCGACCTCGCTGTACCTCACCGGGGTCTACCAGGATCCGGCGCTCGCCAGGGTGCTCAAGGAGGGGTTCAAGCGAGCGGGCAAGAAGCTGAACATGGGCAAGTCCTGCGTCCGCTTCCGCCGCACGGAAGAGTTGGCGCTCGACGTGATCGGCAAGGTCATTGCGAGCACCCCGCCGGCGCGGTTCATCGCCCGGTACGAGGCGTCGCGCAGGGGCCGGGCGGCCCGATGAGCGAGGCGGCCCGATCTCTCAGGTTGTTCGGCATCTATCTCGGCGTGCTCGGCGCGGTGCTGCTGGTCACGCCCAATCTCCTGCTGGGTCTGTTCGGCATGCCGCTCACCACGGAGGTCTGGCTCCGGGTGGCGGGCATGCTGACCTTCTTCCTCGCATTCTATTACCGTGCCGCGGCCCTGGGAGAGCAGCGGGCTTTCTTCCGCGTCACCGTGCTCACCCGCGCAAGCGCGCCGCTGTTTTTCGCGGTGTTCGTGGCGGCCGGTTGGGTGCGGTGGCCACTGCTCCTCTTCGGGCTGATTGACCTGGCGGGGGCGGCCTGGACCTGGCTCGCACTGCGGCGGGAGGGCGCCGCTTGAGCCGGGCCGTGCGCGCGGCACCGCTCCGGCACTGTCTCCGCGTTGCAGTGCGCCACCACGAGGTCTAGCTTCCCCCGCCGCCAGACAGTCGCCGGCCGACCCCGACCCACCGATTTCTCTCACCCGCACGCGTGATGTCCGCAATCACCGAGCTGATCGCCAACAACCGTGCCTGGGCCGCGGCCGTCGTCCGCGAGGATCCGGGCTTCTTCGACCGGCTTTCCCGCCAGCAGAGCCCGCGGTACCTGTGGATCGGCTGCTCGGACAGCCGGGTGCCCGCCAACGAGATCACCGGGCTCCTGCCGGGCGAGATGTTCGTCCACCGCAATGTGGCCAACGTGGTGGTGCACACCGATCTCAACTGCCTCGCAGTGCTGCAGTTCGCAGTCGACGTCCTCAAGGTCGAGCACGTGATCGTGTGCGGCCACTACGGCTGCGGCGGGGTGTCCGCGGCCTACCTGGGCCAGCCGCTGGGGCTGATCGACAACTGGCTCCGGCATGTGCAGGACGTGGCCGACCGGCACACCGCCCTGCTTGATTCCTTCCCGGAGGAAGCCCCCCGGCTCGACTGTCTCTGCGCCCTGAATGCGCTGGAGCAGGCGGTACACGTCTGCCGCACCACCATCGTACAGGACGCCTGGAAGCGCGGGCAGTCGCTGACCATCCACGGCTGGGTGTACCGGCTCCACGACGGCCTGATCCGGGATCTCGGCTTCGGGGTCGGGTCGGCCGCCGAGGTCGCGCGGAGTCACCAGGCGGCGCTCGACCGCATTGAGTCGCGGTCGGCGTTCTAGGCCTGGACGCCCTCCCAGGGGGCTGCCTGCCCGCGTACTGGCCGCCCCCCGACCCCCAGTGCCCCGCCAGCCCCACCCGTCACCGCACCATTCGCCTGCCTGGCTCCCTCGGGCTGTATCTCGACCGCCCGGAGGCGGTTGGAGAACCGGTTCGGGGGCTTGCCGGTCCGCCGAGACCAGGGGGCCAGCGGGGCGGCAGATCCCCGGCTATCTTTAATGGGCAGACCTTGTTGCAGCTCATGTGTCTTTCCGGGCTCCCGCTGGCCGGCGGGACCCCGCTCGAGGAGTCGTAATGACCAGCACCAGTCAGGACGCCAAGCGTCAGCGCGCAACTTCGTTCGCCGGCAAGAGCAAGGGGCAGGCTACCGTGACCGCCCCGGCCGGCGCCCTCTCGGTGGTATGGGAGAGCCCCTTCGACCAGATGTGCCACGCGGTGTCGGCCGACGACATGGCGGTGAAGAATGCGCGTCGTTACCGCAAGCTCATGGACGAGATCGTCGCCTCCACCGGATGCACCGAGGACGAAATCCTGGCACACGGCCGGAAGGTGCGCGCCGTGCTCTTCTTCGCGCAGGACCGGCTTGCCCGCGAGGGCGCGCTTCGCCACCTGACCGGGAAGGCGCGATACGAGTATCGCCTGCCGCCGGTGAACCACGCCTTCTGAGCCACCGGAGCCCCGGCGCCGCCGGGGACGGTTCGACGGGGGACGGCCGTGGGAGCCTTCCCCGGAGAACCCGACCGTCGCCCCGGGGAGCTCGATGAACCCCCGCCATACTCCCGTCGGCACCAGCCGGCGGGAGTTTCTCGCGGCCCTGGGAGCCGGTCTGCTGCTGCCCGCGGTGCCGGGGCTGCGTTCCGCGGGACGCGATCCTACCCTCGCGGAACGGTTGGGCCATCCGGCCGACAGCCGCCTGCTCCTGCTCCACGCCGACGACCTGGGGCTGCTCCATTCGGTGAACGCCGCGGCCATTACCCTGTTCGAGAGCGGCACCATCCAGTCGGGCAGCGTGATGGTGCCGAGCCCCTGGTTTCCCGAGTTCGCGGCCTACGCCCAGACCAAGCCCGCCCTCGACATCGGCGTCCATCTCACCTTCATCTGCGAGCGGCCCAACTTCCGTTGGGGACCGGTGCTGGGGGCCGGGAAGGTCCCCTCGCTGGTGGACCCGAACGGGTACTTCCCGGTGTCCTGGGAGCCGGAACGCGAGGTGAACCTGGCGGAGCTGGAGGCGGAGATCCGCGCCCAGATAGACCGCGCCGCCACCCTCGGTGTGACGGCGACCCACCTCGACACCCATGCGCACACCCTGCAATGGCGTGGCCGGCCGGTGTTCGAGGTGTTGCAGAAGGTGGCGCGCGAGTACCGCCTGCCCATCCGGGTCGGACGCAACTGGTACACCGGCTACCCCTACCTAGCCCAGGCCCTTGGCAAGGACGGCATCGTGCTGGACCGCAGTGTCACGATTCCGCCGACGATTGCGCCGGACCAGTGGATCGCGTGGTATGTGGAAACAATCCGGAGTCTGCCTCCCGGAGTGACCGAGGTCTTCCTGCATCCCGGATACGACGACGGCGAGCTGAGAGCCTACGCCGGGCCCCGGCTGAGCTGGGGATCCGCCTGGCGACAGCGCGACTTCGACGCCATGCAGAGCGCCGCGGTGCGGGAGGCGATCGCCGCGGCGGGCGCGCGTCCGATCTCCTGGCGCGATATCCGCCGGCTGCTGCCGGAGGGGTCCGCACCGGCGCGGAATTGATCCCGACCCTCCCCGATGCAGCCCTGGTACCTCGACCCTGACTCGGTCCTCAGCCCGCTGGACCCGGCGGCGGCCGCCGAAACGCATGCGCTCATCCTGACAAACCGGGCCCACCTCGACCGCTGGCTGCGCTGGTCCTCCGCCATCCGCACGCTGGACGACACCCTCGGCATGATCGATACCTTCGCTCGCAAGCAGGCGGCGGGCGATGGGTTCCATCTCGGTTTGTGGCATCGCGGCCGCCTGGCCGGCGGCCTGGTGTGCTGGTACATCCAGCGGCAGAACCAGAACGCCGAGTTGGGCTACTGGCTGGGCCAGGAACACACCGGTCGGGGACTCGCCACCAGGACGGCGGCGCTCGGAGTACGCCACCTGTTCGAGGTGGAAGGGCTCAACCGGGTAGAGATGCAATGCGGGGTGGAAAACCGCGACAGCCGGAAGGTGGCGGAGCGGCTGGGCTTCCGGCTGGAGGGAGTGCGACGCGAATCCCACTGGATCACCGACCGGTTCGTGGATCACGCGGTCTACGGGCTGCTGCGCGGGGAGTGGCGTCCTCAGGAATGAGACCGTCGGGTCTTCCGTAGCCGTTCACCGCCGGCATTGCTGCCTGCCACGCTGCTCCCTACCTTGCGGCGCACAGCCTCCCGACACCCCGGAGACCCGATGCGCGTCCGAACCTTTCTCCTCCTCGCCGGTTTAGCCGTCGGTGCACCGCAGTCGAGCCTGCACGCCCAGCAGAGCGACTCGGTCACCGCCGCCATCGCCGCCGCCGAGGCCGCGGCCACCGCCTGGCTGGCGCTGGTCGACCAGGGCGACATCGGCGCCAGCTGGGATAGCGCCGCCTCCGGATTTCGACAGGCTGTGACCCGCCCCGACTGGAGCCGGGCAGTGGGGCAGGCGCGCGGTCCCTTCGAGCCGTTCGGGGCCCGCAACCTGCTCGGCGCGCGTTACGAGACCAGACTCCCCAACGCGCCGCCGGGCCGCTATGTGATCCTGCAGTACGAAACCGGAGTGAGCCAGGGCCGGACAGTGGTGGAGACGGTGGTGCCGAGCCTCGACAGCGACGGGCGCTGGCGGGTGGGCGGGTACTTTATCCGCCCCCGCTGACCGGGCGCCCCGGCGATGCCTCGCGTGCTGGTGCAGAACTTCATCGTCCCACCGGACGCTATCGACGCCAACGGCCACGTGAACAACCTGGCTTATCTGCGCTGGATGCAGGAAGTGGCCATCCGGCACTCGACCGAGCAGGGTTGGCCGGTCGAGCGGTACCAGGCCGCCGGCACCGGCTGGGTGGTGCGCTCCCATTTCATCGAGTACCTCTCACCCGCGTTCGAGGGAGAGCCCCTGTCGCTGCTGACCTGGGTCACCGGGTTCCGGCAGCACAGCTCGCCCCGGCGGTACCTGTTCTGGCGTCCGCGCGACCGGCAGGTGCTGGCGCGGGCAGAGACGATGTGGGTATTCGTGAATGCCAGGAGTGGCCGTCCCCAGCGCGTGCCGCCTGAGGTGCAGCAGGCGTTCGAAGTGGTTCCGGAGGACGAGGACGTGCTCGCCCTGGTGACCGCGCCTGGCCCGGCCTGAGACATGCCGACCATCCGGGATGCCCGCCCGGCTGACATACCCGCCCTCTTACCCCTGCTGACCGAGCTGGGGTACCCCACCACGCCGGAGACCCTGAGCCCCCGACTCGACGCGGTGACGGCGCAGGGAGCCCGCGTGCTCGTTGCCGAAAGCGCAGGTGGAGTGCGCGCCGTCGCGGTGGTACATCTCATGGCCACACTGCACCGGCCCGCACCGGTCGCCTACCTCAGCGCACTGGTGGTAGCGCCGAGCGCCCGGGGGACGGGTCTGGGTCGCGAGCTGGTGGATGCGGCCGCCGCCCTCGGCGCGCAATGGGGCTGCGGCAGTCTCGAGCTCACCAGCAACGATCGCCGGGTGGACGCCCACCGCTTCTATGCCAGCCTGGGTTTCGTTTCCGAGAGCCGGAAGTTCCGCCGCCCGATTGCCCAGGGTTGAATGGAGGGGCAGTCCCCAGTTCGAGGTTCAAGGTTCAAGCGCACCAAACTATGACCGAGAACTCCGAACTTGGAGCTTTCGGACCGCATTGCAGCGCCACGCTGACGCGCATAGGTTCCGGAGGCAAACTCAGGAGGCATGCGTGGCGGGACAGGGATCGACCGGAAACGTGATTGCGGCACTTGCCAGCTTCTTCATTCCGGGCCTGGGCCAGCTGCTGCAGGGCCGCCCGGTCATGGCGGCGATCCAGTTCGTCCTGGCCGGAATACTGTGGTTCTTCCTGCTCGGCTGGGCCGTGCATCTCTGGTCCATCATCGACGCAGCGCTGTGGAAGCCCAGGGCCTGACCTTCCGGCCCTCGGCCCCCTGCTCTTCGACCCCTGCGCCGCCAACCTCGCCGCGCGGGTTGCCCGGCTCCTGCCACAGCGGGTGTTGGAGACCGCGCGCGGTACCCCCTGAAGGCCGCTTCATCCCGTCTTCCCGGTATCACAGGCTGCGCTGGTGCATCGTCTCGGGGACCGGGTCCCGGCGCTCGCGGACCGGCTCCAGAACCGTTGTCTCCTAGAGGCCGATGCCGACCGCCAACCTCATCGCGATTGTCGCCCTCCTGATTCTGCTGCTGAATGTGCCTTTCGGCATGTGGCGCGCCCGGGTCCGGAAGTTCTCGCCCGCCTGGTTCGTCGCGGTGCATGCCCCGGTGCCGCTCGCGATCGGATTGAGACTGGCCTCCGGGCTGGGCTGGCGCTTGAATACCCTGCCGCTCTTCGTCGGCGCCTTCTTTGCGGGCCAGTTCCTCGGGGGGCGGCTCCGGCAGAGACAGGGCGGACCGCGGGCAGGGTAGGTCCGCAGGGTGCCCGCCGGGCCGCGTTGCCTCGGTCCCATTCCGGAAGTACCTTGGCCCCTGGTCCCTGGGCGAGTGAATCTCATCCGGTCACTACATGTCGTCTGATTCCCGCAGACTCCCCGGTCGTTCAATCCACGATACCCCGCACTGTACTCTCGGCCATCTGCGCCCGCCGGCGGTGGCTCTGCTCTTTGCCGTCGGGCTCGCCGCAGCGTGCGGAGTGAGCCGGCCCTGGGCGTTGACTCCGCGTCCCGCCGCAGCGGTGCCTGAGCAGTTCGTCCCGACCGAGGCGCCGCCGCCCGGGGCCGCAAGCTGCCTGATACATCTCAAGGACCCGCGGGATGACACGCGGCTCGACCTGATCCGTTCCACCGAGATGACGGGTCGGGATGGCGGTCCCTCCCACCTGGGAGACTACGTGGTCACACCCGCGGGGCGGTATGGAGTCGGGGCGGGCGAGCTGCTGAGAGTGGATTGTGGCACTGCCCGGGCGCTCGGGGTGGTGGCTCGCGGAGGTTGATCGCCGCGACTCGCAACTCGGAACGCGCAACTCAGAACTCTTTCTCTGGCGTGAGGTTCCCGTGGCATTCGATGCACTCTTCTTCAATACCGGCCTGCAGGAACAGCTCCGCGGGCTGGGGGGCGTGCCGGTGGTGCGGGTGATCCTGCATGACGGGCGTGAATTCCTGGTTCGGTCGATCCGTCAGGCCGCCCAGGGGTACGTGACCCTGGAGATCTATCCGCCACAGGGCAGTTCTCGCGGTGCGTTCGAATTTCCTCCCGCGGCCTCGCTGATCGACTTGACCACCTACCCGACCGCCATCGCCTACGAGGCGATCGCGCAGGTGTTTCTGCAGGCGGCTCCCGTGGACCAGGGTTCCCGTCTCGGTTTCCAGACCCGGGCCGCAGGGGCATGAATCTGCCGGCGGCGGAGCGTGCGGCCCGCACGCAGCAGCCGACCGAGCGGCCCTCACCCCGATCCACGTCCTCCTGACCGCCGGAGAGCAGGGCCGCGTCACCGGGTGTTCGCGGAACGGGGTCTGGCCCCGGTACGAGGAGCGGGCGGGAGCTGCTGCTGTCGCCACCGGAGGGCCACCGGACATGGCCGGTGCGGCTCTGGCCCGGTCGAGGAGGCCAGGGACCCGATCAACCACCGCCCGGCGACCCGGGCCGGCAGGCCCGACCCGCGCTCTCCCGGCACGTTGCTGGACGGCCGAATCGCACGTAGGTTGATTCCCGACACCCGGGGCGACGGGTGGTTGGAGATCCCGCAGCATGCGAGTCACTCGAGTCGGGGCGAAGGCAGTGTCATCGGGGCGGTGCACGCCGCCCTTCCGCCGCGCCGCGATGTCGTTCCCGTCAGCTCCAATCGGAACGCTGCAACCGTCACACCCTCCGAGCCGTGTGCGGGCTCCCGGATTCGCGGGGGCTGGCCGGAACACCGTTCTGCGGTTCCCCGTCCTGTCATCTGTCGGCGCCACCCCGTCCGGGGCCGCCGCCGCCGGTGACCGCTCCCCCCGGATCAGCGCGTCCCCCGGCGCCTTCCGGGCAAAATCCACCCTGTACCCCTGTCCGGACATATGCCACGCAAGACCAAACGCAACCCGTCCTTCAAGACCCGCTGGTCCTCCCGGCACCAACCCAAGCGCTATGGCGGTGGCGCCAACCGGAAGGGCAGCGACAACTTCGCCGCCAAGCTGACCGAGGCCCAGGTCAAGCTCGCCCGCCGGCTGTACAAGCAGGGAAAGGAGATCAAGTCCATTGCCGAGCGGTTCGGGGTTTCGCCCTCGACGATGTCGCTCGCGGTTCGGCGCATTACCTTCCGGCACGTGAAGTGAGGCCAACCTGAGCTGACGTCGACCGTCGGGGGCGTTGTTCACGGTTCCAAGTTCCGAGTTGCAGAGGGAACTCCGAACTTCGAACTCTGAACTCTGAACTCACCGCGGAGACCGCCGTGTCCGGACACCTGCTCAGACTCAGCACCAAGCCGCGCACCCCCGGGGAGCACGGCCTTCCCAAGCATGCGGTGCGCGAGTTGCGGGTCACGCGGGATGGCGCCGCGGGCGACTACAACAACTACCGCACCCGGACGCTCGGCGGAGATCCCGACCAGGCCATTCTGCTGCTCACCGACGAAGTCCTGCGGGCGCTCAACGCGGAGGGCTGGCCGGTCCGGCCCGGGGACCTGGGCGAGAACCTTACCCTCGGCGGAGTGCCGGAGGCCGCGCTCCGGCCCGGGACCCAGCTGGGACTGGGCGAGGTGCTGCTGGAGGTCACCCATCGGTGTGATCCCTGCACCGAGTTGTATTCGCTGCCCTACGTCGGTGAGGCACGCGGCCCGGAGTTCCTTCGCGTCACGGTGGACCGGCGGGGCTGGTATGCCCGGGTGCTTGCCGCGGGAGTGATCCGGCCCGATACCCCGGTCCGGCTGCTGCAGCCGATGAGCGGAGCCGGGACGACCTGACCCGTGGAAGAATTCGCCCAGTTCGCGCTCATCACGTTCACCTCGATCCTGTTCATCGTGGACCCGATCGCCGCCCTGCCCTCCTACCTGGTGATCACCCAGGACGAGACGGCAGAGCAGCGTCGGGCGACCGCCCTGCGTGCCTGCGTGGCGATGGCGCTGCTGCTGATGGTGTTCGGGGTGGGCGGCCGGTGGATCTTCCGCGCCTTCGGGATCACCCTCCCCGCCTTCCGGATCGCCGGCGGCCTGATCCTCTGGTTCGTGGCCATCGACATGCTCAGGGCCCAGCGGAGCACACAGGAGAGCCGGGAGGAACTGGCCGAGGGACAGGCGAAGGACGACGTGGCACTCACCCCGCTGGCGATCCCCATCCTCGCCGGACCGGGCGCCATCTCTACCGTCATGGTGCTGGCGGGAGAAGCCCGCACCTTCGCCCGCGGCGCCGTGGTCTATGCCTCAGTCGCGCTCACCGCGTTCATCTCCTATCTGGTCCTCCGGCTGGGCGAGCGGCTGGTGAACTTTCTCGGCAGCACCGGTATCCGGGTGGTAACGCGCATCATGGGCCTGCTGCTCGCGGCGGTGGCGACGCAGTTCGTGGTGACCGGAATCAAGGAGGCGCTGTCCCTCTGAGGTGTGGCGGCCAGCTTCTGATCCTCCACCCCCCCGACTAGCTTCCCCGGCTCACCAGCCAGGGATCCGCGTGCCGTTTACCAGCCTGAAGCTTCATCCCAGTCTCCTGCAGGGCATCCACGAGCTCGGCTTCGCCCGTCCGACCCCTATCCAGGCCGACGCCATTCCACCCGCCCTCGAGGGCCGGGACATTCTTGCCTGCGCCATGACCGGCAGCGGCAAGACTGCGGCCTTCCTGTTGCCTATCCTGCACCAACTGCTGGGCCGGCCACGGGGAACCACCCGCGCCCTGGTGCTCACGCCGACCCGGGAGCTCGCCGCCCAGATTCTCGAGGACCTCAACGACCTGGCGACCCACACCCCGATCACCGCGGCGTCGGTGTTCGGCGGGGTCGGCATGGGGCCGCAGGAACACGCCTTCCGCAGCGGCGCCGACGTGCTCATCGCCACTCCGGGCCGCCTGCTGGACCATTTCCGCATGCCGTACGCCAAGCTCCCCGGGCTCCAGTACCTCGTGCTGGATGAAGCGGACCGCATGCTGGACATGGGCTTCCTGCCCGAGATCCGGAAGATCCTGCGTCACCTGCCGGCGCGGCGTCAGACACTCTTCTTCAGCGCCACGATGCCGGGGCCGATTCTGGCGCTCACCCGCGAGATGCTGCACAATCCCGCCACGATCAATCTCGAGCGCCAGCCGGCGCCGGCGGTGGGCATCACCCAGGCGGTCTACCCCGTGCCGCAGGAGCTCAAGTCTGCGCTGTTTCATACGCTGCTCCAGCGGGGTGAAATGCGCGAGGCCCTGGTCTTCACCCGCACCAAGCACCGGGCCGACCGACTGCAGAAGTATCTGGTGAAGCAGGGGGTGAAGGCGGAGCGGATTCACGGCAACCGCTCGCAGGCACAGCGCACCGAGGCGCTGGCCGGGTTCAAGGCCGGCAAGTACCGCGTCCTGGTGGCCACCGACATCGCCGCCCGCGGCATCGATGTGGTGGAGTTGGGCCACGTGGTGAACTTCGACGTCCCGATGGTGCCGGACGACTATATCCACCGGGTCGGCCGCACCGCCCGCATGGAGGCCACTGGCGACGCGTTCACTTTCGTTGCGCCGCAGGAGGAGGGGGAGCTTCGCGCCATCGAACGGGCGATCGGCAAGCGGCTGCCCCGGGTAACGGTCCCCGACTTCGACTATTCCGCCAAGGCGGAGGGTCAGCTCGAGGTGCCCCTGGCCGAGCGCATCGCCGCCATCCGGGCCCGCAAGGCGGAGGAGCGCGCCCGCTCCAAGGCCAAGGCCGAACGGCGAACGGCCCGCGATGGGGGCCCGGCCGGGGCTCCCGCCAGCCCCCGGCCCGCGGAGGGCGGCGGCCGGAGCCACCCTGGCAGCCGCGGCCGGCCACGCGGGGGTGGCGGGCGTCCCCGCTGATTGACAGGCCGCTCCCGGTCGCGCTCATTACCGGGGCACCCGGCCGTCTCCCGGCCGGCCCCGACCGGTCCGCTCACCAGGGAGCCGACGGCATGATCAGGCCTCCGATCATCATCGACGCGCAGGGCGCCCTGCTGGTGTTCAACAGCCTCAGCAGGGCCCAGCGGGAGCTGGCCCCGCTGGACGTGCGCGAAGGACGCTACCCGGTCGCTTACGACTCGGAGGGCCGCCTGCTTCGCATAGAGGTCCGGATGCGCGAGCGCCGCATCCTCGGGATCTGGCGCGAGGTCCGGGAAGAGGTCCAGATCATCGCCTACGAGCACATCCCCACCCACGAGCTCGCCCTGCGCGAGTTGCTGCTCCGCTTCATCCAGCCGCGTGAAGGCGTGGCTGCGCTGGACACCGCCCGTCCGGCCGCGGGACTGCTGCGGACCGCCCCCTTCCCACGCGGCTAGTCATGCCGCAGAGCGGGAGTCAGGTCTCCGACCTCGCCCACGTCATCCAGCTCGCGGTGGCCCCGGTCTTCCTGCTGACCGGCATCGGCCCCACCCTCGGGGTCCTGACCAACCGGCTCGCCCGGATCGTCGACCGCGCCCGTGCGCTCGAACGGGAGCACGCCACCGCCGCACCGCTCGAGGAGGTCGAGCTGCACGGTCAGCTGCTGACACTGCGGCGCCGGGCCCAGCTCATCAACCGGGCCATCACCTTGTGCACCTCGTGCGCCCTGCTGATCTGCGTGGTTATCGCCACGCTGTTCGTGGGCGCGCTGCTGGGCGTGAACCTGGGCACGGTCATCGTGGTGCTTTTCCTGTTGGGCATGGTAGCCCTGATCGGCGGATTCGTGACCTTCCTGCAGGAGATCTTCCTGGCCACCGCCAGCCTGCGGATCGGACCCAGCTCGCACTGAGCCGCTATGACTCATCCGCCGCTGACCCAGCTGGCCACCCAGACCGCGCAGTTCTTCGCGACTCGCGAGCTGCTGCACGACGCCCGCACCATCACGCTGCTCGGCCCGGGTGAGATGGAGCTGGACTTGGTACGTGGCTCCTGCCGCCACGGCAACCGCTACCAGCCGCCCCTGGTCATGTCGGGTATGCTCCGCACCCGGATCGCAGGTGCTCTCGCCGAGATCGAACTGCCGTGGACCACGCTGACCCGGGCCCACATCCGGGTGCAGGTGCGGCTGGAGGAACGGGACCCCGCCAAGGGGTACAAGGCGAAGAATGCCCTGGCGGGCTACGACGGGTTGTTCGTCCTCTGCCTCCTGGAGATTGCCGTACAGTTGGCCACCCTGGAGGGAAGCTGGAGCGGCAACCATCGGGGCGCGGTGGACTGGCCCCGTGACTGGGCCAGGCGCGGGTTGTGATTCCGCCGGGCCTCCGGATCCGGGCGGCCGTCCGCGCGGACGCGGCGGCCCTGGCCGACCTGATGGCCCGGACGTTTCGAGACGCCTTCGGAGCCCTCAATCGACCCGACAATCTGACGGCGCACCTGGCGCGCTCCTACGGAGTGGCCCAGCAGCAGCGCGAGCTGGCGGACCCCGCCATGACGGTCCTGCTGGCGGAGATCGACGGAGCCCCCTGCGGCTACGTCCAGCTCCGGGACGGCGCGGAGGTCCCTGCCGCCGTGACCGGGTCCGCCCCGCTTCAGCTCTGGCGATTCTACCTGGACCAGGCCTGGGTCGGACGGGGAGTCGCCCAGCCGCTGATGGACGCCACGAAGCAGGCCGCGCGGAGCCGCGGCGCTCGCACGTTGTGGCTCGGGGTGTGGGAGCAGAACCCGCGCGGGATCGCCTTCTATCGAAAGGCAGGATTCACCGTCGTGGGGTCGTTCGTCTTCCATCTGGGCGATGACCCCCAGACCGACCTGATCATGGTCCACGACCTCACCCCGGACTGATCCCGCCGGTCCCCGACCTTCGCTTGCCGTTCGGCCGGGACCGGGCCACTATCCCCGCATGCGGACGCCATCGACGACGTATGATCGGATCTACCGCGCGGTCCGGCGCATTCCCAGGGGACGGGTCGCCACCTATGGCGACATCGCCGAGCTGGCGGGACTGCCCGGCCGGGCCCGGCAGGTGGGATATGCGCTGCACGCCCTCCCCAACGGCAGCACCGTGCCCTGGCACCGGGTGATCAACCACGCGGGCCGGATCAGCCTTCCACCCGAGGCGGGGGGGCTGGAACAGCGCTTCCGCCTCCTGGCAGAAGGGGTGCGGGTGGACCCGGGCGGCCGGATCAGTCTGGCGGTGCACCATTGGCGGGCCCGGGGGCGCGGGCCGCGCATGAAGGCCCGCCGGTCCCTGGCGGGCGGCTAGGCCGTGCCGCTTTCCGTCCTCATCGCCCTCGGCCTGCTCGGCATCTATCTCATGCTGCGCGGGAGGGCCCGTGAGCAACCCGAGGGGAGTGAATTCCTCGACGGCGACGCGCGCACCCTGGACGAGCTCGCCCGGGCGGGCTCGAATCTCTCTCACCCTCACAAAATCGAGTTCTTCCTCTTTCTCCCTACCCGCGAGGCCGCGGAGGCGGTGGCCGGAGAGCTGCGGCGGGAGGGATTCTCGGTGGAGGTGGGGGAGGGTGAGCATCCCGCCGACTGGCTCTGCCTCGCCACCCGCCAGATGCTCCCCGAGCTGGCCTCACTCCAGGACTGGCGGCGGCGGCTCACCGCCATGGCCGAGTCCCGCCAGGGTGTCTACGATGGCTGGGGGACCGAGGTCGAGGAGCACTGACTGGCGCGCCACGGTACCTTCCGGTAGAATCGCAGGGTGTCCCCTAACCAGTGGGAGCGCCGATGATAACCGTCCGAGAGATCCTGGCCCGAAAGGGCCCTAACGTCGTGACCGCCACCCCCGAAATCACCGTGCTGGAGGCGGCCCAGTTGATGAACGCGCGCGGGATTGGCGCCCTCCCCGTGATGGAGAATGGCGGCTTGGTGGGCATCTTCACGGAGCGTGACCTGATGCGCCGTGTCGTGGCGGAGGGTCTGGACCCGCAGAGCACCCGCGTTCGCCAGGTGATGACCGGCGAGCCCCTGACTGCGACGCCCGAGACCTCGGTGGACGAGTGCGGCGCCCTGATGACCGCGCGCCGCATCCGGCACCTCCCGGTCATGGGCCCGGCAGGACTCGCCGGCATCGTCACCATCGGCGACCTGCTCGCCTTCCAGGTGGCCGAACAGGCTGTCACCATCGCGCAGCTGAACAGTTACGTCTACGACGTCCGCTGACCCGCCGTGCCGATGCCAGGGACTCCGGCCGACATGGGCCGGAGTCCCCCTCCTCCTGCTGCTCCTCGCTCACCCGCTCCCGGCCCAGCAGGTTACCACCCTCGCGTGGATGTCGGGGTGCTGGCGCCAGGTGGAAGCGGGTGAGGTGGTCGAGGAGATGTGGCTGGCCCCGGCCGGAGGAACCCTCATCGGAGTGAGCCGCACCGTCGAGGCGGACAGCACCCGCAGCTGGGAGCACCTGCTGATCCGGCCAGGAACGGCCGGACTGGTCTACGAGGCCTCCCCCTCCGGCCAGCCCCCGGCGGCGTTCCTCGCCACGCTGGTCAGCGACACCGCTGTGGTCTTCGAGAACCTCACCCACGATTTTCCTCAGCAGATCCGCTATGCCCGGCGCGGCACTGACTCCCTCCTGGCAGTGGTGAGCGGGTCGGTGCGCGAGCGGATGCGCACCATCGAGTTTCACTACTCCCGCGCGGCGTGCCCCGGATCCTGATCTCGCCGCAATGACTCTGTTCACCAGCCGGCTTCGCCTGATCCCCGCCACCACCGATCTCCTCCGCGCGGACCTGGCGGGGCCCGCCGCGCTGGCGGAGGCCCTGGGGTTCGAGACCTCGGAGTCCTGGCCGCCCGAGTACTACGACGCGCCGGCGGTGCAGCACACTCTCGCCCAGCTCGAGCGGGACCCAGCCACTGCCAACTGGACCCTGCACTACATCGTGACCACCGACGGACGGGTCGCAGGGATCGTGGGCTACAAGGGGAAACCGGGGCCGGAGGGAACCGTCGAGATCGGCTACTCGGTGCTGGCGCAGTACCAGCGGCGCGGCATCGCCGCGGAGGCGGCGGGCGCGCTGGTTGAGCGCGCCTTCCGCTCACCGGAAGTCCACCGGGTCATCGCCGAGACCCTGCCCCACCTGCTGCCATCCACCCGGGTACTGGAGAAGAACGGATTCCGGCTGATCGGCGAGGGCTCGGAGCCCGGGGTGATCCGGTTCGAGCTGACCCGTCGGGACTTCGAGGCCGGCCACCGGGAGGTGCCGGGGCACCTGCGCCACCTGCTCCGGCTGCTGGCCCATCAGGCCTGGGCCGACGGCCGTGCCCTGCTGGCGCTGGAACGCGCCACGCCTCCGGTGCCCGAGACGCTGAGGCTGCTGGCCCACGTGCTCGGTGCCGAGCACGTCTGGCTCGCGCGGCTCCGTGGGGTGGCCCCGGCCCGGGCGGTGTGGCCCGAGCTGGATCCGACCGGTTGCGGGCAGCTCGCCCTGGAGAACGAGCTTGGCTACCGCGAGTTCATCTTCGGTCTGGCGCCGGCCGATCTGCGCCGCATCGTGAGCTACCGCAACAGCGCGGGACAGGATCTTCAGACCGCCGTGGAGGACATCCTGCTGCACGTCTTCCTGCATGGCGCCTATCACCGCGGCCAGGTGGCTCAGCGTCTGCGGCTCGACGGTTCAGCCCCGGAGGCCACCGACTATATCGGCTTTGCGCGCGGCACCCCGGCGGCCCGCCGCGAGCCCGGGTGAGCCGAGCCGGCCATGGGCGACCGCTCCGCGCCGTTCGAGGGCGAGCGTCGGCTCGACCGGCTGCTCGCGGGCATGCGCCCGACCCTCGATCCGGTCCGCTACGCCTTCTGCCGCCAGCCTGACGGATTCCCGGCCGGCGCCGTCGCCTCGCTGGGCACGTTCCGTGAAACCGAAGGCGTCACCCTGATTCTCGAAGCCGGGGAAGCGGTCAAGGCCGGCCTGACTCCAGATTTCCTGGCGCGGCGGATCGAGCTGACGGTCCATTCGGACCTCAATGCCGTGGGGTTTCTCGCCCGCATCAGCCGGGCGCTGGCGGCGGCGGGGATCCCCGCCAATGTCGTATCCGCCGCCTGGCATGACCATCTCTTTGTGCCCGAGTCGATGGCGGAACACGCGCTCGTGGTGTTGCTGGCGGTCGAGGAAGACGCTGCCCGTGCCACGCGGCCGGCGGTGTATGCCGTCACGCTCTGCATCGATGGGGAGATCGCGGAGGAGTGGCTCGAATGGATGCGGGCGGTGCACGTGCCGGAGGTGCTTCGCACGGGCTGCTTCCACCACTGTTCCATCCAGCGCGACACCGGACCGGCACGGGCAGACGGGCGGGTGACCTTCGTGCTCGAGTACCTCGCGGCATCGGCCGCCCGGGTGGAGCTGTATCAGCGGGACTATGCGCCCGAATTGCAGCGGGTCCACTCCAGCCGCTACGCCGGACGGTTCGAGGCCAGCCGGAGTGTCCGGAGCCTCCTGGCCGAGCTGCCCGACTCCCTTGCGTGAACTCCGCGGCCGGCCCACCCTTCGACCATGGGTGACGAGCCGATCGACGACGTGCACCTGCGCGGCCCGGGGCCGCTCCGCTGTCCCAAGTGCCGCTCCGAGATGGCCACCGTCACGGTGGCCGGGACCGAGGTGGACCGCTGTACCGGGTGCGGCGGCCTGTGGTTCGACATGCTGGAGCACGAGGATCTGAGGGGCGCCGCGGAATCGCTCGATACCGGTGACCCCGCCACCGGACAGCGGTACGATCAGGTGGGGCTCATCCGCTGTCCGGTGGACGGACAGCCGATGGTGAGAATGGTGGACAAGGGTCAGCCGACGCTCTGGCTCGAGTCATGTCCCGTCTGCTTTGGCACCTTCTTCGACGCCGGCGAGTTCCGCGAGTTCTCCGAGGAGAGCGTGCAGGACATGATCCTCCGCCGCCGGCGCCAGCGGCCCCTCTGAGCCCGCGATGCCGCTGAGCCTGGCCTACCTGGCCGACCGCCCCGAGGCGGTCGATCTGCTGGCCCGTTGGCATCACGCCGAATGGCGGCAGCTGCTCCCGGAATGGTCACTGGCGGAGGCCGCGGCCGAGCTGGCTGCCCACACGGGAAGGCGGACCGCACCCACCACGGTCATCGCGCTGGCGGACCAGGTCCTGGCGGGCTCCGCCAGCCTGCTGCTCGAAGACATGCCCGGGACGGAGTCCCGCTCGCCGTGGTTGGCCAGCGTGTACGTCGCCCCGGGACATCGGGGCCGAGGGGTCGGGAGGGCTCTGGTGGACCGGGTGGTACAGGACGCCCGGCACCTGGGCTTTCCCGAGCTGTTCCTGTTCACCACCGAGGCCGAGGCCTGGTACACGCCCCGCGGCTGGCAGGCCCGAGAGCGCCTCAGCTACAGCGGCCGGGACGCGGTCATCATGGGGTTAGACCTCAACCCTCGGGGCGCTACCTTTAGGGAGATGGGGAACCCGGCTCCGGCTTCTGGGAGGAGGCACCATGACGGACTTGCAGGCAAAATGGCAGCAGGTGCTGGCGGATCTGGAGCGACAGCGGGACGAACTCAAGCTCAAGCTGCACCTGGCCCGGGCAGAGGCGCGCGACGAGTGGGCCAGGCTGAATCTGGATGAGAAGATCGCGACGCTCAGGCAGCGTGCCGACGCGGCCGGCGGCGAGGCCCGGGAAGCTATGAAGGACATCGGCACCGCGGCTGAGCGGCTGGTGGACGAGATCCGGGAAGGTCTCGAGCGGGTGCGGAAGACCCTGTAACAGCGCGGGACGGCGCCGGGGACGCGCGCCACCTGTGGCGGTATCACGCTCAACCTCGCCGACCCCACATGACCGACAACACGCTCGCCCAGCAGATCGATCAGCTCCGCCGTCAGCTCACCACGGTCGACGCGCAGCTCGCCAAGAGCGGTCAGAATGCCGAAGGTCTCGAGGATCTCAAGGGGGCGGTCGACAATCTGCGCACCAGCGTCTGGGCGGTGCTCTCCGCCTCGCGCACGGCCAACTACCCGGGGTTCATCACCCGGTTCCGGCTGCGTCGCAGCATCGACATCCTCAAGACCATCATCGCCGACCTGGACAGCGAGTCGGGGCGGATCCTGCACCCCGAGCATTCCGAGCTCCAGATCCTGATGCAGCAGCTCAACGAACGCGTCGGGCGGTTGCGCCAGGGGCACTGAACCCGCATGTCGCCGGATTCCCTGCAGGGCCTGGTCAGCATCGCCATCGGCCTGGGACTCGCGGCGGCCTGCGGGTTCCGGGTATTCACCCCGCTCCTCATCGCAGGGATCGCGGCCCACTGGGGGCACCTTCCGCTCGCGACCGGGTTCGAGTGGCTCGGCAGCATACCCGCGCTCCTGGCCTTCGGCACCGCCACGGTGCTGGAGGTCGGTGCCTATTACTTCCCCTGGCTGGACCATGCTCTGGACGTCGCCGCCACACCCGCCGCCATCGTGGCCGGGATGGTAGCGGCCGCCTCGGTGGTCACCGATCTCCCGCCGCTGGTGAAATGGACGGTCACCATCATCGGCGGCGGCGGATTCGCCGGGCTGATTCAGGGCGCGTCGGTGCTGCTCCGGCTCAAGTCGACCGCCCTCACCGGCGGGCTCGGCAACCCGGTGGTCGCCACGGTGGAGGCCGCCGGCTCGGTGTTGACCTCCCTGCTGGCGATCGTCCTGCCGCTGGTCTGCCTGGCCGCAGTCGTCGTCCTGATACTGGTGGTGGTCCGGGCTGCGGGGAGAAGCAGAACCGTGAGCAGTGAGCAGTGAGAAGTGAGAAGTGAGAAGTGAGAAG